>JAKOXM010000111.1 GCA_029781095.1 Bacteroidota bacterium
TTTATTAAAATCCGTGTCCAATCCGTCCAATCCGTGTTCCATCAAAAGTCGGATCACCATCAGTTTTCCGCTTTGCATTTGCCCGTCCTTCAGGATGCGAATGGTGTAAAACCCTTTGGGCAGGTTACTGGCCGGATGTATAATGAATTCAGTGAAAATCCGTGTCCAATCCGTCCAATCCGTGTTCCATCAAAAGTCGGATCACCATCAGTTTTCCGCTTTGCATTTGTCCGTCCTTCTTCAGGATGCGAATGGTGTAAAATCCTTTGGGCAGGTTACTGGCTGGATTTATAATGAATTCAGTGAAAATCCGTGTCCAATCCGTCCAATCCGTGTTCCATCTAAAGTCGGATCACCATCAGTTTTCCGCTTTGCATTTGCCCGTCTTTCAGGATGCGAATGGTGTAAAACCCTTCGGACAAGTCGCTGACAATCACTGTATTCCGGCCTGCCTGCGGTTTTTCGAGTTTGCGCACGGCTTTTCCTTCCGAATCATACAGGGTAACTGATTGCACGTCGACGGGCAGTTCGAGCACAAACTGGCTGCCGGCGGGGTTGGGATAATACAATGCCTGCCAGGCTTGTCCCTGCTGCTGACCCGGGTCGAAGCGTATGTTCGATTTGCCTTCGCAGGTTTCGATGCTCGTATATTCGGTTATCAGGCGTACCAGCAACTCGTTGAGCGGCTCTACCTTGTATTCGTCGGTGGTAGGCTCAAGGTGCTTGCCGCCGATTCCGGAATGGTCGGTGAGGAACACATAGGTACCGTTGGTGGCCAGGCCGAAAAATTTCATCAGAAATTCGGTGTCTTTCTGGATGCCGCTGGCTGTGACCGGCACGATCCGGATGCCGAGCCGGGCTGCTTCGCGGATGCTTTTTTGCAGGCTCGCATTCACTTCGGCTGACTGGTGCGGACTGGCGTCGAGCACCAGAAAACAAATACGGGCAATGGCGTGTTCGCTCCATTTCTGGCCGTAAATGGCTTCTTCCAGCGCGCTGTGTACCGCTTCCGGATAGTCGCCGCCGCCATCGGCCGATTGTTTCCGGATAAAATCGACGGTTTTGGAAATATCGTAGGACAGGCCGCTGCTCTTTGTAATATAGGTGTCGGATACATCGCGGTAAAAGACGGTACCCATGCGAAACGAAAGATCGGGGTTGCGGCCCTTGGCGCGGCCGATGACGTCGAGCAATTCGGTTTTCAGGTATTCGAGCTCGTCACCCATGCTGCCCGTAGCATCCACCGTCCACACGATATCCACGTTTTTCGGGGCATTGCAATCGGCTTCTATTTTGAAACGGTTGATGCCATCCGTGGCTGGTTTTGGCTGCCCGAGATCGTGTTTTTCGCCGTTTATCCATGCTTCCACATTTATCAGCCGCCCTTCTCCTTTTGGTGAAACATAAGGAGCGGCGTTGAACATATCCACCCAGAGTTCGGCTTTTCCTGTATTATCGGTACGCGCCTCCCAAATGGTTTCGCCGTTACTTTTCAATTGAACAAGGGCGTCGGCGATGGGGAAATCCTGCGCATTGTTAAGCATGACGGTGTATCGTTGTTTCGGGAAAAAGCCGTACATATTCTCGTAAGCGTCAATTTCACCGTCGGCCAGCAGATCGGTCCAATGGCGGTTCCAGTTGTGGAGGTCGCTCCATTCGCCTGCGGTAAGCAGTCCGGCATGCGGTGCAGGCTGAACCGGATCGCCAGGAGGTGCTGCAACACCCTTATCATCAACAATTTCTATTTTTTCTTCATAGGTCTCCGGCTCGAAAACGATGCGCACTTTTTTCATTTCGCCGTCGATCATGACTTCATCGTAGGCCGGGCTGACCGCGGGTGGCGGCGCGGGGGGCTCGGCGCCTGGCGCGGGCCGGGCGCTGTCGGCGGATTTGGTTTTTGCCATTCCGGATTTCGAAACGGGGTCGTCTTTTCGCGCACGTTCCGTTCTTTTGGCCCTTTCTTTGGCTGCAGAAGCCTCGCTGCTTTTTTTATCTGTTTTTTCTGCGGCAACAATTTTAACATCGCTTGTTAAAATGCCGCCGGTTTCGCCTGCCGACCCGCTATAACTTGCCGCCGGTGTTCCGGAGCCCCGGACCATCACCTCGTCCAGCTCCGTACTTCTATCCATATTGAAATGTAGCGTGTTCTCTTCGTTTGCTTTAATATCGACGCCGGTCAGTCGGATGGTGACGTAGCCGGCATACGCACATTCCACATCATATATGCCGGATTCGGTTTCGAGGTGATACAATCCGTTTGAATCGCTGACAGCAGAATCGATCGACGCCCTGTTTTTCAATACCTTGATAGAAGCGCCGGACAGGGCTTGCCCGTTGGCGCCGGAAATTTTGCCGCTGATCGCGGTTTTTTCGGCAGGCAGGAAAGAAGCCACCGCCAGCCATAGCGAAGTGAGGAAGAGCGTTATTTTCATAAAGAGTAAGGTTTTGGTTTGCAAAATGCGCTGTACAGGCAAACGGATGTTCGCCCGGGCGGAATTGCATAAAGGGAGAGAATAATTAACGCCACAAGGCCTTGCCGAGCTTCCAGGCCAGCGACCATTCTTTCCGGATGCGGAAATACGGCTTTTGAACAGCACCGAACTGCCGCCGTACGCGTTCGACAGGCCGGATCATGCTTCCCGCAAAATCGAAGGAAGGTAATTTCAATACATCGTGTGCGTAGCGGATGGCTTCCCAGGCGATTAGTATGCCGGCGCCCGATTGGCGTAGGGCCGGGTCGTCGCCGGCCATCAGGTACCAGGCGGTCTGTGTATCCCAGACAAGATAGGCGACGGAGTGAATTTCTCCGGTATTGCGGTCGGTGGCAAAAAAGATAGCGCGTTGGCCGTGCGCAGCCAGGGCAGCATCGAGCCGGGCCATAAATTCGGGCGCAACCGGCGCCTCGAGGCCTTTTCGTTCGTAACTGAGGTCGTGGATATCCAGAAAATCGGATATTGAATCGCCCGTTTGAACGGTTATCGTTTCGCGTGCCTTTGGAATTTTCTGGTTGCGGTAGTCGGCAGCAAGCTGATTCCACACGGCATCGAGGTCCCGGATGTCCAGCGCATAAGAATAACGCGTGGTTTGCCGGAAGCCACGCCAGTAAAAAGGCAGCCAGTTGGAGACCGTATAATTGCAATCCTGCTCGAAAGCGGCCAGGCCGGGCGGCAACTGGTCGAGCAGTGCTTCTACCAAAGCCGTTTCCTTGCGCGGGTTTCGCAGTTCGGGGAGTACGTAGGGGCCAAGCATCCGGGCCAGTTGCGGCATGGCCACATATTGCCAGCCCCATTTTTTCTTCAGGAAATAAGGCAGGGCAGCCACCACACGTCCCGCCTGTTCCACGACCACCACGTCCCAGATGCCTTCTGCACATACGGCATCAAGGTACCATGGTTGCATAAACAGCGGCAAATCGGGAGCCGATGCGCAAAACAGGGAATAGGCGTCGCGGATACTCATTCGGCAAAGGTGATATTTTGCAGGTGGATGCTGTAATTTTAGATAAAATAGTACTTTTCTACTATACGATTTTAACAGTTTTTGGAAACAAAAGCTGCGAATTTTGCCGTTGAAATTTTAACCCTGTTCGCAACCTGCTGTGGTTTTTTTCATGGGAGCGATCATTTTTTTAGTTCATTGACATCCGGATTTTTGCACAAATCGTACGTATTTACGTGACTTTTATACCCATATCAGTCTAAAAACGCACTTGCGAAAATAAATTTTTCAAAAAACATCCGCCTCCGAAATTTTTTGGCATCCGATTTGCCTATACCCTATCAGCGCTGCCGATAAATAACAAGAAGCGCCGTTTAATCAGAATACATCACCAACATCTCAACAACCAAAACCGAAGTAACATGAAAAATACCACCGCACTTCCGACCATCCTGATCGCTCTCGCAAGCATCTTCGCTTTCAAAGCAACGGCACAAAACGCTCCGTCGTTTCAGGATTTTCTGGCTCAGTTCCCGACTGCAACGCTGCCCTATACGTTCAGCGCACAGGATCTGCAAGGCCAACTGGAAACACGCACGGCTGCCAAAGCAAAGCGCCTCGGATGGGAATTTTACCAATTCCTCCCCGAACTCGAGCGCAGCGCACAATTCAGCAGCATGCCTGTTTACCCGGAACCGGTAGCAAAATTTGAAACGGAAGATAACATCGCCGTTCTCTACAATATCGCTCGCGGCTTTATGCGCGGCACGAAAACCTACAGCATCTCTGTTTTCGACAAAAAAGGCAACTACCTCGGCTCTCACTACGTAGCAGGCGTAAATCCGAACTCTCTTACGGTTGCAACAATCAGCCAGGAACTGAACGCCGACGTAAAGGAATTCAAAGTAAACTGGGCCAATGACTACCGCGAATTCGGTGTTCAGGGCAATCAGGTTACCGGCCTCACACTGATTGAAATGCAAACCCTCGACCTCGTAGGCCCGGGCAATCCCGACCAGATCGAATGGACGAGCCGCGTTCTGCCGCAACAAGATGCTTCTGCCGACCTTGCCAAAACGAAATAATTAAAACTGACTGAAAATTACCATAGTACGCCCCTTTCGGTTTCAACGCCGGAAGGGGCGTTTCTTTTTTACTCATACGGTGCCGCGGTTGCGCGTGCGCCAAATGGAAAGCATGAGCCGCCCGGCAAATACCGGCCCCACAATGATACTTCCCGCCCCGAAAAACAACATTTCACTCCATATATATTGTTCGATCGCTTTTTTATAGTCGCCGGAGAGATGGCCCGTCAAAGGCTCCCAGGTTTTTTCCTCGATGAACGTCATAAAAGAATTCAAACCGGTCACCATGGCAAACGTCAACGGGAACATCAATAGCAGAAGCACTACCTTTAGAATCTGCCGCCTGGCAAGAAATGTGTGTTTAAGCAAAAAAACATACCGCGCCAGCGTAAGCAATACCACGATGAAAATGATATTCCATTGCCCGTAAGGCCATACATACATGGCCTTGTAAATGGGATACTGGGTGGCGACTACCACGACGGCCGTGGCGACCCACCAGGTGGCTTCCAGCAACAGTGTAAGCGATTGACGTTTTTCCATAGTATATGTTCGGGTGTTAAATTGATTCGTTTCAGGGCTTTACGTCGGTGACCATCTCCACCTCACGTTTCGGGTACAATGTGCTTCCGATGATCATACCGCTGATGCCGGCGGCAAAACCGTACAACATGGGCGGAATATGCATCCATATCGAAGCGTCTTCTGCGGGTTCTTCGGGCAGGAGATAGAGCGAGACCAGCCATACCAGCATGCCTGCGATCATGGATGTCATGGCGCCCGCTGCCGAGGCCCGGCGCCAGTAAAGACCTGCAATAAGCGGAGTAAACAGTGAAACGAGGCTTAGCGCCGACGATTCCCCTACCAATTCGTATATGTTATTGCGCATCATGGCCATGGTGCCTGTGACCACAGTGACGCCGACTACCGACATGCGCATGATACGCAACAACTGCTGGTCTGTCAGCGATTTGAAAAGCGGTCGTATCAGATTTTCACCCAGAACGGTGGCCGGCGCAAGGATGGCGCCGCTGCAAGTGCTGAGAATGGCGGAGAGCAATGCGCCGAAAAAAAGTATCTGCATACCTATCCCGCTGTGGTGCAGCACCATGGTCGGGATCATCATCTGGGTGTCGCCCTCCAGGAGTTCGGGATACAGGATGCGACCGCAAAAACAGATCATGAGCGGCAAAAAAGCGATCGTGAGATACATCACCCCGGAAGTATGGCATGCCATTACGGCGGTTCGCTCGCTTTTTGCAGCCATAACTCGCTGAAAAACATCTTGTTGCGGGATACTCCCCAGCCCGATGGTCATCCATGCGGCTACCCAGCTGATTATATCGGGCGGTTTGGCCTCCGGCAAAAACCGGAAAAAGCCTTCCGGCGCAGCGTCCACCATTTTTTCAAAACCGCCTACCTGAAACACAAGATCAGCCGCCAGTACCACCAGTCCGATGACAATGGCAATAGTCTGAACAAAATCGGTGATGGCGACCGACCACATGCCTCCGATGTAGGTGTAGATCAGCACCATGACAGAGCAAATCAGCACACCCCATTCGCGATCCAGGCCGCAAACCGCCTGCAATACGACGGCCAGGGCTACCAATTGCGCTGCGATCCAGCTGAAATAGGACGGCACCATGAAGATAGCGGAGGTGATCTCCGCCGCTTTGTTGAAGCGGAGACGGAAAAAATCGTTGAATGTAAACAGGTTGAGGTTGTACAGCGGACGGGCTATGAACATTCCGGCCAGGAACAAACAAAGCGATGCTCCAAAAGGGTCTTCTATAACGCCCAAAAGGCCGTGTTGAGTAAACTCGGACGACGCGCCCATCACGGTTTCCGAGCCAAACCAGGTGGCAAATATGGCGCAGGAGGCCATAAACAGGGGCAATCGCTTGCCGGCTACCACAAAATCGGCGGTTGTTTTCACCCTTTTCGATGCCCACCAGCCGATAGCCAGCGTGCCGAGCAAATACAGTCCGATAAAGGAAAGTAAAATTCCGTTTTGCATATGAAAAAAGCAAAGGCCTTTCGACTGAGAGCATGTTGGGGATTTTCTGCCCCGGGCAAAAAAAACCAACATGCTCAGGCGGGCCAAAGGTATAAAACCGCGGAAAGTCGAAAGGCCTGATCGGAAAAGTATAGCCGGCTGGAGCAGGGCGGGTTTATCTATGCCGCTGAGGATCGCTCAGGACAAACGATACTGTCACACCGGCAAAGTAATACCAATCCCCCTTTTTCGGGTTGCCGTTGGCGCGAATGCCGTCCAGATCATCGGAAAATACGGGTCTCCAACCGCCTTCAAGGCCAATAACGAGTCGATCGAGCACGTCGGCGCGAAGTCCCACGCCCATCGGTGCAAGTACAAAATTTTTCCGCAGACCTTCTTCCGGAAGCGGGGTTTTCAGATACAGATCGGACAGGCTGGGGTCGCCGTAATATTCGGCCTTCGGATCGGTGATCGCAAGGCCAAGCCCGAGGAACAGGTAAGGTGTAAGAAAAAAATTGTGGATACCTGTACTGGAATACCGTTCCTGGCCCCACAGCTTCCACTCTGCAGCGGCTCCTAATTCCACAATGGAGGAGGAAAAGCGGAGTTTTCTGGCAGACAGCGTCGGAGAGTTTTTGTCGTCGCCCGAAATAGCCCCGGAATATGCGTGGACTTTAGCGGAAAAAGACCTGGAAAAGTGGTAGCGAAAGTAAACCCCGTAACCAGGCTGGGTTTCCTTTATTTCGATTGCCGACGAGGAAATATCGCCGGAATAGTTGGTCAGGCCAAACAAAAAGCCGGCTTCGAAATAAGAATTGCGTTGGGCATGGGCGGTATGCAGGGCTAAAAACACTGGCAACAATAGAAGCAGTTTTTTCATTGACGGGTAATCGGATTTGGTACGAATAAATTATTTTTTAAAAAAACAGCCCCTCTTTTCTGATATTTTTAGGAAAAAAGAGGGGCAAAGTTGGCAAAATAACGGTTTCGATATGCAGATGTTGCATTAATAAAATTTAGGCGGTCACAAGATCGCTCTTGTGCCGAATGCACGCTGTTCATTTTGGTCATAAAAAAGACCGAAGACGGCTGTTTTAAAATTCTTTGCGCCGTTCCCAGTAGTTCTGGTCTTCCACTTCTTCGAGCAGCGTAAGATAGTTGGTATACCGCAGTTCGCTTACCTCGCCGCGTCTGAGGGCTTCGTGCACGGCGCAACCGGGTTCGTCGCGGTGGAGGCAGGCGCCGCCGAAACGGCAGTTTTCGGAAAGGGCAAAAAACTCGCGGAAGCTGTGCGCGATATTTGATTTGTCCTTGTCGTTGAAACCCAGCGTTTTAATGCCGGGTGTATCAATGATGCAACCGCCGAAATCAAGATCGAACATCTCGGCAAAGGTGGTTGTATGCTGGCCTTTGCCCGAATAATCGCTTATTTCGCCGGTGCGCAGTTCGAGCTGCGGCTGAATGGAATTGATCAGACTGCTTTTCCCCACTCCGGATTGACCGCTCACGAGTGTCGTTTTGTCTTTCAACACGTTTTTAAGCGCCTCCAGCCCCGATTTTTCAGGTACGGACGTAAGTAAAATGCCGTAACCGATCTTGCCGTACACCTCTTTCATCTCCTGAAAACGTTCCATATCGGCCTCGTCATACACGTCGGCTTTGTTGAAGACGATTGTGACGGGAATTTCGTCGCGCTCCGTCATCACGAGAAAACGGTCGATAAAGCCGGGTTTCAGATCCGGTTGCACAATGGTGGTAATCAGAACTGCCTGGTCGATATTGGCCGCCATCAGATGCAGATCGTGTTTGCGCCGCGGCGACTGCCTTATGACATAGTTTGACCGGGGAAGTATTTTTTTGATCATACCGCGGTCGGCGCCTTCGGGCTGTACTTCCACGCGGTCGCCGACGGCCACCGGGTTGGTTAGCGGCACGTCTTCGAGGCGGAATTTGCCCACGATGCGGCATTGAAGCACCTCCTTCGATTCATCGAGGCGCACGTTGTACCAACTGCCCGTGGATTTTATAACTGTTCCGGTTTGCATATTTATTTGAAGTTGAGAAACCGCCTGCTCCTGCCGCACAGGCCAATCCGCCTTTTGCGCTAAAGATATACCTGCCGGGCCGTTGATTTCAGAAAAGTCTGCATAACCCGGCAAAGGAACCAAATCGTTCCGCTATGCCGGTTGAAAATCTTTCACCGCGGCTGAAATCTCCCTGATCAGCGAAGGGTCTTTCTCGATGGCGTTGCCTACAACGATCAGATCGGCCCCGGCCCGGAGGTTGGCAGCCGCTTTTTCCGGCGTCCGGATTCCGCCGCCAACGATCAACGGTACGCTGACCGCCCCGCTGACGGCTTCTATCATACTTTCCGAGACAGGCATGGTGGCGCCCGATCCGGCGTCGAGATATATCATCCGGAGGCCCAGCAACTCCCCTGCAAGGGCTGTACAGACAGCGATGTCATCTTTGTTGGCAGGGATCGGGTAAGTGTTTGACATATACTGCACGGCTGTCTGGACGCCGCCATCGATGAGTATATAGCCGGTACTGATGATCTCGAGCGGCGACATTTTGAGGAAAGGCGCGGATATAACGTGCTGACCGATCAGCAATTCGGGGTTGCGGCCGCTGATCAGCGACAGAAAAAGAATGCCATCGGCGCGATAACTGAGCTGGAATGAGTTGCCCGGGAATAGAATAAGCGGAACAGGGCATCGCTGGCGGATTTGTATGAGCAGATCGTCGAGCATGTCGTTCACGACGAGACTTCCGCCGATAAAAAAATAATCCACCCCGCAAGACAGGGCAAGGTCGAGCGTCTGTTCCATTTTCTTCAGCCGCATCTTGTCCGGATCAAACAGGATGGCCAGCCGTTTTTCGCCCCGGCTTTTGGCTTCGGTCAAACCCTTGTATAAGCCTTTATCGTTTGGTATCATCGTTTTGGAAGCAGTAGCGGTAGCAGCAGGCAATTACGAAGCAGCGGACAGTTACAAAATACCGGCTCCTATCGACCGATCCTGTCACAGCGAACCGCTGCTACCTACTGTACCTTAAACGTTCGGGTTACGAGAAGGGAGCCGTTGCCATATTGGATACCGGCATTGACCGTAAATGTACCACCGCTCGTCGTTTGTTCGACGATTTTGCGAAGTTTCCTGTCCGGTATACTGCCTGTAACTTTGGCGGAAGCGTTTTTTTTGCCTTTTTCAAACAGGAATTCCAGTTCCAGTATTTCGGCCAGGTTGCCGAATGCGTCCCGAACGAGGATCGCCTCGTCCAGGTTTTTTTCCAGATCTGCCTTGGTAACGGTTTCCTGGTGCAGCTTTCCCCAGTGAATAGCGAACTGTTCGCCTTCGTCGGCCAGTCGCCTTTTGAAGGCGAACTGGATCGGCAGATTGAGCCTTACCTTCACATTGCGGCCTTCGTGCGCTGCCGGTTCCCATTTGGGCATGGCCCTGACGACACGCAATGCGGCCGCTCCGCATCCGCCGCCGATGTCGTGCAAGACATGGATGTCGCCGAGGTTACCCTGCTCATCGACTACGAACCCCACGACTACCATGCCTTCAATGTTTTGACGGGCAGCCGTATCCGGGTAAACAAGGTTGGAAGTGATAAAAGCGGCAAGGGCCTTGTCGCTGCACGACCGCTTGGCCGGGTCGTCGGGCCTAAAATGCTCACAACCCGGGAAAAAAGGCATCTGCTCTACAAATGTTTGCACATCCGCACTGTCAGACTGCGCAGCAAGGGCGGACATGATCCCCGAAAAAAGGACCACGAATAATTGTCGCATCGGTTTTTAGTGCGATTTAGTAAGATTAAGCAATTGATTTTTAATGTCTTCGGGTTGGCTGGATGGAGACTTTTCGGCAAAAGTGCCGTTTTTGGCAATAATAAAGTATTGCGGCACGGCCTCTACCCCGTAAATGAGGGCAATGTTGTTTTCATGCCCGGAAGAGGCCAGCAGATTGTGGCCTTTAAAGCCCCGTTCGGTGAGGGCATTCCGCCAGTTCCCGGCGTTTTCGTCAATAGAAATGTTGACTATTTCAACGCCGTTGCGATTCAGTTCCGAAGCATAATCACTGAACATGTCCATTTTTTTGAGACAGGCGCTGCACCAGCTCGCCCAGAAATTCAGATAGACGATTTTGCCGCGCAATTGCGCCAGCGATACGGCCTTGCCTTCGGCATCTTCCGCTGTAAACGCAGGAGCGGGGGTTCCCGGTGCGACCCGGGCAATTTTTTCATACAGATCCGTCACTTTTGCGTCGTAGGCGGTAAATTCATTGTTTTGCAGAAACTGGATGTAGTATGGCAAAACCTCGCGGTACCGATCGCCGGAAAAAGCGAGACGAATTATTTCCGAGCGATAAAATGCAAGGGGTTTGCCCGTCAAAAGCACACCGGCGAGCCCGTATTGCCGGGCAAAATAATTTTCCGTGATGTTGTTTTTTGCCATTTGCCGGGCCACAAGGGCCTGCAGGAACAGGCGGTACCACTCGTTGCCGATCGCTTCACTGACCAGGGGCGCGTCATTCAGGAAATCAAAAAATTCGGGCTGTATCTGGTATCGATTGCCGTACACCTGCCCGTAAAAAAGCAGGTGGTAGGCCCAGGAATAAACGATTTCCGCGGCCATCCAGTCGAAAAAGGCGGGTGTAATGGCGCCCGGGCTTTTGGTTGAAAAATCGTCGAGCAGGGTAGATGCCGCCATTTTCCGATGGTCAAGATACTCTCTGAACGAAACCGGGTCGAGTGATTCCATGCGGTCATTCATGGTTTGTTCCACTACGCCCCACCATTGCCCGATCTTGAACCGGATATTGTTCAATTCGTCATAGTCGGGCGGGTTTTCGCGGAAATATTGTTGCAACAGACGGTTGTTGGCGCTGCCGCGGCCGCTGAAAGTTACGACCAGCGGAAACTGAAAGATGTCGGCCCGGACGTTCAGCGTGTCCGTGGGTTCCAGAAAAACCGGCAGGCGTTCTTCGTTGTGGATGAGAAATACGATTTGCGGCTCGGGTATGACGGCCTCGATCGAGAAATGCAACTGATCGTCCAGTTCGGCCCAGTACGTATCGGTGCGCCCGTCAACATAATAATGCGGCACAAATATCTGGACGATACTGCCGGGTGTGGAATTTTTAAAGATGCCGGATACGAATGCGGCATGGGCAGTGGTGGCAACTGAAAAAAACAGACCGCAAGCGAGGAATGTATTCCGGATCATTTTGCTATGGATGATGCCAAAAAAGGTAGCGAAAGGTATGAAAAAAATCATATTTGATATGGCAACAGAGGCATTCATCTTCAGCGTCCCAGTTCTTTACAGGCCCTGTAGAGATCCTGCCAGCCGTCCCTTTTTTTGACGATGGTCTCGAGGTATTCCTGCCAGACGGTGTTGTCGGTGCCCGGGTCTTTGATGACTGCCCCGCTGAGCCCTGCTGCGAGGTCGTGGGCGCGCAGCTCGCCGTCGCCAAAGTGCACGGCAAGCGACTGTCCCTGGTGAATGACGGAAATGGCTTCGGCAGTACTGAGGGTGGCGGTGGGGCTTTTGATCTTTTCCCGGCCGTCTTCCGTTTTGCCGCTGCGGAGTTCGCGGAACACTGTCACCAGGCGTTGTATTTCACGCAGCGGCGCGGCCTCGGGAGGCAGTTCGAGCGATTTTCCCAATGCACTGACGCGGTTTTGCACAATGGCGACTTCTTCGTCCAGCGATTCGGGCAGGGGCAGCACGACCGTATTAAAACGACGGCGCAGGGCAGCGGAAAGTTCGTTCACACCCTTGTCGCGGTCATTGGAAGTAGCGATCAGGTTGAAGCCGCGTTGCGCCTGCACTTCCGCGCCGAGTTCCGGGATGGGCAATGTTTTTTCGGACAAAACCGTAATTAGAGTGTCCTGCACGTCGGCAGGGATACGCGTCAGTTCTTCCACGCGCACGATCTTGCCGTTGCGCATGGCATGCATGACGGGACTGAGCACCAGCGCATTTTCAGAAGGGCCCTCCGCAAGGAGTCGTGCATAGTTCCAGCCATAGCGCAGGTTTTCTTCATTCAGTCCGGCGGTGCCCTGCACCATCAGGGTGCTGTCGCCGCTGATAGCCGCCGAAAGGTGTTCGCTGACCCATGTTTTGGCGGTGCCCGGTACGCCGAGCAGGAGCAATGCGCGGTCGGTTGCGAGGGTGGCTACGGCAATCTCGATGAGGCGGCGCTGGCCATAATACTTCGGTTCGATAACCGTTTCGCCCGCCTTGCCGCCGAGCAGGTAGGTGACGACCGCCCAGGGCGACAGGCGCCAGTTGGTTGGTCTCGGCCGGTCGTCGATGGCTTCCAGTGCCTTCAGTTCGTGCGCATAAGCCGTTTCGGCGTGGGGCCGGATGATGTTGTTCTGTTCGGGAAGTTGCAAGGCGTCAAAAATTGATAACGATAAGCAGTTAATTTTTTTCCTGGTATTCTTTTACCCAGGCGGAAAATGCCTCCAGTTTGGGTTTGTTGTCGAGCAGCCAGCCGAGAGCGGTTTTGTCGCCGCTGTTCAGCAGAATATAACGGGTAAAAGCCTCGGTATGCCCTTTTTGTTGCAGTTCTATAAAAAAATTGGCGTAGGTATCCCACCAGAAAGAATCGGCAGAACGCTCCTTCGTTTCGCTCAGCAATTTGAACAGCGACTCGTTGTAACTGACTAGTTGTTGTGAAAAAGTTTGTTCCGGCAGGCTGACTCCGAGCGAATCTTTCAGCGCCCTGGCGCCCATTCCCCGTGCGATGGGTATCATGGAGAGCGCGAGGTCGGTGGACCCGAACTCATCGCCTATCGTCCGGTCGTCCATTTTGATGGTAAATACCTGTTTATTGTTTTGTTCCACCCCGGCGGCCATGGTTCGTTTGATAAATCCGAGGGCGACATCGGCGCGCTTGCCCTCATTTTCGATCAGTAAAAAATAATACAGGGGCAGCAGGGCTTTTACTTTCCGGGATTGTTCGGCATTGCAGTATCCCAGCATATAATGCGCGCTGACATACGACGGACTGATTTTCAGGGTTTTAATAAACTCGGGCTCCGCTTCCTCGTATTTTTTTTGTTTCATCAGGGTTACTCCGAGGTTGAAATGAAGCATATGGCTTTTGTATCCGCGCCTGATGCCGTCTTCATATACGTCGATGGCTTTGTCCGGCTTGCCGAGCATATCGAGGGCATTTCCCTTGAGCATATAGGCTTCCGGGACGGCAGCCCGGTTGTTTTTAATAACCCTGTCGGCGTACTTCATGGCTTGTTTGTAGTCCCCTGATGCGAAACAGGTATTGCCGGCTTCATACAATGCGTTGCCATTGTTTCCATCCAGCCTGATGGCTTGTTCAAAACGGTCCAAAGCCTCGCGGTATTTGCCTTCGTCGTGGAGACGAACCCCTTCGACAACCATTGAATCGGAAGTGATATTGCCTTGTGCGTAAATGGCGGCCAATTGGCAAACAAGGAAAGCGGTGAAGCATGCTCGTAACATGGCAAGGGTTGTTTTTGCGATATAAACGCTATAAGTGTTTGGACATATCTGGTTGTTAAAATCTACTTCGATTTTTTGCGCCAATACTTCGTTATTTTTTCAGCCGCAGCGCTGCAATGCCCCCAAAAAATGCCTTATCCTGTCTCAAAATCCCTGCGTTTATTTTATCAATTAGATATGTCCGGGCACTTAAAGGCTGGAAATTATGTCTATTTTTGCTGCTTCCATACAGGAAATGGAGTTTTCCTGAAAAAATAAACGCCGATCATGGCTGATGACTCCTGTTCATTAAAATACGGCCCTGGGTGAACAGAATTTTTTTATTAATTGGAATAGGCGGATTCATTGGCAGTGTCCTGCGCTATTATTCCCAGCAGCTTGTTTCCAGGTTTTTTCCTTCGACATTGCCATTCGGTACACTTGCCGTAAACATTGCGGGGTGTCTGATTATCGGCATTATTTACGGCTTGTCCGAACGCGGGAATACTTTAACGCCTGAACTGCGTCTTTTGCTTGCTACCGGATTTTGCGGCGGCTTCACTACTTTTTCCGCATTTTCCTACGAGAGCATCAAACTGATGAGCGACGGTGAGTGGATGTATCTGGCCCTGTACGTCACGATCAGCGTGGTTGCCGGACTCGCGGCTACTTTTATCGGCATCACTATTACAAGATCAATCTAGGTATGGAACTCGATCGCGATTCAAAACTGCTGCGCATTTTTATCGGCGAACTGGACAAATCGCACCATATGCCTTTGTACGAGGCCCTTGTTTTCGCAGCCAAAAAGCAGGGTATTGCCGGTGCAACCGTTTTACGCGGCATTCTTTCCTACGGAGCAAGCAGCCGCATTCACACGGCCAAATTACTCGACCTGTCGCATGACTTGCCTGTTGTGGTGGAGATAGTGGACCATGCCGATAAAATTGAGCGGTTTCTGGAAAAGGCAAACCAGTTGATAGAGGAGGCCGGATGCGGCGCCCTGATCACGATTGAAAAAGCAGAGGTGATCTATTACCGGTCGAAAAAGCAATCGTAGAGCCCTGGAGGGCAGTTGAGGAGATTTAGAAGGGTTGAGGGGGTTAATTTTTGAGCCAAGATATTGATTATCAGTAGCATATAAACCTATATGGCTGCCTCAACCCCTCAACCATCTCAATCCTTCTCAACCCACTCATTCACAGTTTCCGTATTTTAATATTCTTGAACCATACAGGATCGCCGTGATCCTGCAGCGCGATCTTCCCTTTTCTGGCCTTGCCAAAGTCCGGCATATCCTTGAATTTACTGCCCGCGATGAGTTGCTGCCATTCGGGCGCATTCATGTCGTACGTCACGACTTTACGGTTGTTGAGCCAGTGTTCCACTTTGCCGCCTTTACTGATGATGCGCATGTGATTCCATTCACCGGCGGGTTTTACGGTCACATATTTGCACTCCCGCATATCGTACAGGTCGCCGGCGCGGTGTTTGGGAAACTTGCTGTCGGGGTGACAGCTGTTATCCAGGATTTGCATTTCGGGCCCCGTCTGCCAGATGTAGTCGTATTTCGCCGGATCTTCCACCACGTTGTACAGGACGCCTGAATTGCCGCAGGCGCCGATCTTCCAGTCGAGTGCCAGCTCGAAATCCTGGTAATCGACAGCAGTGAGTATGTCGCCTGCATCGCGCTGCTGCGATGCCCCTGCCGCTTTGGGTTTGGTATCGAGGTGGATGGCGCCGTCCGCTATGATCCAGTCCTTGCCGGCGGCTTTTTTGCCGTAAGAATGCCAGCCATCGAGCGAGCTTCCGTTGAACAGGAGTTGCCAGCCGGCGGATTTTTCCTTGTCAGTGAGTGTGTTATCTGCGGGAGCGGTGTACGTCGGCCGGGTTGTTACGTCGCCATTTGCGTCAGCGGGACTGCTGTTCATGGTATACCACGCGTCCGTTGTCCAAATCTCGTGGCCGAGGTCGCTGACGGGCAGGTCGCG
>JAKOXM010000112.1 GCA_029781095.1 Bacteroidota bacterium
GATTTCCTTGCCCGCGTTGAAATGCGTCATGGGCGAATAATAGCCGCAATATGTTTGAAAAACGGTGCGATTGGTGTCGCCCAGTGCAAGGGTCGCAATCCTGTATTTTTCAAGATCGGGAAATCCGGTGATGCCCGGATTGTCGCGCACAAGCGTGAGCGCATGGGCGATGAGTTTGCGTTTGAGCACCAGGGCGCCGGGCGTGTTGATATCGCGGCGCAGGTTTGCCATTTCCACGTGCTGCGGTTCGGCGAGACCGAGGCGATATTTGGCGCGAAGCACCCTTTTTACGCTCGCATAGAGGCTGTTACGGTCAAGGGTGCCGTTGGCGATTGCTTCAGGCAGGGCGAGCATGGTAGCGGCAATATCGGCAGGGAGCAGTACCATATCGTTGCCCGCACGCAGGGCTTCGATGTCGGCGACGGCGGATTTGAAGAACTTTTGTACCCCCTGCATTTCCATGGCGTCGGTCATGATAAGTCCTTCAAAACCAATTTTTTCCCGCAGGAGCGTGGTGATGGTCGACCTGCTCAGCGAAGTGGGGCGGTTGGGACGGTCATCGAGGGCCGGCACGCTCAAATGTGCCACCATGACGGAACCGATGCCCGCCTGCGACAAGGCCCGGAAAGGGTAGAGTTCGAGACTGTCCAGCCTTTCCATGCTAAATGGCACGAGCGGCAGATCAAAATGCGAATCCATGTTCGTATCGCCATGTCCGGGAAAGTGCTTGGCGCTGGCCAGCAAGCCGCCGTCCTGCAGCCCCATCATGTACTGGAATGCCTTGGCCGTCACGTTGTACCGGTCTTCGCCGTACGAACGCTCGTTGATCACAGGATTCGCAGCGTTGTTATTGATGTCGGAGTCGGGTGCAAAATTCACATTAACGCCCATGCGACGGCATTCGCGGGCGATTTCGCGCCCCATGTCGTAAATCAGGTGGTTGTCCTGCACGGCCCCCAGCATCATGGCCCTGGGAAATGAAACAGCGCTCTCCCGGTACCGCATACCCACGCCGTTCTCAAAATCCGCAGCGATCATGAGCTGCAGGCGCGGGCTGGCTGCCTGGTAACGGTTGGTGAGTTCGGCCTGTTTCTCCACCGTCCCGACATTGGTCGGATTGAAAAAACACAGGCCGGCGGGTTTGTAGCGCCGGATCAGGTCCTCCACCTGCTGTTCGTATGCCGAATCCTTGTCTGCATGCGCGCGCAGCATAAAGAGTTGGCCGAAGCGCTCTTCATCGGTCATGGCGTTGAACACCGAATCAACCCAAAGCGCTTCGCGGGGGTCGAGCGAACGAGAAAAATCGAACGGACGATGGTCGTCGGCCGAGAGGGCCAGCATTGCGGCCATGATCAAAGATGCTGTTGTAATTCGATCCACGGGAAACGGTCGTTTTATGACCGTAAAGATGGGAAAAAGTTGGAAAAACGGGTAGGGTTATGCTTGGGATGTCCGATTCGCGGTTTGAGGGCGGAATTGCGTTGTAAAACACGAATTCCACCTGAATATCGTCGCGAAACCGGTGTTTTGCAATACCTTGTTGTACCGCAATTCCTTCATCCTTACCTTTCCGAAAATTCACCGCCACCCTGCATGTCCTGGCAAAACATACTCAAAACAGCCATCGCCGGCACCGAACGCAGCTCGCTGCCGGAAAGCGTTCCGGCCGAACTCGGGCTCCGGTCATCGGGCGATGCGGCCAGGGATGCGCTGGAGGCGCTTGCCGCAGGCAGCTTGTTGCGCAAGGCGGGATTTCAGATGACCGTGGCGGAGAGCAGTAGCGGCAGCAGGCATGATGAACGGCCGGTTTGCAGCGCGGAAGCAGCGCGCGACCTGGGATCGATACTGTCGGGACGCTACGCGGAGGCGCTGCCCGAATTCCTCGATCTGCTCCTCCGGAACCAGCGCCGGCTGCCGCCGGAATACTTGCCCGATCTGCTGGAAACAGCCGCCCGGAACCTGGAAC
This sequence comes from Bacteroidota bacterium, assembly GCA_029781095.1. Lineage (GTDB taxonomy): Bacteria > Bacteroidota > Bacteroidia > Chitinophagales > Saprospiraceae > M3007. The sequence continues at coordinate 1,967 of JAKOXM010000112.1, forward strand.
CGGCTGAAAAGATAATGGCCGCGGCCGGGCCCGTCGGCGAGTGGCTCGCATCGCAAAACCCGCGTTGGGACGCGCTGATACAGAACCCTTCGGCGGACTGGTTCACCGCGTCCTTCGCCGTTCGAAAACGCCTGCTGGAGGAAACCCGGTCCCGAAACCCCTTGCTGGCGCTGGCCTGGCTCGAAAAAACCTGGCCGGAAGAAAATCCCGAACACAAGATCCGGTTTTTGGAAATACTGCGCAACAGACTTTCCGCCACCGACGAAAACCTGCTGGAGCGGGCGTTTTCGGATAAAAACAGGGAAGTCCGCCTCGCTGCTCTGCAAATGCTGATGCTCTTGCCGGGTAGCCGCCTGCAAAAAGACCTGGAAACGCTGTTCGAAGATCGATTTGCACATGCCCTGAAGTCTTCGGACAGGGAAAAAATATTAAAAACCAGCTTGCCCGACTTGTCGGAGGAGGCCCTGCAGCCCTGGTTTTCCCTTCTGTCAGCCAAGGCCCGGGCCAACTGGCGCGAGGAATTGCTTCGGTTATTGATCGGCCTGATACCCCCGGCCCGGCTGTCAAAATACACGGGGCTTTCCACGGAAAAGATGCTTGTTTGCCTAAACGACCATGAAGATGCCGCCGCTTTGCTCACGGCCATCGTGCTGCATTCCGAACAGGCGTGGGTAGAGCCGGTGCTGCAGCACTTCAGCAGCGATTTCCGCCACGCGATTTGGCAAACGAAAGCCATGACGTTTTTTTTGGACAGGTATATTCCTGATGCAATGCGGTTTTTGGGAAGAAAAAACCTGCCGATCAGCCATGAAAACGAATTTTTCCTTCGAGCGATCGAAAAGTTCCACCAACCCTGGCCGGAATCCCTCATGCGCGATCTGCTCGATCAGTACGGCCGGACCGCTGCCGGCGGCAACGGCGAAATACCCGGCTGGCATTACGCTTCTGCGCTCCGGACGGCGGCTTATTACGGACGTCCGAAAGATGCAACGGGCAGCGAGGTCCTGCGTTCGTATTTGCAAAACCCGCAAAGTGCACGACCGCGCGAGTTTGATGATTTCGTGGCGATATTGCGGTTCCGGCAGGAGATGCAGAAGCATTTGGCATAACTTTACCCTGAGCAACCCCAAACCCTCTTTTTGCGCCTATGTATTGCCAGGCAACGAGACCGGATTAATGTAAACCATCTTCCGCAGCACCACTATCGTTACGCGTCGAAAACTTGAAATTATTGCCTACCAACTCGTTATTCATCCGATGACTTGGAGTCATCGGATGAATAAGCCGACAATAGAGACTTGGCCCAGGCCCAAATTTGTGTTATTACTTCATTTGTTCAATATCTTTCATGAAACTATTTGCGTGCATTTTTGCCCTTTTCGCCGTGCTTTTTGTTTCCGGCAGTTGCAATAAGGTAAACGACCAGGCGCCGGGGTTCGATATGATTTACCAGCAGGAGTTTTATATCCCGGCGGGCATCGGCGTATTCGACGTGCACCATTTTCAAATTGAAAATATCCCCACGCGCTACCAGCAATACCTCGATCAGCACGGTAAAACGGACCAGGATGTTACGGGAATCATCGCTTCGATCGGCTCGATCGGCGGCGTATTCGGCGATGCCGACCTGGATTTTATCGACCAGGTTTCCGTGCGGGTGTACGATAAAAGCGACCCGACCGACTGGATAGAGATCGCCTACCGCCAGCCCGTTCCGCTCGACCCCGGCAATTCGCTCCCGCTCATACCCTCCCTCGCCAACGCCAAGCGGTTTCTGTCCGACTCGCGTTTCAGTATCGACGTTGTGTTGTGGCTGCGCAACACGACCATGCAGGAATCGCAGGTGAGGCTCGACCTGCAATTGAAAGCCACCTATTAAATTGTTTTTAAAATACCCGGACCGGATCAGTTGACAGAACCCACTTTGGTCTTTAGCGCCAATACTGCGTTATTTTTTCAGCCGCAGCGTTGCCATGCCCTACATAAATGCCTTGCCCTGCCTCAAAACCCCTGCGTTCATTTTATCAAGTACTTCAGTCGAGGTACTTACAAGAATTTGACAGATGAAAACGCCCTTCAGGCCGACGTTTTTTGTTACTTTTGCACCTCTTTTTCAAAAGGCACATCTCACTTTCGCCTGTCAACTGTTTCATAATGGATACCTTAACCAAATCCGCCACCACGGCCACGTCTGCCAACCCCGCACCGCAGGATTCCTTTCCCATTAACGGCACCGACCACCTCGAATTTTATGTAGGCAACGCCAAACAAAGCGCCATGTATTATCAGGCCGCTTTCGGCTTCGAACTGGTGGCTTACTGCGGCCCGGAGACGGGGGTGCGCGACCGGGTCAGTTATGTATTGCAACAAAACAAAATCCGCCTGGTACTGACGTCTTCACTGCTTCCCGATACGGAAATCGCCCGCCACGTAGCACAACACGGCGACGGCGTAAAAGTATTGGCGCTCTGGGTAGACGACGCAGAAAGCGCTTACTACACGGCATTGAAGCGCGGCGCCACCTCGGCTTTCGCGCCTAAAACCCTCCGCGATGACAACGGCGAGATCGTAGTCGCCGCAATCCATACCTATGGCGATACCATCCACACGCTGGTGGAGCGAACCAACTACAAAGGCGTGTTCATGCCGGGCTTTGTGCCGCGCAAAAGCGTTTTCCCGGTCAAATCCGTCGGTCTTCAGTTCGTGGATCACTGCGTGGGCAACGTTGAGCTCGGCGCCATGAACAAATGGGTGAAATTTTACCAGGACGTGATGGGATTCAAGTTGCTGATCACGTTCGACGATAAAGACATTTCCACCGAATACACCGCCCTGATGTCGAAAGTGGTATCCAACGGGAACGGGTACATCAAATTTCCCATCAACGAACCGGCAAAAGGCCTGAAAAAGAGCCAGATCGACGAATACCTGGAGTTTTATCGGGGCGCCGGCGTTCAGCACATCGCAGTGGCCACCAACGATATCATCGATACCGTCAACCGCCTCCGCGACAACGGCGTCGATTTTCTATACGTGCCTGAAACGTACTATGAAGACGTACTCGACCGGGTCGGAAAGATCGACGAAGACCTGGAAGAACTCAAGCGCCTGAACCTGCTCGTCGACCGGGATGAAGATGGCTACCTGCTCCAGATTTTTACCAAGCCGGTGCAGGACCGCCCGACGGTTTTCTTCGAGATCATACAGCGGAAAGGCGCCAAATCGTTCGGCAAGGGGAATTTCAAAGCGCTTTTTGAAGCCATCGAGCGCGAACAGGCCATCCGCGGTACCCTTTGACAAGGCATTTTTGATGACCTTTTTATATAAAATGTGATTCGTCTGCCGTTAAAAGTGCCATGTCCAAAGCCGCTTGGGGCCGTTTTGTCTAATCTTCCGGCTACAGGCTTGAAAACAGGTATTTTTGCCGATTATATCAAGTACCCGATTAGAAAAATCAGTTTCTCTGAAGTTAAAAATTCAAAATTTTCTTTCAACATGACATTAAAACATTGTGTAGCAATCCTTGCGTTTTGCCTGCCCGTTTCTTTCCTGAACGCTCAGGGCAGCAAAGCCCCGGAAAATTGGTTTACGCTGGACCCGACTAAAGACAACGTCAACGGTACCGGCTCCGACCAGGCGCTTAAAATTCTCAAGGAAAAAGGCAAAAAAAGCCAGACCATCATCGTAGCTGTACTCGATTCCGGAATTGATTACAACCACGAAGACCTCAAAGACATCATGTGGACCAACCCGGGCGAAATACCCGGCAACGGCAAGGATGACGATGGCAACGGCTATATCGACGATATTCACGGATGGAACTTCCTCGGCGGCAAAGACGGCAAAAACGTACAGCACGAGACCCTCGAACTCACCCGCGAATATGTTCGCCTCAGCAAGCGTTTCAAGGATACCGATCCGAAAAACCTGCACGGACCGGCAGCAGAAGAGTACAAATACTACGAGCAGGTCAAAACCGCTTTTGAGGAGCAGCGCGGCGAAGCAGAAGCCGGCGCAGCCAATATCGAAAAGCAACTGGTGAAAATCGAAGATGCATTCAATGCCGTGGAAAAAGCCACGGGCAAAAGCGATTTTACCGATGAAGACCTGGCCAAGGCAGGAGAGGGCGCCAGCCCCGAGCTTCAGCAGGCCATCGGCATCGTAAAGGCCATGAGAGGACAGGGCATCGGCTCCCGCGCCGATTTCGACGAACAAAAGAAAGAAGCGACCAAATACTTCGACGGACAGATCAACTACAACCTCAACCCGGACTACAACCCCCGCGGTCTTGTAGGTGACGACCCCAACGACCTTAGCAACCGCCACTACGGCAACAACGACTACCAGGGCCCCGATGCTTTCCACGGCACCCACGTTGCAGGCATCATCGCCGCCGAACGCAACAACGGCATCGGCATCAACGGCATCGCCGACAACGTCCGCATTATGAGCGTGCGTTGCGTACCCGATGGCGACGAGCGCGACAAGGATGTTGCCAATGCGATCTACTACGCAGTTGACAATGGCGCCAGCATCATTAATATGTCGTTCGGTAAAGGCTACAGCCCGCAGAAAGCGTACGTGGATGCTGCCATGAAATATGCTGCCGACCACGACGTATTGCTGGTGCATGCCGCCGGCAACGATGCCGAAAACAATGACACTGACAATAACTTCCCGAATGACATGTACAAGAAACCGGTGAAAGCCGGCCTTTTCAAAAAAGAGAAAAACGTGCCTACCTGGGTTGAAATCGGCGCCCTGAACTGGAAATCGGGCGACAAACGCGTCGCCAATTTTTCCAACTACGGCAAAAAGAATGTGGATTTGTTTTCCCCGGGCGTACAATTGTATTCCACGATCCCGGGCAACGAATACGGCAATGCCAGCGGCACTTCAATGGCTTCTCCGGCAGCTGCCGGCGTAGCAGCCATCATTCGTTCCTACTACCCGGAACTCTCCGCCACACAGGTTAAGGACATCATGATCAAATCGGTGATCAAACAGGATGGCGAAGTAAGCAAACCGGGTTCATCGACAGAAAAAGTCAAATTCAGCGATCTCTGCGTCAGCGGCGGCATCGTGAGCACGACCAACGCTATTGCCATGGCCGAAACAGTAAAAGGCAAAAAGGTGAAAGGCGCGGTCTGGCGCGAAGCCGGCATGGGCAAAATGCCGAAAAGCAAAAAAGAGAAAACGGCTACGCCGTAATTGAGGAAGGTTTAGGGGGTTGAGATGGGTTGAGGACTGCTTTTCTCAACTTTCTCAACCCATCTTAACCCATCTCAACCCTCCTAAACCCTTCTAACCAAAAAGAGAGCGGCATCCGGGAAACCGGGTGCCGCTCTTCTATTTCAATTGTTTTATTTGGATGGTACTTGATGGCGAGAAACCGGATGATTTTTGCAGGGTTACCGCCGTGTTTTGATCCTCATGCTTCTTTCAACATACGATTGCCGAAAATGAGGAGGATGAGCAGGAGAACTGTGAGAATCAACATAGGATTAAACAATTTTGGAAGTGAGAGAAATGGGAGTAATTACTTATTATGTTCTTAACGGCCGTAGCCAAAGTTTCGTTCATCAAATTGCCGGATAACCAGACTATTAACTTCTCTTTAATAGTTTTTGGAAAATCAGGCCAAATCCCATCACCAAACCGCAGCCCAGGGGATTGTACCACAAAAACGGCTCTTTGCTTACCCCGAAAAACAGCCACGCAATAATCGCCTGTGTCACTACCGCAGCCCAAAATACCGCCCTCCCGCCGACGCTCTTGAGAAAAAAGGCCGTAAAAAATATGCCAAGAATAGTGCCATAAAAAATGGAGCCTATCATGTTGACTGCCTGTATCAGGTTGTCGAACAAATCGAAGTAAATGGCAAATATGGTAATGATACCCCCCCACAGTACGGTGGCAATCTTGGATACTCGGAAATAGTGGTTGTCGTCGCGGTCCGGCACAAAAGAGCGGCGATAAATATCGGAGACACTGGTAGCGGTAAGCGCGCTGATTTCGGAAGCCGTGGTGCTCCAGGCCGCACAAAATATCATGGCCAGCATGAGCCCGACCAGCCCTGTCGGAATGTGCGTGAGCAAAAAGTTGATAAATATATAGTCCTTGTCGTTCGACTCCGCCTTGGGGGCCGCCTCGTGCACCAGCTCGGCTGCCTGTACGCGCAAAGCACTGCGTTCTTTTTCAAGTTCGCGCAATGTATTTCCCGCTTTGTCCGATTGCGCGGTATCACCGGATCTCAAACCTTTTGCGAGGTCGCCGAGCACCGTTTGTTTTTTTACAAAAATCTCGTCGGCACGCGACTCCAGTTGTTCGAACGCGGCTTCCTGTGCAGTGCCTCTTACCTTGGCGCGATTGGCCAGGTTGAAATGCAGCGGCGATTGGTTGTACTGGTAAAAAACGAATACCATGACGCCGACCGACAACACCAGAAACTGCATCGGGATTTTGATAAAACCATTGAAAAGCAAGCCAAAACGACTTTCCTTCAGCGATTTGCCCGACAAATAACGCCCGACCTGGCTCTGGTCGGTGCCAAAATACGCCAGAAATAAAAACGTAGCGCCCAGTATCCCCGACCATACATTGTAGCGGTCATTCCAGTTGAACGACCAGTCCAGTACCTGCGTTTTTCCCGTGACGCCTGCAATCTGCCAGGCTTCCGACAGGCCTACTTCCGGGGGAAGTTTGTGGAGGACCAGAATAAAGGAAAGCACAAGACCGCTCAACATGATCGTCATCTGCAATTCCTGCGTTCTGCTCACCGCCGAACTGCCGCCAGAGGTCGTATAAATAACCACAAATGCTGCCATCATCACGTTGGTGAGCGCGAGATTCCAGCCAAAAACGGCACTCAGGATGATACTCGGCGCGTAGATGCTGATCGCCGCCGCCATGCCTCTCTGGAGCAGAAAAAGCAGTGCGGTCAGGGTGCGCATCCGCAGATCGAATCGCTGTTCGAGGTATTCGTATGCCGTGGTGACCCGCAGGCGGTAATAGACCGGAAGCACAAAAATGCTCAGGAAAATCATGGCGAACGGCATGCCGAAATAGTATTGCACAAATTGCATCCCGTCGGAAAAACCCTGTCCCGGAGTACTTAAAAAGGTGATGGCGCTCGCTTGGGTGGCCATGATGCTCAGGCCAATCGTCCACCAGGGAAGGTCGCGTTTGCCTGCGAGAAAATTTTCACTTGTGCCCACACCCCGGCTTTTCCAGATGCCATATAATACAACCAATGCGAGGGTTCCGACAAGTACAATCCAATCAAAAGTATGCATAAGAATTCGGGTCGGCACTTGTTTGCCGGCGTATGTTCAGGTTGACAAACTGCCGGAATAAAGTGCCGCGTTTTAGATTAAAGTTGCTTGAAACTAGCGGGTAGACAAATAAATAAAGCCTCCTATCAATCCCACCAGGACGATCCAGGCCCAAATGCTGAGACTGTTTTCACGCCAGATGTTAAACATTTTTTCCATGGCGTTGCGCCAGTCCAGGTCGCGTCCCCCGGCCTTCGACGCGGGTTCGTACATCAGGCAGAAGTAACGGCGCAGTCCTTTTCTGGCCTGATCGCCGTGCTTGGTAAGTACCATGAAATCGGGGTGCAAAAACCGCAGGTCGAAGAGCTCGCTTTTGCCGGATATCTCCAGGATAAGCGTATTGTCCTTGTTTAATCGCTTCCAGGAGCCCTTCACGACGTTTCCATCCAGGGAAAGCAGGTACTCGCCGCCTTCGTTGAAAATGTGCAAAATGGATTCGTGAAACCCTTCATCGTCGCGGATCTCCTTCCAGCGTTTGCTCAGCCAGAAATTTTCTTCCCGAAGATCTTCGCCATAAGGGGTCACCTTGGGCAAAATAAAATTCAAATGAGAATCCATATCGCCCAGGTCTTTCGGCAGGTCCGGGCTGATGGCTCGCGATATGTCTTTAAATAAATCCATACTGGGTTAAAAAATTTGAAGTTTGGGGCCCGGGTAGTTAATCGGCGCCTTCCGCAGGCAGCAAACACAACTTCCTGGCGGTAAAAATCGTCAAAACGGCGGCATTGCGTGAAAAAATCTGATTTTGAAAACTTAACAGGCGCCTAACGACACTTTTTTGCAGATTTGCAGCAATGAAAAACGTTCTTCTGAACAACGGCCGGCGCATCGCTTACTATACCGGCGATCAAATGCAGGATTTGCCGCTCGTGCTGCTTCACGGGTTTTGTGAAGACGCCTCTACCTGGAAAAATATGCTGCCGGGGCTGGCCGCCTTGCCCGTCCTGCGTGTCGATCTGCCGGGGTTCGGAGGTTCTGATCTGCCGTTTGCTGCCGGCATGGACGGCTATGCAGATGCCGTTTGTGCTGTATTGAATGACCTTTCCATCGAACATTGCGTCCTGGTCGGGCATTCAATGGGTGGTTATGCAGCACTCGAATTTGCGGAGAAATACCCCGAACGGCTTTCCGGGTTCGGACTTTTTCATTCGCACCCTTGGGCCGACACGCCCGAGCGCAGGGAAAACCGGCTCCGGGGCATCGAAATGTTGCAGGCCGGCAAGCGCGACCTGTACGTTGCACAACTGTTCCCCGGCCTCTTTGCAGCCGATTTTGCAAAAAAGCACCCGGAAATCGTCGACGAGTTGATCAAAGATGGCAGACAGCAAAGTGCCGAAGGCATCATTTCTGCATTGGAAGGCATGATCGGACGAAAAGACCACGGCGAAACCCTCCGCGCGGCCGCCTGTCCGGTATTGTTTCTGCTCGGCGAAGAAGATCCGATTATCCCTGCCGGAGAGGGCTTGAAGGCGGCCGTTTTGCCCGGCATGGCAGACGTGCATGTGCTGCCCGGTATCGGCCACATGGGAATGTTTGAAGCCCCGGAAAAGTCCGTTGAAATTGTGCGGCAGTTTTGGGAATTTTGTGCGAGACGATGAATCCGTTATTGCTTGTGCTCGCAGTCCTGCCCGGCCTGTTGCTCAGTTATGCTATTTTCAGGGCCGACAAATACGAGCGCGAGCCGCTCGTGCCGCTCATCGTATGTTTTTTTCTGGGAGCCGCAGTCACCTTTCCGGCCATGGAAATCGAGAAATGGGCCTTCGGTCGGTTACAACCCGGCGGAAATGGCTTTGGCGCCATCATTCTCGCCGCCTTTTTGGCCGTATCGCTCAATGAGGAATTGTTCAAATTCGCCATTCTTCGCTTTGCAGCCTTTCCGCGGAAGTTTTTTAATGAGCCCCTCGACGGTATTGTATATTCCGTATTGATATCGATGGGTTTTGCCACGATGGAGAATGTCTTTTATGCTCACCGGTTTGGCATGGAAACGATATTGCTCCGGGCGTTCACGGCCGTACCGGCGCACCTGGCGTTCGCCGTTGTATCCGGATACTACGCTGGTCTGGCAAAATTCGACGCCGCCAATCGATCCCGCTTGCTGTGGCAGGGATTCGGCATGGCACTTCTGCTGCATGGCACATACGATTTTCTGATCCTCCAAAGCTGGTCCGACTGGCTTTTCGTACTGGCTACTCTGACGCTCTATATTTGCCTGTTTTATTGTAACAACCTGATCCGGGAGCATCTGGATAATTCGCCCTTCAAGATGTGATGAATCGGGAAATTTGAATTCCGACAGTCGCGCATCATCCCGAATGACGAAATGACCACACTACTGGACATTTTTATTTCACGCAAAGACGCAAAGTGTTGAAAATTAAAATTTTATGTCTTTGCGTTTTTGGTTTTTGCGACTTTGCGCGGAAAATGTCCAGTAGTGTGCGAAATGAAACAATGACGATAAAAACGCAATGACACACCCAGCCATCGAGGTTTTCGGCATACGCCACCACGGGCCAGGTTCCGCGCGGAGCCTTCTGCGCGCATTGGAGGCATTCAAACCCGGCGTCATCCTCATCGAAGGTCCGCCTGACGCCGATTCCCTGATCGCCGAGGCAGTGAAGGCCGATATGCAGCCGCCGGTTGCGATTTTGGTATACAACCCGAAAAATCTCGAGCAAGCATCCTTCTTCCCTTTCGCAGAATTTTCTCCGGAATGGCAAGCCATTTTATATGGCTTGAAAAACAATATTCCGGTTCGATTTATGGACCTGCCGATGAGCCTCGCATTTAATCTGCGGGAACAGGATACCCTGTTGCGTCCTGAAACCGGCCCTCCAACTTCCGCCGAAGGCGAAGCCGACCCCTTTCGTAAAATAGCGCTGCTCGCCGGCTACACCGATCCCGAACGTTGGTGGGATTCTCTGGTTGAACGGCAATCGGGTCCCGAAATATTTCCGGCGATACAGGACATGATGCGTTTGCTTCGCGAGCACAAAAGCAGCTCTGAAACCCGCGAAACCCTGCTCCGCGAGGCTTATATGCGCCAGACCGTCCGGGCAGCACAAAAAGAAGGATTCGAACGCACGGCAGTCGTCTGCGGCGCCTGGCACGCGCCGGCATTGGCCGAGATCGATAACATAAAAGCATCAGCCGATGCAGCCTCGCTCAGGGGCCTGAAAAAAATAAAAACCGAAAGCACCTGGATTCCGTGGTCTTTCGACCGGCTGGCGGCGCAAGGCGGTTATAGCGCGGGCGTGGTCGCGCCGGCATGGTACCGGGTATTGTGGCAAGCGGGTATGCATGCCACCGGGACGCCCATTTCGGGTGTCGATTCGCGATTATCCAACCCTGTGGTTCACTGGCTGACACTGGTAGCGCGCCTCTTGCGGGAAAAGGATGTTGCCGTCTCTTCCGCGCATATTATCGAAGCCGTTCGCCTCGCGGAGCACCTGGCAATATTGCGGCACACTGCGCTGCCGGGCATCGAGGAACTGCGCGAAGCGTCGGTGACCGTCCTCTGCGACGGTGCGGAAAAGCCGCTGGAATTTATTGACCGGCAGCTGGTGATCGGCGATGTGCTTGGTACGGTGCCGGCCTCCTTACCCGTTCCACCCCTCAAGGCCGATTTCGAAGCGCAGTTGCGCAGTTGCCGGCTCCAAAAAAACACCCAGGAAACAACGCTCGAACTAGATTTGCGGCAGGAAGCGCATCTCCGCAAAAGCCTGCTTCTGCACAGGCTCGACCTGCTTGGTATCCAATGGGGAAAGGTGAAAGAGAGTGTATCCGGCAAACAGGGCAGTTTTCATGAACACTGGCAACTCAAATGGCTCCCCGATTTCGAGATAGGCATCATCGAAGCCGGCGCCTGGGGGAATACCGTAGAGGACGCTGCCGGAAGGAAAGCGCAGCGGCGATTGCGCGACATGGATGATTTGCCGGGGCTGACCCGATTGCTGGCCATACTGCTGAAAGCCGATCTGCCCGCCGTGGTGCCGGGTTTGCTTCAAAAGCTCGGGCAAGTCGGTGCGGTGGCCAGAGATACCCTGATGCTGGCCGATGCCGTGTTGCCGCTCGCCGAGGTGCTGCGATATGGGAATGCGCGCCGTTTGAATATCCACGCGGTAGAGCAGCTGCTCTGGCAAATCGTACCGCGGGTATTCATACAACTGCCCGGCGCCTGCAGCGGCGTAAATGAAGACGCTGCCGCCGATATTCTGAAAAAAATACTTTCCGTAAACCGGGCACTGGGTATCCTGCAGGCGACAGACCAGGAAGAACAATGGCAAAAAACACTGTTCGACATCAGCCGGTTGCAAGGAGCGGCGCCACTGCTGTCGGGGTTGAGTACGCGGCTGCTTTTTGATAAAAACGCCCGTTCGGCGATGCAGACGAGTGAAACGATGCGCTACCAATTGTCGCATGCCCGGGCGCCCGCCGAATCGGCCCAATGGCTGGAAGGTTTTCTCTACGGAAGCGGTCTGCTGCTGCTGCACCACACCGAACTCTGGCAGTCGCTCGATGGCTGGCTTGGCAACCTTTCCGAAGATAATTTTACAGAGTTATTGCCTTTGTTACGGCGAAGTTTCAGCCGTTTTCAGCCGCCGGAGCGACAAAAAATGCTGGAGTTGGCCAGGCATGGGACACATCCCCTGCAACCATCGACGCCAATGGCGGAATGGGATACACAACGCGCAGCAGGCGTACTGGAACTTGTTAGGGGAATTTTTCAGGAATAGGGAGGTGATGGATTGCTGCATTGTTGGATTGTTGGATTGCTGCATTGCTGCAATGAAATCACTTCCCGCTCACGGCATCGTCCGTTTTCACCTCGCCCTGATCATCGATGAGCGCCAGTACCACGCGGCGGTTCCATTTGCGGTTTTCAGGCAGGTCTTCCCCGTCGTCCGTTTTATTTTCCGCCACAGGCGCCGCTTCGCCGAATACCTTGATAAACATCCGGTCGGCACGTATGCCTTTATTTATCAGGTAGTTACGAGCAGACCGTGCGCGACTGGTAGCAAGTTGAATATTGGCCTGCGGACTTCCAACGGCGTCGGTATGGCCGAGTAATTTCAGTTTCAGAGCCGGGTTGTCCTTCAATTGCTGACTGACGGCGTTGAGTACTTCTTTCGACTCGGCAGACAGGCTGTAACGGCCGAAATCGAAATAGATATTCCGAACGGTCATTTCCTGTTTTGGATCCTGCACAAATATGACGCCGTTGCGGAAATACGGACAATTGGCGCCGCACAGCACACGCTGCTCTTCGAGGTCGATGACCAGCGCATAGGGAAACCCTTTTTCCACCATTTCCTTTTGCACTTTATCGGCTTCGTCGCGTGTCGCGTAGGAACCGGCGAAATACCGGTAAAGCCCCATTTGGTCGTGGCTGGTGATAAAATTTCTTACGCCTTTTTCATGGAAAAAAGTATCGGGCATTGCCTCGGCATAGGCAGCAATTTGCACGCGGAAATCCTGGGCGGCGGCTTCCGAAACATACAGGAAACAGATACCCATGGCAAATAATGTAGCAACTCTGATCATGGCAGGGGGAGTAGTATTTAGTGACATAGTACTGCAAAAATAGTACAGCACCCCGAAGAATTGCTTAATATGACATTAAATGCTTCGTTAAGGCTTTCCTTATTCCTCCAGGAGGTCCCAGCCTTTGGCCAGATCCGTTGTCCAAAAACTAACCCAGGTCATGCGCACCAATCCGTTTGGCACATCGTAAGCGTACATATATCCCCAGCCGTCAGCCGGCATATCAATGTAATCATACACCAGATTCAGCGGGCTGTATGTGTGTCCCAGGTGGGTATGCTGGTTGGTAAAGCCTTCCCATTTATCGGAACGGTAGCCCAAATACGGACATGCCTCCGGGTATTCCGTCACAGGAGCAGCAAATGCAGACAAGGACAAGGCATGGGTTGTACTATTGAAAATCAAGGAGTTGTACTGCTTTTCCGGAATAAACTTAAGTGAATCCTGCTCCAGCTTCAGATGATTGGTGTATACGTAAATGGTGTCGCTCATAAATGTGCCGACCGAATCGGGAATAACGAACTCCTTGAGAATAAATCCCTGGGCATCCTGGCCAGTGATTGCCAGCACAAGCGTATCCTGGTTATACGCAGGGGTAATATTTGTGGTGAGAGAATTTCCATTTGCCTCGAAATACAAATACCTGCTGCGCTGACCTACTTTCAGGTTATCCCAGCGGATGCGCCCTTCATCCGGCAAACCCGCCAGCGGGCTTGTCCATTTGGGAGCAGTCGGAGGGTCCTGGAGAGGTTCTTTTTTCTGGCAGGCAGAAAAAACGACGAATAGCAGCAGAAACGGGAAGAAATAGTTTTTCATGGTGTTGTTGTCCGGGTAAAAATGTGTGGATTTCAGCAGGCAATACGCCCGCATGGCAAATATGGCGCATCCGGTGGAATTTTTCTGTTTTGAAAATGTCTAAAAAAGTAATTTCGCCGCTGCCTTTGCCAAATTTCCAATGTCTTTCGTTTTGTTTCTCCAAAATAAATGACGCCAGGATATAAATCCTCGCAGTCACGCCCCATTCCCTTCCACTGAACAAGCGAATGACGCAATGACGATCTAACACACGAACACACAAAATGAAAAATCGCCTCCTTTTTCTGTTGCTGTTGCTCGGGCTGGCAGCACTCTGGTATTTCGCCGGTCGCCGCGACCACGCTTATAAAAGCCTCGCCGAGCGGCCCAACGACCCCTGGGTATTCCGTTCGGTGCTCGACAAACAAGCCCGGATGATCACATTCGCCCTCGACGATCATTTATGGGTCGCTTATTCCACCGACTCCTGTTCCCTGTACAAAGCCTGGGATGGCGGCGTGGATTTTACCGGCGCCGTGTACAACATGCGGCACGGCCCGCAACCCATGAGTATGGGAGCGGCCTGGTTTGAGAACAAGCACCGCCAGCCATGGATCGTGACGCGCAACGGCCAGTCCGAAACGCCGCGGCCCGACTACAAAGGACACCGTTATACCTCCGACGGGCACGCCGAGATCATGTACGACCTCGTGTTGGCCGACGGACAGCGTATCCGGATCAATGAACGCCCGGAATACGTCGAACGCGAACGGCAACACGGGTTCGAACGCACTTTTACGGTTGAAAATGCGCCCGCAGGCACTACCGTGAGCCTGCGCACCAATGTGGCATCCATCGCCGATCCCGTAAACGTGGAAACATCCGGCAGTTGGAAACAAACCGGACTCGCACCCCAGGAAACCGATGGCAGCATCCAGGCTGTGAGCGTGGAAGGCGAACTGACGCTCGATACCGGCAAACCCACGCGCTTTACCACGATGTTTGTCAGTACCCCGCTTGTGCCGAACCCCTTCGATGCCGAGCGCCGTACAGAAGAAGAATCGACCGCCACTGTGAGCCCCGGCGAGCGCATCATGGCCAAAAACGACTGCCGCACATGCCACAACCCCCAGGCACAGACGGTAGGGCCGAGCTACGTACAAATCTCCGAACGCTACAAAAACACCCCGGAAAACGTTGACATGCTGGTGCAAAAGGTCATGAAAGGCGGCTCGGGCGCCTGGGGCGCGGCGGCTATGAGCGCGCACCCGGACCTGCAACCGGACGACGCGACGGCGATGGTCAATTACGTTTTATCCTTCGATGAAGGCGAAGACGACGGAGAAGGCGGCGCAAAAACAACCGATCTGGCTTCTATTCCGGAAAACAAGTGGCTAAAAGCCGACAACGGCGTCAGCAATGATAATATAGCGCCCGGTCTGCTGGTCAAGGTATTCCAGCTCAAGGTATCGCCGCAGCGCCTCGATGATATCAACTTCAACGCCACACCGGCAGAGACAGCCGTGGCCGGCCTTGTGGATGCCGGTCCCAACGAATTCGGGCCATTAAAAGACAATTTCGCCCTCACGGCCA
This sequence comes from Bacteroidota bacterium, assembly GCA_029781095.1. GTDB lineage: Bacteria > Bacteroidota > Bacteroidia > Chitinophagales > Saprospiraceae > M3007. Next base: position 17,236 of record JAKOXM010000112.1, read on the forward strand.
CCGGATACCTGTTTCTTGAAAAGGACGACAATATTCTGCTGCAACTCAGCTCCGACGACGGCTCGCGCCTGTACCTAGACGGTCAGCAACTCATCATCAACGACGGACCGCACGGCATGGAACCCGTAGAAGCCGAAGTTGCTCTTCGCGAAGGCTACCACGCCCTTCGCATCGACTACTTTCAGGGCGGCGGCGGGCGCGGCATCCAGCTCAAATGGGCGCGGTCAGGCGACCCGAAAATGAAAATCATTCCCGAAGGCAATTTTTCACACAAACGCACGGAAGGCGACCTCGAATTGCACAGAATGACCGGCGATCAGATCGGTATACCCGGCGACGGCATGCCGCTCACAGATGTGCACCCTTCCTATGATCTGTCGCAGGCCCGGCCCGACGGATTTTTGCCCAAGGTGGCAGGCATGGATTTTCTGCCCGACGGCCGTTTGCTGGTATCTACCTGGGATGCCGTGGGAGCCGTCTACATCCTCGAAAATGTAGAATCGGGTGATCCGAAAAAAATAAAAATAAAAGTGATTGCAAAAGGGCTCGCCGAGCCGCTGGGCTTGAAAGTGGTCGGAAAGGATATTTATGTGCTTCAAAAACAGGAACTTACAAAACTTGTAGACAAGGACGGCGACGACATCATCGACGAATACCAGTGCTTTGCAAAAGGATGGAAAGCCTCTGCCAATTTCCATGAATTCGCATTCGGCCTGGCACACAAGGGCGATTACCTGTACGCAGCCCTCGCTACGGCCATCATGCCCGGCGGCGCCAGTGCCCGCCCGCAGATCGTCGACCGCGGCAAGGTGGTGCAGATCAGCCTGAAAGACGGCAGTATCGAATTCGTGGCACGGGGCCTGCGTACGCCCGACGGCGTCGGCATCGGGCCGGACGGCGAGCTCTTTATCGCCGACAACCAGGGCGACTGGTTGCCTTCGTCCAAAATATTGCACGTAAAACCCGGCGCTTTCTTTGGCTCCTACTCGGTAGACAGTACGGCTGTTGCCCAATTGCCGGTGCAACAACCGGTCGTATGGCTGCCGCAGGATGATATCGGCAACTCACCCACCCAGCCCGCCGTGCTGAACGACGGCCCTTATAAAAACCAGCTGGTATTCGGTGACGTGTGCTACGGCGGCCTGCAGCGCACCTTTATGGAAAAGGTCAACGGCGATTATCAGGGTTGCGTATTCCGGTTTACGCAAGGCCTCGAAGGCGGCACCCACCGCCTCGTGTGGGGCCCCGACGGCGCACTCTATATCGGCATGATCGGCAACCCCGGCAACTGGGGCCAGACGGGAAAATTCTGGTACGGTTTGCAACGCATGAAATATAACGGCCAGTCCACCTTCGAAATGCTTGCCGTCCGGGCAAAAACCAACGGCGTGGAAATCGAATTCACTGAACCCCTGCGGGATGGCGACGGCTGGGACCCGAAACATTACCTGCTGAAACAGTGGTGGTACAAACCTACCATCAACTACGGCGGCCCAAAGATGGACGAAGAAGAACTGACCGTCAGGTCGGCAAGCGTTTCGGCCGACCGTAAAAAAGTATTCCTCGAAATTCCGGGCATCAAGCCGCAACACGTCGTTTTTATTCATCTGCGCGACCTGCCCGTCAGCGACCTCGGCCACGAGATTTGGACAACGGACGCGTGGTATACCATGAACAGCATTCCCGCTGACGCAAATGGCGATGTAACAACCCGGCCCGCCTACACCGCTCCCGCAGATAACACTCTCACTGAC
>JAKOXM010000120.1 GCA_029781095.1 Bacteroidota bacterium
CCGAATTCCGCAAAATACCGCCATAGCGCTGCCGCGTGCAGTGCCTGCGAGACGCCCCCGTTGCGCAACATGTGCAGCATCTCTGTTGCTGAAAGCAAACGAACGGCGATCTCTTCCGTGGTGTCAAGTTCCTGTTCGGCCATCTTCCGCACTCCCCTCGCCAGAAAAATATGGCAGGTATTTGTGTGCGTGGCTGGATTGGGACTCAGTTGCACCCAGGGTTGCCACTCGCCGCCGCCATAGCCTGTTTCTTCGAGCAATTCACGCCGTGCGCCTTCCAAATGGGGCTCGCCGGGATCCGCTACCCCGCCGGCCAGTTCGTAGTGTGTTTGTCCGATACCATGCCGGTACTGGCGAATGAGGACGAATTGGTGATCGTCGGTGACTGCAATGGCGTTGACCCAATCGGGGTATTCAAATATAAAATAATCATCGATGCGGGCGCCGGTCGGCAATAGAACAGTGTCTTCACGAAGCGTCATGTAGGGTTTCCGGTCGAGTACATATCTGCGCTCCAGCACCTCCCATGCTTGCGGGTCGTCGGTCTCTTTTTTGTTACGATGGTCCATATTTACCAGATGTTTGAACACCGGAAAGGTGCGACAAATTATTTGATCGCATCCGGGGTCTTGTTGTATTTTGCCGCCCAAATCTATTTTCTTCCTTATGAAATCAAACAGAACTCTGTGGCTGGTGGTATTGAGCCTCGCCGTTGTATCAGCCCTTCATTTATTGCCAAAGGCGGGCATTGCGATGGAGCCCCAGGTGCTCATGGTAGCCCGGTGGTGGGCGGTCGGCGCATTGTGTATTTTCGGGTTTAAAAACAACTCCCTGACCAGCTGGATTTTGATCAGCATGGTAATTGGAATGGCTGTCGGTTACGATTTTCCGCAGGTAGGAGCCAATTTGGAGATATTGAGCAAAATATTCATACAGCTCATTAAAACCGTGATCGCGCCGCTATTGTTCGGCACTTTGGTGGTTGGTATTGCCGGGCAAAGCAGCTCCAAACAGGTTGGCCGGATGAGCGCGAAGGCATTCACCTACTTTATCGCCGCTACTACAATCGCGCTTGTCATCGGGTTGGTCGCGATCAATATATCAAAAGCAGGCAAAGGAATCGAAGCGCGGATGGAAGCGGCTCCGTTTCCGGTCACTCCGGCCGATCCCGGGATTACCTATGAGGTCGATTCCGTAAAAAGCACGGCCAAGGTTTTGTATCATGGAAAGGAACTGGTGCCGCCGCCGCCAAAACCGAAACAGGACTGGAAACAGGTTATTCTGCATATTTTCCCTGAAAACATTGCGAAAATGGTGTACGAAGGCGCCGTTCTGCAGGTCGTACTTTTTAGTCTCATTTTCGGGTTTGCGCTTCGCCAGGTGAACGAACCACACCGGTCCAAAATGCTTGAATGGGCGGAATCCTTGTCCGAGGTAATGTTCAAATTCACCGGCATTATCATGTATTTCGCGCCGGTAGCAGTAGGCGGCGCCATGGCTTTCACCATAGGTACCATGGGATTTGCCGTTGTCGGGAACCTGATGCAATTGCTTGCAACGCTTTATGTCTTGCTGATCTTTTTTATCGGGATGGTCTTTATCCCCGTCATGCTCTTTTTCAGAATTCCCATCAAAAAATTCTTCCGGGCGGTGTACGAGCCGGCTTCGCTCGCTTTCGCAACGGCAAGTTCCGAGGCGGCCTTGCCAAAGGCACTGAAAGCGATGGAGGATTTTGGC
>JAKOXM010000139.1 GCA_029781095.1 Bacteroidota bacterium
GATGAAGCGGTCGTACAAGCATATCAAAACGATCCTTTGGTACACGGGCAGCTGAGCATCGCGGCAGGACTTTCATTGCTGGAAGGCGCCGAATGGCTCGATCACCTTGGTGGAGCTTTTGATATGCCAACGCTTTTGATGCACGGCGGAGATGACAGAATCACTTCACCCGAAGCCACAAAAGCATTTGCGCAAAGAGCCCGCGGCGCGGTGACGCATCGCGAATGGCCGGGATTGTTTCACGAGATTCACAATGAAAAAGAGCAGGAAATGGTATTCGATTTTACGCTTCAATGGATGAACGGCATATCGAAAACAGCCTGAAAAAGAGCCTATTCCCAAATAACCTCCGTTTCCCACTCCTCTTCCGGCTGCTGATACAGACGCCAGAATTCGTCGGCAATTAGTTCGGGATCGAACCTGGTCCCTGCCTTTACCATGCCGTTGATGGTGATGGTAGCGACATGAATACCCAGGGGTTTGCACTCTTTTGCAAGGGTAAAAGCAAGGCTTCTGAGCGCGGCTTTGCCCATCGCCAGCGACGCCAGCTGGGGAGGGGCATTGAAAGCGGTACCGCCCCCCGTAAAAAAGATCGCGCCGCCTGAACGTTCCTTCATCTGTGGGAAAACTGCCTGAACAGCCATTAATGCGCCTGTCAGGTTGGTTCTGAAGTCATTTTCAAAGACAGGGATCGACATTCCGGAAGGATTTGCAGGGTTGTAAGCACTGGCGTTGTAGTGGAGAACCGATATATCAGTATGTTCGGCAACGATCCGGGTCAGCACGGCGCCAAAATCTGCCTGGTCCGAAATGTCGGCGGCATAGCCTGTGGACTGTATGTTCCGTTCGGCCAGTTCGGATTCAAATTCCTGCAACTTGCTCATGTTGCGTGCAACCATCAGGATGTGAAATCCATCCCGCCCGAATCTCCGGGCTATTGCGAGGCCGTTTCCGGCGCCCATTCCTATCAGCAGTAATTTCATAATCAGGTATTCCGGGCAGTTTTCCGGAAAAAAGTTATCCGTTAAAACCCTTTTTGTCGTACAAACGCCTGGAACCGGTCCGCATTTACCTTGTGTGCAGCGAACGATTCCGCGAAAACATGCGTACCGGAATCATCCGGTTTGGCGCAGAAATAAAGGTATTTGTGTTGTTGTGCATTGAGTACGGCATCGATTGAAGGAATGGAAGCCATACTGATCGGTCCGGGGGGCAAGCCTTTATAAACGTATGTATTGTAAGGCGAATCGAAAGTTGTATGGTACTCCGTCACCCGGTGGGTGGTAAAATCACGGGTAGCAAACACGCAAGTGGGGTCGGCCTGCAGTCGCATTCCGATCTTGAGCCGGTTGAGATATACGCCGGCGATAGTTGCCTTTTCAACGTTGGCATTCGTTTCTCTTTCCACGATAGACGCCAGTGTGTACACTTCCGACTCGGTCATTCCCAGGTTTTTAGCCTTTTGGCGCCTGTTGTTTTTATCCCAAAAGGCGTCGTGCTCCTTCAACATTCTTTTCACAAACCCTTTGGCATCGGTATTCCAGTACATTTCATACGTATTGGGTATAAATGCCGAAATCAGCGTTTCGTAGGTATATCCGATCTCGTTTAAAAAAGACTGGTTCCTGAACGTGTTAATGAGTGATAAAGAATCAGCCTCAATAAAGGCCGATACTTTCCCGGCGACATCTTCGGGCAATCGTTCGTTGTTGAGGACCACCCGGACCGGCGCCTGTTCTCCCGTGCGGAGATGTTGAATAAGTTCCCTGTTGGTCCACCCTGGCTTGATCTCAAAGCGGCCGGCGCGCATCTTGTCGCGTTTGTAGCTCATTTTTTCTGCCAGCCAGCGAAAATCGGATTCATCCTGGATAAATCCGCCCGTTTTAAGTATACCGACCACTTCATCGAAAGACGCGCCCGTCGGGATGCAAACGAACCGGTTCTGTACTTCCTTCGGAACGCCGGAGAAGTAAATGGCTTTCAAGGGTTGCCAGGCAAAATAGCCGCCGGCCAGGAGGATGGCCACGACAATCAAAAAAACGTATCGGAAAACAGATGAATTTTTCGGTTTCATGCTCATAAGCCGTTTGGGACGGGCTTGAAATAATACAAAATAAGGTGAAAGCGAAATCATAAAAGTTGCAAATCAAAAATTCTGCTCAACGTCAACACCTTTTATGCAGACGCAGAAATAACGTTTCTCCGGCTCAGTATTGTTCGGCATCACTGGGAAAATCCTTGTCCTTGACATCCGAGATATACCGTTTTGTAGCATTACCGATTTCCTGAAACAATTCGAGGTATCGCCGCAGAAACCTGGGCTTGAAATCTTTGGTAATTCCCAGCATATCGTGCGTCACGAGGACCTGGCCGTCGGCATATTTACCGGCTCCTATCCCGATGGTTGGAATAATCAGGCTTTCAGACACCTCTTTGGACAGCTGAGCGGGAATCTTTTCCAGAACAATGGCGAAACAACCGAGGTTTTCCAGAAGTTTGGCATCTTCCCGGAGTTTTTGCGCTTCCATGTTTTCCTTGGCTCGCACGGTATAGGTGCCGAATTTGTAAATGCTTTGAGGCGTAAGTCCCAGGTGCCCCATAACCGGAATTCCGGCCATAAGGATCCTTTTGATTGATTTTTCCACCTCGGCTCCGCCCTCCAGTTTGATCGCATGCGCTCCCGATTCCTTCATGACGCGGATGGCGCTGGAAAGAGCGATTTCAGGGTTTGCCTGGTAACTACCGAAAGGCAGGTCTACTACCACCATGGCCCTGTGGACGGCGCGCACCACGGACTGTGCGTGGTAAATCATTTGATCAAGGGTAATGGGCAGTGTCGTTTCATGGCCCGCCATGACGTTGGATGCAGAATCGCCGACAAGGAGGATGTCGATTCCCGCCTCGTCAAGAATCCGTGCCATTGAAAAATCATAGGCTGTCAGCATGGCGATTTTTTCGCCGCGCGTTTTCATGGCCTGGATCACGTGTGTAGTTACACGTTTGATTTCAGCAGTTGATGCAGACATGGGCAAGAATATTGAAAGCTTTTATTTGATGTGGCCGAAACAAGGGCGAAAGGTAGGTCTAAAAACAAAAAAACCGCGCCTCTTTCGGCGCGGTCGTAAAACAACAAATTATAATCCCATGAACATTTCGAATTAGATGGCTCCGGAATTCAGGAGCGGTATTTGCAATCTACACGACAAATCAACGATCCCACATATCCTTATGTTGCACTGAATCAGGCGTTAACACTTCATTCAAACTGACTCAGGTTCAGCAAGTCCTCCCAACGAATGAGGAAGGACTTGCTCTCTCACCTGAATTTGTATAATCCCATGAACATATCTCTTGGCGGTCATTCTTTTATCACCACCTTTCACGATACAAAAATCCAATGTTCATCTTTTCCAACCAATGACATTTTTAGGGGGTTGTGAAGTGAAATTAGTATTCCTATTTTCAAAACAAAAAATACTAATCTCTCATTATCAATTATTTATAAAATATTATTGCAGTGCAAAAGTTGAAGTATTGTGAATACTAAAGGAGATTAATTTTAAAGGCCAATCGAAAAATATTTTGTTTTGAAGCCCAAAAAAGTCTCCCGTACGACATTCGCTGCATCAAACAACCCGGATCAGGCGCCCTCGGCTCCGTGCCCAATAGGCTCTTAATACTTGAAATTCAGATCGCGGGTCAACGGATGAATGGCCATCGAGTCCACCGTTTTGGTATTCACTTTAATATTAGTCAGAACATCGGAGTTTTTGGAACTGAAGATGCCAAGGCCTTCCGAGAGGTTTGTGTAACTCGGAATTATCTCCGCACCCGTGATGCCTGCATTCGCATTGGCGGTAACGAGGTATTCTTTGATCTCCTTGCCTCCGCCCACTAACTGAATATCCATGCTTTCGAAATACCTGAACCGGTCGGTGGAAGGTTGCACATGCGTGTTCAGAAACCTGTAGAACTCCACGCCCGAGGCGGGAAGTTTGCCTCTTACGAGCCCGTTGCCCAGGTCGTCCAGCGTGTATGCGCCGGGAACTTTCCAAACCAGGTTGACGTGCTGCAAGGTATTGCCGTTCGCATCCTCCTCCCGGTACCGCACGGTGACATTGATGTCGAACAATACGGCGTTCTGGTCGCAACGCCATTCCAGGTCAGTCGGAGTGCCCGGGAAAAAGTTGATCAGCGGAGGCGTCTGGGCCGGATTCGGCTTGATGAACTGGAAGTCTTTGGGCACCGTTGTTTCGGCTGTGATAGGCGCCTTGCCATCCTTGCGCTCGATGATCAGTTTGTATTTCTCTCCGGCCACAAGACCCGAGCCCGTTCCGGGTTTATATTTGTACAGCCAGTTAGGATTCGTCGCAAAAATACCCGAATCGCGCACGATCCCTTCCGAAACGCCGTCAACCCGCTGCAATTGAATCCGCGTTTGGTTGGACGTGCGTTCGAGCCATACTGTGATCGCATCCGCCGGATAGTAGAGGGAATCGGCTATTTTTGCGATTTCCAGCGCATTGGTAACCGGGTCGAGAAATGCTTTTTCCACACGGACGTAGTTAGCCGTGTCTTTGGGTGAGATGATGGCGTAGGCAACCGGCACTTCCTTCCACGGAGCAGCCACGTCAAATTCATTGGAGCAGGATGTGAGCAAAAACAGAAGACCTGCCGGTATCAACAGAAGTAGTTTTTTCATTGTACGGTGTTTATACATTGAGTAAGCGGGGCAAAAGTAGGTGTTTATTCGGGAGGAAAAAGCGAAAGCCTTGCTAACTACAGACAGTGCAGGCTGTTTTTATGGAAACAATCCGAATAAGCTTATTGTCCGTACGAATACACGTTTGTTGTTTAAAAGATGAAACGAATAATGATACCTTTGCGACCACCGGAAGCAGAAGGGAATGGCGGCATTTTCCGAGGCTTCCTAAACCCAAAGGTCGCTGCCGCGTTTAAAAGTATAACAATTCATAACGTATGGATCCATCCGGATATATGCCGATTATTTTGCAATCGCTGGTTGCAATAGGTTTTGTGGCATTTGTGCTCATCATAGTTCCGATGCTCGGCCCCAGTCGGAAAAGCGCAAAAAAGAACGAAAATTTCGAATGCGGGATCGAGGCGCAGGGCAATGCCCGTCTGCCGGTTTCCATCAAGTACCTGATGACGGCCATCCTTTTTGTGTTATTCGACGTGGAGGTAATCTTTTTTTACCCCTATGCCGTCAATTTCAGGGAAATGGGCTTCAATGGCTTTTTTGCCGTGCTCATGTTTGTGGGGGTATTCCTGCTGGGCTTTTACTATGTGCTCCGGAAAGGCGCCTTTGAATGGGATAAATAAAAAATTTGTCTGGCACCCGGCGTCCGGTATCACCCGAAACGCCCAATGCCAGACACCAAACTAACACCTATATATTATGGGTATCAAAACTGTTGAGATACCGGAAGGTTATTTCGGTGAAGGCTATCAGTTAACTTCCTTCGAAAAAATCCTGGGAATAGCCAAGTCGAACTCGATCTGGCCATTGCCGTTTGCGACATCGTGCTGCGGTATCGAGTTTATGGCGACCATGGGCACCAACTATGATCTGGCACGCTTTGGCATGGAGCGGCTTTCCTTTTCGCCACGTCAGGCCGACCTGTTGATGGTGATGGGCACCATCGCCAAAAAAATGGGCCCGATCCTGAAACAGGTGTACACACAAATGGCAGAGCCTAAATGGGTGATCGCCGTGGGCGCCTGCGCCAGTTCGGGAGGCATTTTCGACACCTACTCCGTTTTGCAGGGCATCGACAAGGTGATTCCGGTGGATGTATACGTGCCGGGCTGTCCGCCCCGTCCGGAGCAGATCATCGACGGCGTCATGCGCATACAGGATCTGGTAAAGAACGAACCGAGCCGTCGTCGCAATTCCCCGGAATACCAGCACCTTTTGGAAAAATATCAAATTGGATAAAATGGACGGCTTCAGCATTTCAGGGTTGCAAGGTTCCGGAGGATTTCCCTTTCTCAACCTTGTAACACGGAAAGCCTGAAGCCCCGAAACCTTGATATGCAACTCACCAACGCCACCCTGCTTGCCGCTATCGAACGCCGCTTTCCCGGCGCGGTGCTTGCGCAAAGCGAACCTTACGGAATGCTGACGCTGGAAACAACGCGGGAGCAGATTATCGACATGCTCGGGTTTTTAAAGGAAGACCCGGAGTTACAGGTCAATTTTCTGACCTCCCTTTGCGGCATGCACTACCCCGATCAGACCGGAAAGGAGCTCGGCGTAGTGTACCACCTGCACAGTTTCCGGCACAACCTGCGCGTCCGGATCAAGATATTTTTTTCAATCGATGACCCCCACGCACCGACGGCAACCACGCTCTGGCCTGCCGCCAACTGGATGGAACGCCAGGAATACGACTTTTTCGGCATCATATTCACCGGCCACCCGGATCTGCGGCGCATCCTGAATGTGGATGACCTTGACGTGTTTCCGATGCGCAAGGAGTAT
>JAKOXM010000167.1 GCA_029781095.1 Bacteroidota bacterium
CTGGAAGGGGAAGTATAAGTATTGATTATTAGGTATTTTTATAAATGTTAAAATCATATTTATGTCTCGTTAAAGGTTAAACCCGTACTAAACCTGCGCTCTCCACTTGCCTCGTGTTGCTTCTCGCCCCTAGGTTTGTCCCAAAATCAAGCATATGAACAAGACAATCTTTTTTTCCCTGCTCTCCCTTCTTCTGCTCGCCACCAGCTGCGAGCGCGATCCTTATGCCCTCAGCCTCGACCGCTTCGACGTGCGCTGGTTCGACGACGACAATACCGGCACACAAACTCCCGGTGATGCCCTGCAATTTGTGATCGGTATCAGCACCACGGATCCCGACGCAAGTAATCAGTTTATCACGCAGTGGGAATTTTCGTACACCGTCAACGGCGTTTTCGGCGACGTCCTTCAGGGCGACGATGTAGCGCGAAGCAATACCGTGACGCTGACGGCAGACGTTGCCATAGACAAACTGTTTATTCCCGGGTCCGGACAGTTGCATCCCGGCGACGTGATTGAATTCCGGCTTTGGGCCGTCGATAATTACGGAACTCAGTTGGAACAATACCACCGTTTTGTCCTTGAATAGCCCCTTTGCAGAAATGTAATCCGGTTCCTGAACTTTCATTGTACCTTTGAGTTTCATTTTGCCGCATGGTAACCGCCTGCGCCACACAGGCATCAAGATTACTTAAGCCCGTATTCAAATAAACTCAAACCAATGGGTCAAACCGTAGAAATTTCCGAAAACCTCCAATTAATCCGCCAAAGCGCCCGCGATTTTGCCGAGACCTACATCCGCCCGCACGTCATGGAGTGGGACGAGACGCAGCATTTCCCGATCGATTTGTTCCACCAGATGGGCCAGCACGGCTTTCTCGGCGTGCTGGTGCCCCATGAGTACGACGGGGCGGGGCTTGGCTACCAGGAATATATCACTGTCATCGAGGAGATCGCAAAAGTCTGCGGCTCCATCGGCCTCAGCGTGGCGGCGCACAATTCGCTGTGCACCAATCACATACTTTCCTTCGGAAACGAAGAACAAAAGCGCCGCTACCTGCCAAAACTGGCCACGGGCGAATGGATCGGCGCCTGGGGACTCACCGAGCCCAACACCGGCTCGGACGCCATGCGCATGCAGTGTACCGCCACCCGCGACGGCGATTACTGGGTGCTGAACGGCAACAAACTCTGGATCACGCATGGCATAAGCGGTCAGGTAGCCGTCGTCATCGTACGCACGGGCGAGTTGCTCGACAGCCGCGGTATGACGGCGTTTGTTGTAGAGCGCGGCACGCCGGGCTTTCTTGCCGGTAAAAAAGAAAACAAACTCGGTATGCGCGCGAGCGAAACGGCGGAAATGATTTTCGATAACTGCCGTATCCACAAGAGCCAGATACTGGGGGAAGAAGGCGAAGGATTTATCCAGTCCATGAAAATCCTCGACGGCGGTCGCATCTCCATCGCGGCGCTTTCGCTGGGTATTGCCAAAGGCGCTTACGAGGCTTCGGTGAAGTATGCCAAGGAACGGCACCAGTTTGGCCAG
>JAKOXM010000168.1 GCA_029781095.1 Bacteroidota bacterium
CTGCGCCACCAACGACCTTCAACAACGGCAAAGACGCAACCTTTTACGGCGGCGACAGCGACTACTGGCTGCTGGAACTGAACCCGGACGGCCAAAAAATACGCGACTGGAGTTTTGGTGGCGCAGGTCTGGACGACCTCTACGCGATTCGGGAAAATCCCCTCGGACAACTCGTGATCGGCGGCGTCAGCGATTCGGGTATTTCGGGAAATAAAAGCGCCGCACCCCATGGCGGTTACGACTACTGGCTGCTTGGCATCGACACGGACGGCAGCCCCCTGTGGCAGCGGACAGTAGGTGGAACCGACGACGACGCTCTGACCAAAATTGCATTTCGGCCCAACGGTTCGTACGTAATCGGCGGGCACTCGAAGAGCAATATCGGATTTGAAAAAACGGAGAACAACCTGGGTCTCAACGATTTCTGGGTACTTAGTTTTGAATGTGACCTGACCGCCGACATCGTGCAGTCGGGCGCCATATCGCCATGTTCGCAAGACTCCGTTATACTCAATGCGACCATTGCAGCCTGCCCGACCTGTACCTATATATGGAACACGGGCGCCGGGGAGAATATCATCGGGATACCGCCGGGCATGGCCGGCATCTATTCGGTTGCGATAAACGATGAATTCGGATGTGCCGCTTTCGATACCGCAACGCTCCTTTTTCCGCCGCCGCCCGTCGTTGATATAGGCCCGGAAGACACCCTGATCGTACAGGGTCAAAGCGCAACCATCGGTGTTTACCATTCCGGTTATCATTACCTGTGGAATACAGGCGACACGACGGCGACCATAAACATCAGGTCAGCAGGTCTTTACGAAGTTGTCATAACGGACCCGAACGGATGTACGGCTATTGGCAAGGTACTGGTCCGGGTAGCAAAAAGAAGCAACGTCTGGGTGCCAAATATTTTTTCTCCCAATGCCGACGGCTACAACGACTACGTCAGTATCTATGCCGATGAAAGCGTAAAGCAGGTAGTGAGTTTCCAGATCGCCGACCGCTGGGGCTCTCTGTGCTACCGCCGCGATCATTTTGTGCCTTCCTATCAAACCGATGGCTGGGATGGCGTTTTCAGGGGAAAACCCGCAGCACCCGGGGTGTACAGCTGGTTCGCAGAAATAGAATTTCTGGACGGCAGCCGCGAAATATTGGAAGGTTCCGTTACGATCGTCCGGTAAGAAGCCTGTTATCACAAATAACAACCGCATTTTTATTTGGAATACCGGAAACTGGGCTAAACCTGCCGCTCTTTTATGCCTGCTTCGTCGATTGTTAAAAAAATCCTTTGCTGGTATCAACTTTTGCGTACTTTTCGGCCGAAAACTCCACCAAATACATACTTGGGAAGTTTTAATCTGTCTTTTAATCATAACTTGTTGTTATGCGCATACAGTTTAGCCTTTCCTGTCAGAAGGGTACCATTATTCCAATCAATTACCAATCGGAAATCTCCCAATGGGTTTTTGCTGTACTTTCCAATGCCGGCGCCGAGCTGTCATCCTGGGTTCAGCAACGCGGATTTGACCTGGGCTCCCGAAATTACAAACTGTTTACTTTCAGCCCGCTTGCCATTTATCCATACGAAATGGACCAGGTGAAGCAGGAGTTCAAGCTGCTTGGTAATCAGGTAAAGCTCAACATTTCAATCTACCTTGATCCTGCCTTCGAGCAGCAGATCGTACATCTTTTCCGGCAGGTGCCGCTGCCGCTCGGTACCCTCGAAGGTCGCCCGGCACAGTTCGAAGTGAAGCATTGGCAGATCATGCCCCATCCGAACTTCAGGGAGACGATGCAATTCAAGGCGATTTCCCCCATTTCGATTACAACGATCGAGGAAATCAAGACTACGAATCCCTATCTGCTACCGGATAACGAAAACTACGACGTCAGTTTTTTCCACCACGCCGTTCGGCGCTTTAAGGCCGCCATGCAGTACAAGTCGCTCGCAAACCTGAAAATGCTCGACCCGGCGTTTCCGATGCATTACCGCTTGCTGGGGCAGGCGAAATCGCGACTGATACACCTGAAGCCCAATTCGGAAAACATCACGCAGTTGCGCGGATTTACCTATGAATTCGAGGTAAGTATGCCAACTCCGCTGATGGAGTTTTGTTATTATTCCGGGTTCGGAGAATTTCCGCACCTGGGTTTCGGTTTTGTTGACTTAAAATAATTGGCAATGACATGGGCTGAAAAGGCCCTGGCCGGCGTTTCTTTTTCTTAAAAACCGAACGTCAAAGAAATCATTACCACAAATGTTAGTTCGTCATTTCTCTCTTTTTACGCTCTGTTTCACATCCATAGTCCTCTTATCGGCGTGTGGCGACGATAATGTCGGCACCCAGGCGTCTATACTCGGGCGGTGGGAATTGACGAAAGGCTTTCGCAATAAAAAGGAGACGGAGACCCTGAGCGGCGTTTATTTTCAATTCGGATCCGATGGAAAAATGCAGACCAATTTGCCTCTAGGCGCTGAAATCCCGACTGATTATGAATTGAAAAAGAACGAGATACACCAGAAAAGCCCGCAGGCGGTCACCTATGTTATCCAAAGCCTGACAGACTCCACTCTTGTACTCACCATGGAAATGCGCGGCATGACATTTGAAATGCAGTTGACAAAGGCGCCGCCGCCCGAAGAACCCATACCGCAGGATAGTCTCACTCAGCCCGCCGATACGGACAGCCTTTCAGAATAAAGTCTGTTGTTTTCTTCGTCAAAACAAATGAAACGCACCTCCTCCAGCATGCCGTCATGCTCGGCAATAAACTTTTGGGTCGCCTCTATTGCAACTTCACAGGCTTCCTCTTTGGGATAACCGTAAATGCCCGTACTGATATTCGGGAATGCTATGGTTTTCAACCCGTTTTCTACCGCCAGTTGAAGTGCGTTGCGGTAACATTTGCCAAGCAATACCGGCATTTCCGGGTCGTGTTTCCAGTAAACAGGCCCTACGGCGTGTATCACGAAACGGGCGGGCAGGTTTCCTGCCGTGGTCATTACAGCCTCTCCCGTCGGGCAATCGCCTTCTTCAGCCCGGACAGCGCGGCATGCCGCTTCAATGGAAGGCCCGCCTGCCCGGTGGATGGCGCCGCACACGCCGCCGCCCGGCAGCAATGCGGAATTGGCGGCATTTACGATCGCGTCAAAAGGAAGTCGGGTAATATCACCGCGTTGGAAGGTAATCTTTGTAACCATGATTCTACCGTTTCAGAGCGTTGCGAACGCCCGTACCGGGAACGTCCCCACGCCCCTGAATTTCGGCGGAACGGCGCTGAATAAAAAACCCTCGCCGGGCAACAGGTGCAGGTTGCAGAGATGTTCCACGATAAGAACGTCGTTCCCCAGCAATACAGTATGGACGGGCCGAATGTTACCATTTGTATCGTCGATATTATGCGAATCGATGCCGACCAGCACAGCTCCGCCCGCCACCAGAAACGCCGCTGCCGCTTCGGTCAAAAAGGGGTTGTTTTCAAAATAAGCATCCGCCCCCCAATGTTCCGACCAGTTGGTATTGACCAAAACGGCTTTACCGCGCACGTCAATTCCTTCAAAAAAATCAATATCTACCGCTTTTGTCTTCCTGAAATCGGCGCGGACGAGCACCGCAGGCAGGTTGGCAAACTGTTCCAGCGAAATATCGGCGAGATCTTTACCCTGTTCATAGCGGTGAAACGGGCAATCCAGGTAAGTACCGGTATTGGCCACCATCTCGATTTTTGCGATCTGGAATTCCGTCCCGGGCGCATATATTTTCCTGCTCTCCTCCCTGCTCAAATAATCGCACACGATGGGCGCCGGCAAGCCTCTGTATGTAAGGGTGCCATGCTCAATGGTGTGAGACAGGTCGATCAGTGTTTTTTTTGTCATTTCGTCATTTGTCATTGGAGTTTGCTTTTTGATCTTATGCGACGAGCATGGAGGAAATAAAAAACTACTCAACATTTTGAAAATCAATAACCTGCGCCAAAAGCCGCAATGATGCAAATGACGATAATTGTCGAATAACCAATCAAAGCCTTTCAATTACCACCGCATACCCCTGCCCTACCCCGATGCACATGGTGCAAAGTGCGTATTTGCCGCCGCTGCGATGCAACTGGCGCGCTGCCGTCAGCACGAGGCGGGCACCGGACATGCCCAGCGGGTGGCCGAGTGCGATGGCGCCTCCGTTTGGGTTGAGACGCGGATCATCGTCGGCGAGCCCAAGGGTGCGCGTGCAGGCCAGTACCTGCGCTGCAAAGGCTTCATTGAGCTCGATCACATCTATCCGGTCGAGCGTGAGGCCTGCTTTTTGCAACGCATGGCGGCTTGCTCCAACGGGCCCGATACCCATAATGCGCGGCTCCACACCCACAACTGCCGAACTGACGATGCGCGCCATTGGTGTTAAATTATTCGTTTTCAATCCGTTATCCGATGCGATGAGCAGCGCAGCAGCGCCGTCGTTCAGGCCCGAAGCGTTGCCGGCTGTGACGGAGCCGTCCTGTTTGAAAGCGGGTCGCAGTTTGGCCAGAACGTCCAGTGTCGTGTCGGGTTTGATGAATTCATCGTGTTCCATGAGTACCGGATCGCCTTTGCCTCTGGGTACCGGCACGGGTGTTATTTCTTCTGTCAATATGCCTTTTGCGCGGGCGCGGGCGGCTTTTTGCTGGCTCCACAGGGCAAATTTGTCCTGATCTTCCCGGCTGATGCCGTGCTGTTCCACGAGATTTTCGGCGGTCATGCCCATCGCATCGGTGCCGTAAAGGGCCTGCATGCGGGGGTTGATGAAGCGCCAGCCAAAACTCGAATCGTACATCTGCGCATCGGTGCCGAAGGGTTTTGCTGATTTGCTGATCACATACGGTCCGCGCGTCATGCCTTCCACACCCCCGGCGATGAACAGGTCGCCGTCGCCGGCCTGCACCGCGCGACCGGCATGTATGACTGCCGACATCCCGCTGGCACACAGCCGGTTGACCGTTTCGCCGGGCACGGTATAAGGCAATCCGGCGAGCAAGAGTGCCATACGTGCGACGTTGCGATTGTCTTCGCCTGCCTGGTTGGCGCAGCCGACGATGACATCGGCAATGACCGCCGGGTCGAGTCCCGGGTGTCGTTCCAATAGTTTCTGGATCGCGTGCGCCGCGAGGTCGTCCGTGCGCACGGGCGCGAGGTTGCCGCCAAAATTGCCGATGGGTGTGCGGATGCCGTCGATGAGGTATGCTTGCATGGTTGTGTGGTTGCGGGTTGCGGGTTACGGGTTGCGGGTTGCGGGTTGCGGGTTGTGTGGGCGAAGGTCGGGGATGGAAGGCTTTTGGTGGTTGTTTTTGCTTGATTTTTGCAGGCAGGTAACTGGAACTAGTTTTGGATAGCATTTTTAGGGTAGCACATTATCTCGCGGCTAAAATGGGTATTGACCGGGTGACTTGAAGTCACCCGGTCACTGAGGCACGCGATCTGTTACTAGCCGGAGAAATCGAAAAGGCGCTTCAATTGTTGCTCCAGAACACAAAAAAGTGGGCGAATTACTCCTGGGTAGTAACCGGGTGACTTCAAGTCACCCGGTCACTGAGGCACGCGATCTGTTACTAGCCGGAGAAATCGAAAAGGCGCTTCAATTGTTGCTCCCGAACACAAAAGCGGGCGAATTACTGTCCCAATTTACTGCCGCCCGAAAAGAACTCGATTTTGGAAAGATCGATTTCAAGGAAAAAGTACCGCCAAACTCCGGTTAGCCCTTTTCGAGAAAGCCAACCGGAGCTTGGCGGTACTTTTTCGGCAAAAATCTGAACCCATCTTGCATCACACTGTTTAACCCGTTAAGTTTGCCTTGCAAATCGCACTAAATGAAATTTCAGATCACGCAAAAGGGTGCATGTTGTTGCTGTTGTCTCCCCATTTGGAAAGGGATGATAGCAACTGATGGGCATGTATATACCGGCTGATTAATCTGAAACGCCCATTTTGTTGAAAGCGCCTTTTCCCGACTGGTTCGAGATAAGGCGCTTTTTTTGTCATTTTGGAAGCGGGTATTTTTTTGTTCACTCTCTCATTCACTTCTTTTCCATGAAATCCGATCTAGAACATTTTTTCCGGCAACTTGACGCAGAGCAGGCGCGCGCCGCCGACCGGGTGCCTTCGAAAGCCGATGCCAAAAGGCTCATCGACGGGTTGTTCCAGTTCCTGTTCCCGCTCCTGGCGGACGACCCCAAGCCGGCGCGCGTGCAATACACCTTGCTCCGTTACGAACTGACCAAATTGCTGCATCCTCTTTTACATGAAGAAAACAAAAAGACAGGCGATGCGACGGATACTTTCTTCGAACAGTTACCCGGCGTGTACGATCTGCTTCAGGATGACGCGCAGGCGATCCTGCAATTCGACCCGGCCGCCACTTGCCTGGATGAAGTGATCGCTACATATCCCGGCTTTTATGCCATCGTCGTACACCGGATCGCACACCTGCTCCACGGGCTGGACATACCACTGCTCCCGCGCGTTTTTTCCGAGTACGCTCACAGTGAAACCGGCATCGATATACACCCCGCCGCTATGATCGGACATTCCTTTTTCATCGACCACGGAACCGGTGTCGTCGTCGGGGCGACAGCCGTAATTGGCGATAACGTAAAATTATACCAGGGTGTCACCCTCGGCGCCCTCCAGGTGGAAAAATCGCTTGCCAGGGTGAAACGCCATCCGACCATCGAAGACAACTGCATCCTCTACGCCAACTGCACCATTCTCGGCGGCAATACGGTGATCGGCCACGATTCGGTGATCGGCGGCAACAGCTGGGTTACCGAAAGCGTGCCGCCTTACTCCGTCGTGCTGCACCAGAGTCAGGTGAAAGTGCGCACCAAGCCGTTTGAGGAATCAGTGAATTTTGTCATCTAACATTGTTTAAAATGCTTGTTTTCAACCTTTTATAGTACTTAATTTTTTTGTACACCCTTTAATTTTTCATACTTTTCTCAAATCATGAAAGCGAACAACATTCTCGAAACCATCGGCGATACCCCGCACGTCCGCATCAACCGCCTTTTCGGCAACAAACACGAAATCTGGCTCAAACTGGAACGCGCCAACCCCGGCGGAAGCATCAAGGACCGAATAGCCCTGTCCATGATTGAAGACGCGGAACGAAAAG
The DNA here is from genome assembly GCA_029781095.1 of Bacteroidota bacterium. GTDB lineage: Bacteria > Bacteroidota > Bacteroidia > Chitinophagales > Saprospiraceae > M3007. Next base: position 7,149 of record JAKOXM010000168.1, read on the forward strand.
GCGAGTTGCGCCCGGGCAGTGTCATTATCGAGCCCACCAGCGGCAATACAGGTATCGGTCTGGCGATCGTGGCCGCGGTAAAAGGTTACTCGCTCATCCTTGTCATGCCGGAAAGTATGAGCGTGGAGCGCCGGCGGCTGATGGCTGCTTACGGTGCGCAGTTTGATCTTACGCCCCGCGAAAAAGGCATGAAAGGGGCAATCGAGCGCGCCACAGAG
>JAKOXM010000199.1 GCA_029781095.1 Bacteroidota bacterium
GAAAAGGCAGGGTGTTCACCGATTTTACCGTCGAATCGGGCGAGGGGATCAGGAAGGCTTTGAAGGTCAGTGTTTTCGGGTCAAGTTGCAGATGCATGGCGCTGAAGTCCACCAAAGCCGCTTCGGCGATGGTGATGTGGGTGCCGTTTTTGGCGCGCATGGTCAGCGGCGTCTGCACGTTGTACCGTTTCACAATATGTTTGGTGGAAATGGCATTTTCATCGGCATAGATGTCGGTGTCGATGCCGCTGATCTTGCCGGCCGTGTACACGTGCTCGTTGGAGTCGTAATCACCCGGAATCCACCACACGTCGTGGTCGCCGGTCATCCGGAACTCGGTCAGTTCGTCGGTAACGATCACCTTCGGCGCATCTTCTTTGGCCGGAAATTCATATCGGAAGCCGACGCCATTGTCATAGGCCCGGAAATGGATGGTTACGCGCTCCTTATCGTTGGAAAGGTTGTAAATCAATTCATTATAATGATCGCGAATGCTCGATTCTTCGCCCCATACAGGCTTCCAGGTTTCATCATGTGTGCCGGTCGTAGCGCTCAGCAGACGGAAACCGCTCTTGAAATTGCGATCGCGGGCCGTGATACCGAGCCGCGACCAGTCCACCACTGTTGCGCCGTTGAACGTAACCTTGTAAAAGGCCTCGCCCTCCTTGTTCAGGCCAACCGAAATGACGGTGGATTTACCTGGCGAGACAAGCGTTCGGCCGGTTTTCTGGCCCGCGAGAGACGTGATAAAAACAAAAAGAACGGAGTATAAAAGCAACAGTTTTTTCATGGCAGTGTGTGTTTTAGCAGCTCGTAAAGGTAAGAACGCGATGCCGGCATCACACAACCTATTTGGTATTGTCTTTTAGATATAAAACGCAACTGTGATGTTAGTTTTTTATATCTTTCGATCGCGGACAACCTGTTTCCGTCGCTCATTATTCAAATTCACCTGTTAAACTATTCTTCATCATGCTGAAAAACTGCCTCTTGCTCTTTTTTGCTTTCTCCCTGTTCAGCCACTGTACCTCCCGGCAGGCCGGCAAAGCCGTCACCCCTCAATCGATTTCCGTTGAATATGCCTACATTGGCATACCCGAAAGCGATCAAGTGCAAAAAATGATGTTTGGAAACACGCATTATAAAATATACACCGACGCAAACTACACCATGCTCGAATCAAATGTGCAGAGTCGGGGCGGACTTCAATCCATTATTGTGATTGACAACAAAACCGGCGACACACATCTTTGTATTGGCCTGGATACACTGAAAATCAAGACGAAAGAAGAAGATGTCGCTATGAAAGACCAGTTGTTCGGGATGTTCAGCGACAGCAGTTTTACGTGGAAATCAAACGGCTCCGCGCAGGAACCCATACAAGGATATGCAGCCACCGAGTGGTCCATTTCCAATCCGGAATTCGGAAAAACACTCCTCTATGTGACCGATCAGATCACGCCCGCCGAATCGATGGCCAAAAGCCCCGTATTTATTCATCGCGATGGAAAATTTGTAGGCTTCATGCTTGGCAACGATCAGCAGTACGGGAACTTCACACCCAAACTCCGGGCAATAAGTATCGAACTTGATAAAAAGAAAGATGTCGCGGCCACCCTCGCCTCCTACCGGTTGGTGAGCAAGGAAGAAGGCAATCAATTGATGCAAAAAGCGATGACGGGACACTAACAGTAACGCCAACCTCTGGTTGGCTTTGTCACGTTAAGCCAACCAGAGGTTGGCGTTACCTGGCTAAGCCAACCAGAGGTTGGCGTTACCTGGTCAGGCCAACCAGAGGTTGGCGTTACTTTTTCCGTCAAAAAACATGAATAACTGCACGATTGGTCGGATATGGGCTAAAAACCGGACGAGTTCGCCCTATTTTCGCCGGCTAAAATTGATATTCATGAAAAGAATCATTTCCACCGCTTTTTTCTTCCTGTTCCTCGGGCTGCTGATGGCCCAGGAACTTCCTGCCGAACTCAACGGCTACAAATTCACCACGGTAAAGAAGGCAGGCGCCACGCCTGTTGAAAACCAGAACAGATCGGGTACCTGCTGGGTATATTCGGCCAACTCGTTTTTTGAAAGCGAATTGCTGCGCATGGGCAAGCCCCCGGTAAACCTCAGCGAAATGTACATTGTACACGCGGGCTACCTGGAGCGCGCCGAAAACTATGTGCGCCGCCAGGGCGCCTCCGCTTTCGGCCAGGGCGCCGAAACCCACGACGTTTTGAACATCATCCGCAAATACGGCCTTGTGCCTTATTCGGCCTACAGCGGCTTCCCTGCCGGACAGGACAAGCCCGTGCACGGAGAAATGGAGGCCGTACTGAAAGCAATCCTCGACGCCGTGATCAAGGTACCCGACGGCAAACTCAGCCAGCAATGGATGAAGGCTTATACCGGTGCGCTCGACGGCTACATGGGCGCTCCGCCGGCCAATTTTATGGTCGACGGCAAATTATACACCCCGCAAACCTATTTCCAAAGCCTCGGCATCAATCTGAACGACTACGTGGCGCTGACTTCGTACACGCACCATCCGTTCTACAAACCTTTCGTTCTGGAAGTATCGGACAACTGGTCAAACGGACAGTTCTACAACATTCCGATCGACGAATTCATGCAAGTCGCAGACAATGCGGTAGACAAGGGCTATTCCATCGTATGGGCCAGCGACGTGAGCGAAAAAACCTTTTCGGCAAAAGAAGGCATGGCCATCTGGCCTGAAAAAGCATGGGATGACATGAGCCCGGACGAAAGAACGGCTCTTTTTAAAGCGCCCGGGAAGGAAAAATGGGTAAGCCAGGAAGAACGCCAGCGCGGCTTCGACGAACTGACCACCACCGATGATCACGGTATGCACATCACGGGCCTGGCGACCGACCAGAACGGCACGAAATATTTTATTGTGAAAAACTCATGGGGCACCACGGTCAATAAAGACATGGGCGGCTACCTCTACGTATCCCAGCCATATTTCCGCAGCAAAACCATGTCTATGCTGGTACACAAGGACGCTGTTCCGGCCGCGATCCGGCAGAAGCTGGGGATTTAAAATAGTTAGAGGGTTACAAGGTTTCAGAGTTATTAAACCAAGCAATACAAATCCCAAGGGTAATAACAACCTTGAAACCTTGTAACCCTGAAACCTTGAAACCCTCTAACCCTGTAACCTCATAAAGCTTCCACACGATACCCTTCCCGCCGGAGCAGGGCAACAACGCCGCCTGTGCCGCCCAAATGTCCGGCACCCACGGCAAAAAGCGTGGGCTCCTCGCGCATAAAGCGGCTCATGACGGGTATCCAGTTGCGGTTGCGGTTGTTAAGCAGGATGTCTTCATAGCCCTGAATACCGTACTGGGCGTCGCCGATCATTGTTTGCATGGCATTAATGTCCTGGTTGCGGTACATTTCAAGCATTTTGGAGAGCTCGCCGTCGCCTTCCTTGCCGTCATCGGTACTTCGAAGGGTTTCCACCAGCATTTTCGCTTGCGCTTCATACGGGATGCTGTCGAAAATAGCCATTTGGTATGCTGCCGTTTCCAGGCCGGCCGATTCGAGTTTCCGATAACGCGACATGCGGTACAGTTCCATCTCGACCGAGGTCATGGTGGCGTTTGGCGCGGCGCCGCCTTCCTCGTCACTCGAGAACATGGTGCTCAGAAACATGGGCTTCATCCGCTCGAAAAAGCCGCCGGGAAGTCCCTTTTCATTCATTTTGGCTTTTACAAACGAATAATCGTCCGAGGAAAGAAGGTCTTTCAGCGTCTTGCCGCCGGCCATAAAGGCTTTGCTCATCAGCCCGATCTGCGTCTTGAAATTGGTCATCTCCTTCATATCGATCTCGAAGGCTACCCGGCGCACGTTGTCGAGCGCCATGCGAGCGCCATCCGGCAGGATAAAGTCGTTTTTGGGTATCAGGTGAATGGTGCCGAAGAGATAGGAGGGTTTTTTCAGTCCATTGCCGGTGATTTTCCACACGAGCGATTTTTCCGACGGAACCACCTGGTCCGGCGCGTAGGTTGCTTTTTTCGATGACGTGCAGCCGAAAACGACAAAAGCGGGCAACAGCCAAAGCCAGTATTTATTCATGTTTATTCTTTACAAGTGAAACCGTCTAAGTGTAAAAAAGTTGGGTAAGTCAAAGTCGCAGAAAACGCGAAGGAGGTTGCCCCCGCAAATATAAAAAAAGGCAGCGCCCCGCTTTCAGGACGCCACCCTATCAATCTCACGGATGGTTTTCGAACATGCTGGTTTCGGGATTTTGAGCCGTATGCGGGCCAAAATCCCGGCTCGCTTATTCTTATTGCCCTACAATATCGGGTTGCATCGGCCCCAGAACGGCCAGCAGATCGTCCTGCTCCGTTTTCGGTACATTGTAAAAATCCAGCGCTGCCACCAGGTCGCCCACGAGGGCGTTGAATTCGACATCGGTGATTTTCATGCCTGCGTGCGCCTCCAGCATGGTTTTGCCTTTATACTGACAGGGACCGCCTGTGCCGGCGCATATCTGATCGATCAGGTTATTGCGCAGCAGGCGGGTGCGAAAGGGATCGGCTACCGTCGGGGCGAAACGCGCATTGATCACATCATCGGCTACCACGTTGGCCAGAAACTTGTCCACCACGAGCGAAATGGCGTCGATTCCACCCAGCCGGTCATACAAGTTGGTGCTTGTCGGGGTTACTGTTTCGTCCTTATCCTTGCAGGCGGCAAAAGCCGCGATTGCAAAAAAGAACATGGCGAGAAAACGGGTGTGCTTAATCATGTTTGCAGAGATTTTTGTGAAAAGACAAATCAGTAAGGGTGTTTCGATGATTGGTTCAGACAAGGGTAAAACCGGGTTGTTTTTTTCTGAAAATGCAGCCTGACGACAGGATAAAGCAAAGGAACGCCGCTATACAGCCACCTAATAGCCAGTCGGGCAAAGCAGACAGCGCCGCCAGCGGAACAGGGCACCGGGGCCCCGCTGTCCCGGAAAATGTTTTGATCGATACGCGTTTGGGGATCAATATCTGCAGGCGGCGTTGCAATTCCTTTTTATCAAGGGTGGTGGAATGTGTCAGTACGAGTAAACCGGAACCCGAATTGTACGTCGAGGCCGTTACGCCCGCCCAGCCCCGGGCTGCCTCTGCCAAAGCGAGACCGCCTTCCGGCGAATCGCACCTGACATTAAATGCCGTAATCGTAACGGGCGGCAGGTCCTGCACCGGCGAATACGGCTGCCGGAGCCAAAGCCAGCCTGCCAGGCACAGAAATGCTGCCAAAGAAGTTACTACACGAATCGCTTTCATAAAACGGACGAATGATGGTGACCGGATGACTTACGATAAAGCCGCCGTTGCGGATTTCGCAGGGTGCGATTTTTATAAATTTTCTTCCTTTGTACATATTATCAACGCGATGTATGGCCCCCGGAAATGGAAAATCAGCGCTGTAACGACGCTTCTCACCCTGCATGTTTTTCAGGGGGCCGGCTGGTATTTGGCCTGGCGAAACGGGAAATGAGCCTGAAGGCGAGATCGGGGCGGCCACATCATGAAGCACGGGTCATTTAGAAGATTGAAAACCAGTTTTTTAAATGATCCGTGCTGCATTTTTGCCACAAAAATTATCACCCGGGGTTTACCGATAAAAAAAACCCGCCGATTACTGCAAGGTTTCAACCAATAAATATCCGGACACATCAGCGTTGA
>JAKOXM010000200.1 GCA_029781095.1 Bacteroidota bacterium
TAATCGGCTGGTAACCCGAAAATGGCTATTGATTTACCTGTATTCCGGATGACCAAGTGTGGCATGAATTCCGAACCCGGCAGGTATTTTTTGATGAAAAAATACCTGCCGGGTTCGGAATTCATGCCACACTTAAGTAACGCCAACCTGTATCATTTTACATTTGCTGCTCGAAACAATCATTCTTTACCTAAAAACACCGCTTTTATGCGCAATACCGCCTCTCCGAACCCCCACCGTCTCGAGGATCCGGTGCTCGGGCCGCTTTACGATACCCACGGTTATGACCCGGAGAACTGGGATTATGTCTCTGTCGGGTGGCGAACGCTGCCCGCATTGACGCTATGGGGCAAATCTTGCGATGCGTACTTGCCGGTCGACGGACCGGAAGATGGCCGTGCTTTCCGTTGGGAAGATTATTACCCCGGCGATGTTCAGCGGCAGACCTGGCTTTTCCTGAAAGAAAACCTCGAAAAATGCGTCAACGAAGCTGTCCCGCTTATCATGCAGGTGGGTAATTCCATCATCAACGATACCGATTATGGCGATTCCGACATTCATCCTTGTGAAACCGAAGCAGACCTGCTGGGTTATTTCGAAGGCTATGAAGTCATCATCTGGGCGTTCGAGCCGGGGATGTTCACAGTGATCCTTAATTTTAGATTCGAACAGGAGCACGGCATCGAGGTCGTATTCCGCGACTTCAAGTTGGACGAACAGGAATTGCTTGACAAGTTGCGGTAGTGATGGCACACTGATGACACAGATTTGAATGATTAACACTGTGAAAATCAGTTAAATCCGTGTCATCAGCGTGCCATTTCCCTACTTCCGCTTCGCTTCTTCCGACGCGGTTACGATCACACCGTCTTCGGGCTTCCACTTGTCGTATTCCATGTAATGCGCCGTTTCCTGCGCTGCGTCGCGACCCAGCATCCGCTCGACGATATGGAGTGCCCCGTCGATGCCTGCCGATACGCCGGCGGTAGTGACAACCTGGCCGTTATCTACCCAGCGCACGTTATCAAGCACTTCCGTTTGGGTTGCTTTTTCGCGCAGCCTGCCGATGGCGCCATGAAAGGTAGTGGCTTTTTTCCCTGCCAGCAGGCCCGCTTTTTCCAGAATAAAGGCGCCGGTGCAGACCGACATGACCGCTTCTGCATGTGCCGCGTGTTTTTTTACCCAGGCAATAACGTCGGGGTTTTCAACGGAGGGTCCGGTACTGCCGCCCGGCAGCACAATGATATCCGGTTCCGGACAATCGGCAAGCGAAAATTCGGGTTGAATTTTTATAAAACCTTGACTGACAATGGCATTTTTTGAGACGGCCACTGTGAACACCCTGAAACTCACACTGTCCGTACCGGCGGAAGCGAACACTTCGGAGGGCCCGCTGAAGTCGAGTATTTCCATGCCGTCATAAACGAAAACGGCAACATTTTTCTGTTTGCCTTGCGGCACGAGCGCCATACCGCATGTCGGGCAATTGCCCGGTTCGGAATAAACCATTTTGTCGCAGGAGCCGTCTCCGCAGGGCGGGCAGATGTACATGTCGTTCGCAGCAGGCATAGCGCTGCAGGCTCCTGACAATAGGAGGAAAAAGGTAAAGAAGATGGAAGTTGTTTTTTTCATGGCTTAAAGTTTTTTCAAACCTAACGCCTTGCAACAGGCAAGATTATGAGATGTCTTTAATTGACTTGGATTTGTCCTGAATTGTCTCTCTGTTTTATGAACCACCGCAATATTGTTTTTCTGTTTTTTCCCAAAACACATCTGCTTGACCTGTCAGGCGCTGCGCAGGTCTTTTACGAAGCCGGCCAGTTGGGCGGTCACGCTTTTCGTTTGCTCTTTGCCTCGGCGGAAGATACCGTAGAATCGGAACAGGGGCTTTTTTTTGCGAGGCTGACCCCGCTTGGCGAACTGCGTTTGCAAAAAGGCGACCTGATCTGCGTGCCGGGAATTGATTTCCGGCGGTTTTCCGAAGGCGAAATGGACGAGGCCATCGCGAAAGCGAAAGGCTGGTTGCAGCGGCAGCACGAAAACGGCGTTTTTATCGGCTCCATCTGCTCGGGCGCGCTGATCCTTGCCCAAATGGGACTTCTCGACAACGTGCAATGCACAACACACTGGAAATGCCTGCCTTACGCTCGCGCACGGTACCCGCAGGCGCAATTCCTGGACAATCGCCTTTATATTTTCGACAAGGGCATTTTTACCAGCGCAGGCATGACAGCCGGTATAGACATGGCGCTGGCACTGGTGGAAAAATGGTGCAGCCCCCTGCTGGCTGCAAAAGTTGCCCAGGAAATGGTGATCAACGTGCGCCGGGCCGATACGAAAGAACAGAAAAACATCTTCCTCGACTTCAAGAATCACTTCAACGCCGACGTGTACAAGGCCCAGGAAACGCTTGCAAATCGCCTCGACGCCGCCTTTACAGTAGGCGATCTGGCTAAA
>JAKOXM010000204.1 GCA_029781095.1 Bacteroidota bacterium
CTGTCGTCCAGTGCCGGCTCCTGGGCGAGATAGCCGATCTTGTATTGTTTTTCGAACTCGATCTTGCCTTCGTAGTTCTGATCGAGCCCGGCGATGATCTTCAGCAGCGTGGACTTACCCGAGCCGTTGAGGCCCAGCACGCCGATCTTGGCGCCGTAGAAAAACGACAGCCATATGTTTTTCAGGACTTGTTTGCTCGGCGGGAAGGTTTTGCTCACGCCGGACATGGAGAAGATGATCTTTTCGGACATTATGTTTTAATGTGCTGATTTGCTAATGTGAGAATGTTTTGTACGCCGAAACACCGGTTTCGGCATCGCGCTGACCGAAACCGGTGTTTCGGCGTACAAAGCGGGCGCAAAGGTATAAGGAAGGCGGGAGGGTTTGGAGGGAAATTTGAAAATTTAAAGTTCGTCGGGCAAGAGAAAACTTCCAACTTCAGGATAAGCCACCAAATCCTTCGGGAGCATGTTATTCCGCACGGCTTGAAAGCGGGTTCTGATATTTTCAGCGTCAGGGTCTTGGAAGTAAACCTTGCGCAGGTTTTTCATCGCGCCGATTATTTTCCGGTCAACTTCTCGGTTCGAGTCTGGGAATGTATATCCAATTACCACCAGTGTGTCAGTGTCTCTGGTACAAGAGGTACTCTTGTCAACCATGGATTCATCTTTCTCCCAAGAAAACGATAAATATGGGGAACATTTATTCTCAGGGTTTATAATATGAGCGTAATAGTTTACCAAATTATGAATTGCATCATCGTTGATATATAAATCAATAGTTATGTTGGTATTCGACTCTATATGCTCTGAACTGTCTCGCCCGGCAAAGGCGGTTGTGCCATTTAGTTTGAAAATTGCGAAACCTTCTCCTGGCTTATTTTGAAGAGATTTTGAAACTACGTTAAGTTTCTTATGGATTTCTATCAAATTATGCGACCCGCAATATTTGCTAAATGCTTTCTCGAATTGATAGTCGTAATTCCACGTCAAAATTTTAATGTTTTCAGGAAATTCAAGTAGGTTTTTATTGAGAGTTGAATTGATAAATTCATCATAGCGCATATCAATGGATATACGCGCCTGTTCGAAAATAAAAAACATCGACAGTGAAATTTTCAATCGCTTCAAATCTTCTTTATTGGATTCTAATCTTTTAGCAAAATCATCGACAGTTGTTCCTTTTGAAGAGTCGGCAAGCCATAATAAATCTTTCAGTAAATTTTCCTGGTAAGTCCTTTTAGTTTCCCCATCAGGGATCAGAGTAAAAGGTCCACTAGACAATTCTTTATTCCCTATTTCGGTGGCTAACTCTGTAATTCGTTTTGGCAAGTTTTTTACTACCGGCAACGCATTTGCACTCGCTCCCGCTCCAAACAGATAAGTAACCTTTGTCATAAAATATCATATTTCCCCAAAGGTCGGAGATTTCGGTCAAATTGCTACAGCCGTTGCGCCGGGCGCTTTTGACCAAGGTGCGTTTGTCATTCTGACGGAACCCGTCCGCTCTACGAGCGAGTAGGTTCCCGGTTTATTCCTCGTAGAGTGGACGGGTTCCGTCAGAATGACAAAGTACTTAAGTACGGTAACAGTAACACAGCGACCCGGTAATCAGCAATGCCGCCCGGTTGCAGCAAACCTCCGTTCGCGCCGCCACCAGGCCCTGTCGTCCAAAAATCGCATCTCACAACCCGCAGCCCTCGATTTTAGTCCGGAAATCTTTGAAACAACGACTCAATCACGCTATGAATCAAAAAATCGCCATCATCGGCGCCGGGCTGAGCGGGCTGGTGACCGCCAAAACGCTGCTGGAATACGGCCACGAGGTCACCGTATTCGAAAAAGAGAACGAGATCGGCGGCGTGTGGTCGCCCTGCCGCCACTACCCGGGCCTGACTACGCAGAATACCCGCGACACCTACGCTTTTTCGGAACTGCGGATGCCGAAGGAATACCCGGAATTCCCCAGCGGGCAACAAATGCTGGCATATCTCAAGACCTACGCGAAGCAGTTCGGCGTAATGCCGCACATCCGGCTGCGGCATCGCATCGCCACCGCAGAGCCTGTGGATGGCGGCGGCTGGCTGCTTGGGGGCGACGCCGATGGCGTGCCGCTCGCCGAACGGTTCGATTTTCTGGTCGTGTGCAACGGCACCTTTTCCGAGCCATTCATCCCGCAGGCGCCGGGTATGGCGGATTTCAGGGAAGGCGGCGGCCGCATTTTGCATACCACACAACTCGCTTCGCCCGATCTGTACCGCGACAAAAAAGTCGTGGTGGTCGGTTTCGGCAAATCGGCCTGCGATGTGGCCTCTGCAGTGGCGGACGAGGCCCGTGAAACCTATCTCGTGTTTCGCCAGGCCAAATGGAAAGTGCCGAAACGCGTGGCGGGCGCCAACTACAAATACCTGGTTTTGAGCAGGTTCGGGGAGGCGCTGACCAAATTGCGCTACCGAAACACTTTTGAAAACCTGATCCACGCGCTCGGGCTGCCGCCCCGGATATTCGGGCGTATGCAGCGCATTTTTGCAAAACAGCAGCGGCTGGAGGAATGCAATCTGCTGCCGGAATCGTCCATCATCGACCTGCTGTTCGGCGAACTGAGTGTCGAGTCGGACGGTTTTTTCCAAAAAGTGCGCGAAGGAGCGATCAAGGCCTTTCGCGGCGAAATCAAGTCCTTCCGGCACGGCGGCCTGCTGCTGTCGGGCGGCGAGCAAATCGAGGCCGATACGGTTGTGTACGGCACGGGCTTTTCGCAAAACCTGCCATTTATTTCCGAAGATATCCGCGCGCAATTCACCGACGCAGACGGGAATTACCTGTTGTACCGCCACATTCTGCCGGTGCGGGTTCCGGGGCTCGCTTTTGTGGGGTACAACACGTCGTTTTTCTGCAACCTGAGTTCCGAAATGGCCGCCCTCTGGCTGGCGGAGCATCTGCGGGGAAACATCGCACTACCCTCCCCTGCGGATATGGAAGAACAGATTCTTGAGCATTTAAACTGGCGCAAACAATTCAGAACGAACGGATTGTATCGAAATGCCAGCATTTATCCTTTCAATACGACCTATGTGGACCGGCTGTTGAAGGATATGCACGCGGCCCTGCCATTGTTCGACCTGCTGTCGGAGTGGCTGGTCGTGGTGGAGCCTTCGCATTATGCGCCGGTGAAGCGGAAGATCATGGAAAGCAGCGGCGGGGTACCGGCAAAAACCGAAAAACCTGAGGCGGTAATGGCACACTGATGACACGGATTAAACTGATTTTTTTGTGATGCGCAGGTGTTGCGAATGATCCGGGTACCTGATTGTGTATCCGCGAAACGGAAAAAAACCGCGGATATCTTTTTAATTTGTGCCGTCGCAACGTGTTTACATGCATGCTGCCGGCACAATCAGGAAAATATATACCGGAGATCATGAAAAACCAGCCGCCCCGTTTGCTAAATCTCGTGCCGCAGGCAGCCGGAAACACCGTCATCGGGCGGGATACGGAGGTAAAAACGGCGCATAAAAAACTGAAAGAAGGCGCGCCCGTCATGCTCGTGAACGGCATCGGCGGCATCGGCAAAACGACGGTGGCCCTGAAATACATCGCCGAATACGAGTCTCATTATCAGCACATTGCGTGGGTAACGGTGGGCGGGTCACTGCCGGAAGCGCTCGTGGCTGACCGCGAACTGACGCGCAGTCTCGACATCGAGGAAACTCTCAAAAGCCTGCCGCCGGAACAACTCCACGAAGCGGGCTGCAAGGCCATCCTGCACTGCCTCTCCGGTCTGCCCGACTGCCTGCTCGTACTCGACAATGCCAACGACCTCGCCGACCTGCTGCTTTGGCAGGGCGTATTGGGTGCATGCCGTGCCCATGTGCTCATCACCTCGCGCAACGAACCCCAGGGATGGCCCTGCGTACATATCGAGACCTTGCCGCCCGAACAGGCCAGGGCGCTCTTCCGGCAGTATTATCGCTTCGAAACGCCGGGCGACGCGGAACTGGACGCCCTGCTCTGCGAACTCAGCCACCACACCCTGCTCGTGGAACTGGCCGCCAAGGCGGCGCAGGCAACGCGCATTCCGTTTGCCGAACTGGCGGAGCGCATCCGCAAAGCCTACATACACGATGAAGCGCTGAACCTGCGCGCCGTCGATACCGGGCAGAGCGGACAAAGCGTGGAAAACCGCCGGAAAATAGCCCGGATCGAAGGGTACGTGGATCTGATCTTCCACGAAATATCGCATTTGTTCGACGCAGAAAAAGAACACCTGGCCGTGCTTACCCTGCTGCCTCCGGCGGAATGGTATCC
>JAKOXM010000235.1 GCA_029781095.1 Bacteroidota bacterium
GGCGACGGCCACGCGCTCTCCGGCGCCGATTTTCAGGTTGATATCTTTCAGGACGGGCTCTATTCCGTCGTCGTATTGATAGCTGAGATTCCGCAATTCCAGTTCCAGCGAATTGCCGGGGCAAAACTCCTCGATCATAATCCCGTCTTCCCGCTCGATGGGAAGATCGGCAAACTGCCCGAGTTTTTCGGTGGCCGTGAGTACATCGTAGCCGGTTTCATGCAGCAAGACGAGTTTTACTACCGATTCTATAACAAATAATGCGAGGATTTCGGAGGCTACAAATTGCCCGATATTCAATTGGTTGTTCATCACAAGCAGGCTGCCCAGAATGAGAAAGCCGCCCAATACCAGCAGCCGGAAAGCCACACTTCCGGCAAATTGCGTCACGAGAATACGCCAGTGCCCCGCCCGGGCGTCGAGATAATCCACCGTCAGATCATCGGCCCGGCGCACCGGATACCTGTTTTCACCGGCAAGTTTGAACGTCGATGCAACCCGCCCGATTTCTTCCAGCCAGAACGCCAGTTTGTACTTGTACTTCGATTCCTTCAGGCTGGTTTGCAGTCCTTTGGGGCCTGTCAGGTAAAATAAGATGGCCAGAACGCCAAGCAGCAAAAGTGAAAAAGTGACAAACGCCGGGTGGTAAAAGGAGAGCAGCAACAGACTGAAAATAATCTGCAAAACAGCCGTACTTCCGTCGATCAGCAGTTTCGGAAGACCTTTTTGCAGGGTAAGCGTGTCAAAAAAACGGTTGACTAATTCGGGCAGGTGCTCCTTTCGCAGCGCTTCGAGGTTCAATCGCGGGATACGCACGGCAAATTCCACGGTGGCGCTGGCAAAAACCCGTCGCTGCATATATTCCATAATCGATAGTTGCAGAATGCGCAAAATCCCCACCAGAAGGGCGCCAATGCATACAAAAAAGACCAGAACACCCCAGGAGGCCGAAATGCCCCCGCCGGCGAGTATTCCTATAATTGCCTGAATACCAAGCGGTAACGAAAGGTTTATAATGCCTATGACAACGGCATATAATATGATGTAGCGAATTTCACGGCGAAACTGGCCGAGTAGGCGCAGCAATCGCCGTACTGGTGTTAGCGGCGGCAAGTTTTGATCGGGCATTTTCTGTTTGATATGTCATCCCATGAACGTGATTGCTATATTTGAGTTTAAAAGTAATACAATTATTTTTTGATCCGGGTTTTGATTCCCGTGCCGGAATGTATTCACTTTCATAATTTTGCGTGTTAAAACAGGACAACCTTGACACTACAGGCGCGAATAGATTTGCTGGACGAATTGGGTCATTTTCTCATTAGCGGCGGCGATGCCGGACTGGATGCCGCCATTCGTCAATCATATATCGGTAACAAATGGTTTACGGAGGAAAATGTACGAGGCGCTATCCATGCCATTGCGACGGCCTTTCTTGACCGTGAAAAGCTGGAATCGTGGACAAGGAAATATGCTGTTTCCTCCGTGCAGCATCCGGATAAAACCGTTGCGCTCATCATGGCAGGAAATATTCCGCTGGTAGGTTTTTACGACTGGCTTTGTGTATTTATTGCCGGCCATCGTGCCAGGGTGAAGTGTTCTGAAAAAGACAAGCACCTGTTCCCCTACCTCATGAAAAAACTGGGGGAATGGGAACACGAATCCTGGGCATATACCGGGTTCGTAGCGGAGAATGAACCGCTGAAAGGCTTTGACGCCGTTATTGCGACCGGGAGTAACAATACTGCCCGGTACTTCCAGCAGTATTTCGGGCGATATCCCCATATTATCCGCCGCAACCGCAACGGCATAGCGGTACTCGATGGCCGGGAAACGATCGCTGACCTGTATGCACTGGGCCGCGATATCTTTTCCTATTTCGGCCTTGGCTGCCGGAATGTGTCGAAATTGTACGTCCCCCGTGGATACGCTTTCGAACCTTTGCTGGAAGCCCTGCATGAATACCGGGAACTGATAAACCACGACAAATACAAGAATAACTTCGATTACAACCTTACGCTGTTCATCATGAACGCCTTGCCGTATATGAATAACGGCTGTCTCCTCATGCGGGAAGACCCCTCCCTGCAGGCCAGAATCGCTTCCGTCCATTACGAATTTTATGACGACCTTTCGGGGCTTCATGATCGCCTGACGGAACAAAAAGATGATATTCAATGCATTACAGGCAACGTTCAACTTGCCGGCTTTTCTGTTCTGCCATTCGGCAAAAGCCAGGAACCGGGGCTGGACGACTATCCGGATGGCGTGGATGTAATGGCCTTTCTCACCCGGTTAACTTGACTGAACAATGCGATTCGATATCATATCCGTATTACCCGAATTACTGGAAAGCCCGCTGAACCATTCCATCATGAAGCGGGCCAGGGACAAGGGTCTGCTCGAAGTGCATCTGCATCATTTGCGCGACTATGCACCTGGCCGGCACCGGCAGGTAGACGACTATCAATTCGGGGGCGGGGCGGGCATGGTCATGAAGCCGGAGCCGATCGCTTCGTGCATGGACGAACTGCTCGCAGAGCGTACGTATGACGAGGTTATTTACACCTCGCCGGACGGGGTTCGACTTGACCAGTCCTTGTGCAACCGGCTATCCATGAAACAAAATCTGCTCGTTCTCTGCGGTCATTACAAGGGGGTTGATGAGCGTATCCGGCAGAAATATGTCACGCTTGAGATCAGCATTGGCGACTATGTATTGTCTGGCGGCGAATTGGCAGCCGCAGTGCTGGTCGATTCGGTAGGAAGGCTGATTCCGGGTGTGCTCAACGACGAGAGTTCGGCCTTGTCCGATAGTTTTCAAGACAATTTGTTGGCTCCTCCCGTTTATACCAGACCGGCAGTGTGGGAGGGCATGGTTGTGCCGGAAGTACTGTTGTCTGGCAACGACAAACTCATCGACGAGTGGCGATACGAACAGAGTCTCAATCGAACACGCGAGCGCAGGCCCGATATTTGGCAACGGTATATAAACGGAGATTAGTAGTATATATAGCGTATAATCAGTGTTTTAGGTAAAAAGATTTTATTGTTTTTCTTTTTTCGCTATGCATTACAGCGCTCGCTGTAATGATTTCCCGGTTTCCTGTGCTTTTCTTTTTTTCTGCTGCGCAATATGGGCCGCCCGTATTCGGTCAGGTTTATTGTAACAGGTCGCATTTTTTGACTTTTACCGTCATGACGCAAATTCCGAGTCCTGAATGGAAAAATAATCGGGATTATTGTATAGTAATACAAAATGTTTTATTTTTGCATCCTGGTTCAATGACGCAATGACAAAAACCACCCGACACTATGCACCTTTGTCCGAACTGTGCTGCTGAAATTATTCCCGGAGCAAAATTTTGTCATCGCTGCGGGGATAAATTCGTGGAAAAAACGAAGGCTTGTCCCGCATGCCAGGGACAAAGCCCGATCGCGTCTGTTTTTTGCCACCACTGCGGTTTTCATTTTGAAGGAAAGCCCCTCCGGCAGAGTTTATACGAGCCGGTTTATCCGCTTGATTTCGAGCCGGATACAATGACCGACCAGGTCAGGGCATTGTTTTTCAGGAGTTTAAGACAACGGGTAGAGGAAGAGCACAATGTTGCTCGATACAGCGATTACGTGGAGCGGTTTTATCAGTCCAAGTTCAGGGAAATCTATGCGGTCCGCGCCGAACAAATCGCGGAAGACGCGCTGATCCAGTGGGAGCGCTTCGGCCAGGAAGCCTTGCCGGACATAGACCGGCGCATCTCCACCGCTTTTGAGGGCCTGCTCGATTACTTTGTTATCCAGTTTTGTCCTGATCTGAACGGCGTCATGTTATCCTCTGCCATTCTGAAATATGAGAAGGTGCAGCCCGGAAAAACGGACCTTTCGGCCATGATCCGCGATTTTCTCGACTTTGACCGGGAGGATGAATTATTCCATTTCAACTTCATTTCCATGCCTAAAGCATTGCTGGAAAATGCATGCAAGCACTTCTTGTTTGCAGAACGCAGGGAAAAAGTGTGGTTCATTTGTGATTTGTCGCTGAAAGAAAATTGCAAGGAGGGTTTTGCCATGACCGATAAAGGGATATACTGGCGGGCCCCTTTTGACAAGCCGCGCAGCGTCATGTATTACGAGTTGCGGGAGATCAAAAAAGAGAAAGACTGGCTTACGATCAACGGGCATTTTTTTAATGCAAATCCATCTCTGAACCTTAAACTCTGCAAATTACTCAAGAAATTGCGCGGGTGGCGAACGGCAGCAACCGTTTCGGGTTGAAAAGTCTCTTTCGGGTAAACTTTTTAAAATTTTCCAGCGTTCAGAATTTGTCATTTAGCGTCAGGAGCATCTATCTTTGCATCCGCTTAAATGGAGGTTGTAGCTCAGTTGGTTAGAGCGTCGGATTGTGGTTCCGAAGGTCGGGGGTTCGAGCCCCCTCATCCTCCCTCAGATAAAAAAAGGGTAGCCGATCGGCTACCCTTTTTGATTTTCAGCATGTCAGAAGCGTTTATTCCTTCGGTTTGACAACACCTTTCAACAAAACGCTGGTCTCCCCGGGATAGGTATTGGCTGTTACATAGATCAGTTTCTTCTGCAGATCGTGTTTCCCGTTTGTGTTAAATTTTGCCGTGATCTCACTGCTGCCACCCGGCGGTACCGGCTCTTCCGGATACTCCGGAATCGTACATCCGCAGGATGATCGTGCTTTCAGGATTGTGAGGGGCACTTTGCCCGTATTGGTGAATTTGAATTTGTGGATCACAATATCACCCTCTTTTGCCTCCCCGAAATCAAATACCGGTTCTTCATAAGTAATGCGTGCCATCTGGCTGGTATCGATGTTTTCGTCTGCGCTTGCCGGATTGCGCACCAGGTCGGAATTGCTGCCGCCGTTGCGTATTTCCTGAACGCCCGATGATTTATCATTTTTGCATGCACCCCATGCCAAAAATGCAAAGAGGAAGAAAAAAAGGCCGTTTTTCATAGTAAATATGTTATAATGTTGGAATTTTGGCAAAAATACGGTACTTGTATCTTTCTGCCTTTAACTGTACTCACAACAAAAAGTGAATGTCGAAACACGTGTTTCTCATCGGTTATATGGGGAGCGGCAAAACGCATTGGGGCAGAATTACAGCCGAAGCGCTGTCACGCCCTTTTATTGACCTCGATGCCATGATTGAATCCGCCACGGGAAAAAGTATCGCGGAAATTTTTGCTCAAAGTGGAGAAAATGGCTTTCGATTATTGGAAAAACAACACCTTCGCCTGTTGCAGAGTTATGATGCTTCCATTGTTGCTACCGGCGGCGGCACACCTTGTTTTTTCGACAATATGGATTGGATGCAAAAAAATGGCCGGGTTATTTACCTGAAAACCGCTCCGGAAATACTGTTCGAACGCCTGAAAGCGGAGCCGGAAAAAAGGCCATTGCTGAAGCAGTTCGATGAAACCGGGCTGTCTGAATTTATCAAAGACCGGCTTGAAGCGCGGGCGCCCGTATATGAGACGGCGGATCAGATCATTGAATATACGGGTGATAACGAAGCGTTTTTTCATCGACTTCTGGACCTCATCAGTGATCTCATCTGAAATGAAATTTGCCATTCGCATCCTGCAGTATCCTCCCTTCATCCAACAGATAACCAATGACTTGAGCGACAGTTTCGTGGCGTTTCAGGGCAAACCCCTGCAGGATTTCCTCGAAAGCAAGCGGTTCGTCGCGAAGCACTTCCCGGATTTTCCGTTCAAATGATTCAAACATTTCCGTACCCACCTCGCTCTTGTTTCGCCCCGTGCATACGTCGCAGATGCCGCAAGGTTCGCTTTCTTTTTCTCCGAAATACGCCAGCAACTGACGGCTTCTGCAACGGCGGGTTTCTGCATACCGGATCGCCATTTCCACACGTTCTTCCGATCGCTGTTTCCTGAAATTGAATTTGGCCTGATCGATGCTCAGGTTTTCCACGGACACTCTTTCCCGAATAAACGTCAGTTGTGGTTTTTCACTTCGCGGTTCGTAAACGAGAATTTCTTCTTTATGGGCATTTTCCAGCACTTTTCGAACGGTATCGGCGCTCAATTTTGCATAATTTGCAATATTGCCTTCACTGATATCGACAAAACCGGTGTGTATGCCCGGGTATGCACGGAGCAGCACTTTTAACACCGTGTCGGCCTGCCTGTTGCGAATCTGGTAGTCGTACAATATTTCGCGGGAGGCGGTCACATATACGCGCGCTGGTGTGGCTGAAGCCTCGCTGACTGCGATCCAGCCTTCCTGCTCCAGCAATCTCAGCGCCGCATGGGCAGGCGCTGTTTCCAGCTTGTACGTACTGCAAAAGAAAGGCAGGTCAAAGTCGAACGATTCGCCGACCCCGGCGCCAATGGCCAGCTGGCTGTAGCTGCCAAGGGCCTGATAAACGGTCCGTACCAGGTCAAAAGAAGGGTAGGCAGATTGCTGATGGAAGCGCAGACTCTCGGCATCGCCGGGCGTATATAATAGCGTGGCATATGATTTTTGACCGTCGCGGCCGGCCCGGCCCGCCTCCTGAAAATATGCCTCCAGGCTGTCCGGCAGATGGAGATGCACCACAACCCGGACGTCCGGTTTGTCGATCCCCATGCCGAAAGCGTTGGTGCAGACGATAATGCGCGTTTTGCCGGATATCCAGGCTTCCTGTCGCGCATTGCGTTCCTCCGGACCGAGTCCCGCGTGGTAAAAATCGGCGCTCAGTTTTTGGGATGTCAGCAAAGCCGCAATTTCTTTGGCTTCCCCGCGACTGCGGACGTATACGATGCCGGTGCCCGGTACATTCCGCAGTATGTCGAGCAGTTTTTCTTTTTTTCTGTTTTCGTACAGGACCGAATAGGACAAGTTGGGGCGGGCGAAACTTTGCGTGAGCGTGTTTTTCTGCCGGAATGCCAGTTTTTCCTGTATATCCTCCAACACCTCCGTTGTGGCGGTGGCGGTGAGTGCCAGCACCGGCACGCCGGGCAATTCAGGCCTCATGTCGGCGATTTGCAGGTAAGGCGGCCGGAAATCATAGCCCCACTGGCTCACGCAATGCGCTTCATCCACGGCGAGCAGGTTGACCTGCATACGCCGGATGCGGGCCAGGGCAAGGTCGGTTTTAAGGCGTTCAGGGCTCAGGTACAGGAGCTTGTAAGCGCCGTTGCAGGCATTTTCAAAAATGATATCAATCTGGCGTCGGCTCATGCCGGAGAAAATGGCAGCAGCCGGTATACCCCTTTTTTGCAGGTTGTACACCTGGTCCTTCATCAGGGCGATCAGGGGGGAAATGACCAGACAAATGCCGTCGCGACACAAGGCGGGCACCTGGTAGCAAATGGATTTGCCACCGCCGGTTGGCAGCAAGGCCACGGTATCCCGGTCATCGAGCACAGACCGGATAATATCTTCCTGCCGGGGCCTGAATGCCGGGTAGCCCCAGTATTGCCGCAGAATGTCGAGTGGTTCGGCTGTTTGCTTCACAGGGGTGGTATTTCGGACAAAAGTAAACCGCTTTTCAAATTGCCATGCTATTTTACGGGGCGGCGGGCGTATAAAAATGGTAAAGGAGGCTCTCAACCAATATTAACCTGCCTGAGCCGAGGATCGGCTTGCAAGAAAGGGTCGGCATTTTCTGTTTTTGTTCGGACCGATTTATCAGCAAGGGCAAACTGGTAGATGTATATATCGTGAAACGGATTGTTTTTAAATAATAATTCATCATTATTCGCATGATTTAACTTATTATTCCGAAAACAAGGAACCTGTCAAATTTTTTAAAATTAATTCTCCCTGCCTTTTACCTTCGCCAAAACGAACTTTGATTAAAAATGGTGAACAATGACCTGTTTCAGGGTTATCAGGCAGCCCCGGAATTATGGGATGAAATGTGCTTGCCCGGGGGCGCAGTACGACCGCACTATGAGGCGGTTGTACGCGAATTAAGCCTGTTGCCGCCCGACGCCCTGCAGCGCAAAGAGGCCCTGGCCAGGCAGCTCTTCATGAACCAGGGAATCACCTTCACGGTGTATTTCGAGAATGAAGGCATCGAGCGTATTTTTCCGTTTGATATCATCCCGCGCATTATCGTACAGAGCGAATGGCTGCATATTGAAACGGGCATAAAACAACGACTGCGCGCGCTCAATCTGTTCCTCAAGGATATTTACAGCAGCCGGCAGATCGTCCGCGACGGGGTGGTACCGGCAAGCCTGATCGTAAGTTGCCCGCATTACACCCGTGAGGTTTTCGGCATCCCGGTGCCGCACGATATTTATGTACACATTGCCGGAATT
>JAKOXM010000242.1 GCA_029781095.1 Bacteroidota bacterium
ATCATACTGATCCTCTAATTCCCCAAGGGTTTTGTAGGCCTTTTTTATCCGGTCTTCAAGCCGGCTTTTTTCATCAAAAAGCGGAATATCGTTCATGGATGTAATTTGGCTTTTACTTCATCAAATTGCTTCCGGGACCTTTCCAAATCCTTCATTAGCCTCAATCGGTCAAGAGGATCTCTTGTTATATCAAGTTGTTCTTCAAGTTCCTGAATTATGGCAAGTAAAGAATCAAACCGTCTTTTCACGTTTTTGCGCTCAAGTGTATCCGGAGAAGTATCGACTGATTTTCTCGTTTCACCCGATAACAATTCGGGCTCAGAAGGCATATGGCGCGCTTCGATTGCCTTCGATACTTTGTCAATACGTTTGACAATGATCGTAAGTGCATTGTCTTGGTCTGCCCATTCACTTACCGGCCTGAGTCGCTGATTGTGCTCTTCTTTTGGGATCATTTCATATTCGGTATATGGCATATCACTGTAATCACAAGCACGAAGAAGCACCGGAATGACCCGGCATTGCCCGGTTTTGGCACGTTCGAGGGCCTGTGTCATTTCAATACGCCATATATAATCAGAACTGTTAAACTCTGCACTCACGAGGAACACGACTATGTCTGCAGATGCCAGAGATTTTTTTATAGTATCATCCCATGGAGCGCCGGGCGGTATTTGACTGTCGTCCCAAACTTTTATGCGCCCGCTGCGAACCTTAGGTCTTAAATGGTTCAATAATTTATCAAGCAGGGGACGATCCAGATCGTTGTGCGAATAGGAAATAAAAATGGAGACAGGCATCTGAGAACGGGGTTTACAGATATAAGCAATGCAGCAAATGTAAAAAATATTTTCACACCTCGTTTTCAAGAATGAAAGCACCTATCCAAACCCAAGAACTTATAGTAAACACAAAAGCCCGCCAGGTTCTTCACCTGACGGGCTTTCAATTATCATAAATTAACCTGCAGAAAAACCGTAACTTCACTTCACCATCTTCTCGCATTCCGCGAGCAAATACTCTGCCTTCGGGCGGAAACGCAAATTGGGATCGTTTTCGGTAAATTTTTTCTGCAGGAAAAACTTCAGTTCCGGGATGGCCTCTGCCGGTCGTTTGGCGTGGTACAGGCTGTCGCCCTTGCGCAGCCGCGCAAGCCAGTGGATGGGCTGCACGGCCAGCGACAATTTGATGGTATTATCAAAGTCCTGAACGGCGTTTTCCCACTCGTTTTTCAGCATCCTGATCTTGCCGCGGCCGTAGTGGGGCTCCGGGTTGTGCGGGTTGATATCGATGCTCTTCGAGAAATCGTACAGGGCGTCGTTGAAATTCTTCAGTTTGTAGTTCACATAACCGCGGCGCTCATAGGCCAGGGCATGACGCTCATATTTTGAAATGGCGTTGCTGAGCGCTTCGGATGCCATCTCCATACCACCCTGCAGGGCCAGCTCGCGGCCGCGAATGAACTCGGACACCGCCGTTTTGTCTGATTTCGGTTCAATGTTGTACTCCGCCAGTATCTGGCCGTTCTGAACCCACCATGCGCCCACTTTGCCGGCGAGGGCGAATTGCGCCACTTCCTGGAGCAGGGCCGTGGTGCTGCGCCAGTGTTTTTCCGTGCTCATGACCACCTGCTGCGGCACGGTCATGGCAAAATCATTCTCGCTAAAAACCTGTTCCGCTTTCAGCAGGATGTCCGACTTGAAATAATTTTCAATACGGTTGTTCCAGTGATTCAACACCATATTATAGGTGCGTTCCGAGCCGAACTCGAGACGGCCTTTGAAAATCAGTTTGAGTTGTTGCGGTTGCATATTCATCCTGCCATGCTGTTTATGGATGCTGAAAAACAGATTTCACTGGTCGGATCAAGGGGGCATTGTAACGCGTCGGCAAAGGCATACATCCTTCCCGACATAATCTATTTTGAAAAGCGTCGTCACTGCTTTTCATTTTCAGGAGGCGACAACAAAGCGCATCTTTTCAGACAGATATGCTGTAAAAAGCGAGCGCTGTTTCCTCCACTGACGCTCTACTCCAGGTCGTCAATGTTCAAAATGCCACGAAATCTTTGAATATTAGATCCTTCCCGATGGAAACCGATTAACCTGCGAAAGGTTTCGGATGGAAGGATACGCTTTCCCATTAGGGCTACAAAAGTGCTAAAACGTCGGCAATAATGCAAATTTTAACGGGGTACAATTTATAAAAATATTTTTTGTGTTTAATACCGGAAGCCAATTTCGTTTTAGAATAACCGTGTTTTCTAGCGTTTATAACAAATAAAAATGAAGTGAGGCAATAGCAGTTATTTTAAAACCCCTGAATTGCCCGACTTTAAATTATTTTCTTGACTTTTGGCGCAACCAATATATCGGCAGATTAAATCACGATTTTTACAATTTGTTTTAAATAAGTGTAGAAACATCTATGGCTGACAAACGCCTTTTCGATTACCTGCATGACCAGCTGAACGAACACCCGCTCGAGCGCGCCTTTGGCTCCAGGAAAGACGGGAAGTGGCAATACCTGTCCACCCGTCAGGTAGCGGAACTGGCAGATCGTGCGAGCCTGGGGTTCCTTCGGCTCGGTCTGCGACCCGGCGACAAGGTGGCCACCGTCATATACCAGACGCTGCCCGAATGGGTGGTGATCGATTATGCCTTGTTGCAGATAGGCGTGCTCAACGTACCCATGTACCCGACCATCAGCTCCCGGGAATACCAATACATCCTTCACGAATCGCAGGCCGCGTATTGTATTGTCGGGGATGGGGATTTATACGACAAGGTGTCAAAAGCCGGGGAAGGAGCGCCCGCACTGAAGGAAATATTCTCTTTTTTCGACCGCAGCGACTGCGCCCGCTGGGATACCCTGCTGGCCCCTGCGGATGCCGATTTCTCGGAAGTTGACCGCATCCGGTCCGCGATCCGGTCCGACGATCTGGCCACGCTGATCTATACCTCCGGTACCACCGGCAATCCAAAGGGGGTGATGCTGACCCATCGCAATATTATTTTCAATGTAGAAGCCCTCCGGAGCATCGCACCGATCGTTGCCGGCGATTCGGTACTGAGTTTTTTGCCGGTCAGCCACGTCTACGAGCGGGTAGCCGTATACGCCTACACAGCCTATTCTGCGTCCATAACGTTTACCGGCACCGACAACCTGGGCGGCGAAACCGGCGATCTGCGGGCCATCCGGCCACATTTTTTTACCTGCGTACCGCGCCTGCTGGAAAAGGTGTACGAACGTATCTACGACAAAGGCCTGGAACTCGGCGGACTCAAACGCTGGCTGTTTTTCTGGGCGCTGGGGCTCGCCGAAAAATGGGATTTCGACCAGCATCCGCAGGGGCTCGATGCCCTGAAATGGGGTATCGCCGACCGCCTGGTGTTTTCCAAATGGCGTGAAGCCCTTGGCGGGCGGGTAAAAGGCATGATCACGGCTGCCAGCGCCTGTCCCATGAAAATCATCCGAACGTTCAACGCGGCGGGCATACCGGTACGCGAAGGGTATGGCCTTTCGGAGGCCGCTCCTGCGCTCAGCTTCAACGGGTTTCGCCCCGGAGAAGCCATGCTCGGCACTGTGGGGCCGGCGCTGGATGGTGTCGAAATACGGATCGAACAGAGCGCCGAATTTCGGCCCGGCGAAGGGGAAGTGCTGGCCCAAAGCCCGGGTATCATGGCCGGTTATTACGAGCAACCCGAAAAAACGGCTGAAATGATTCGTGTGATCGACGGTAAACGCTGGCTGGCTACGGGCGACGTAGGTATGTTCGTCGATGGCCCCGGCGGGAAGCAGTTTCTGAAAAT
>JAKOXM010000275.1 GCA_029781095.1 Bacteroidota bacterium
GCGCGATCATCGGCTGGGAAATGGCGCATGCGACCACGGCAGTGGCCGTTTGAACGGGCTTTTCCGGGGTGTGGCATGGATTATCTAACAAAATTGACTTTCAATTTTTTTAGATAATCCATGCCACACCTGAGTAAATGCTAATTTTACGGGGTAAATCGTTTGACATGAAAAAAATTACCCTCCTGTTACTTGCATCAGTTACCCTGTATGCCGCGGGTGCGCAGCAGCGCAGTACCGCCCCTGCCGTCAAATCGTACGCCGGCCGCAAAGTAGTGGTCATCACTACGGCTGACAGCACGAATTACCGCCTGACCGCTACCGATACGCTCACTTTTGCCGCATTCGGTCAGCCCTTCGAGACACAACCCTGTATTTTTGTAGATCCCAGACATACGTTCCAGACTTTTCGCGGTATCGGCGGCGCGCTCACCGATGCGTCGGCAGAGACTTTTGCCAAATTGCCGGCCGACAAACAGGAAGAATTTCTGAAGGCCTGCTTTGACAAAAATACGGGTGTCGGTTATTCGATTGCGCGGACAAACATCCACAGTTGCGATTTTTCCAGCGGCAGTTATACCTATGTCCAGGAAGGCGACAAGGCACTGAAAACCTTCAGCGTGGCGCACGACGAGCAGTACCGCATCCCGTTCATCAAGAGATCGATTGCTGCGGCCGGGGGAAAACTGGACCTGTTCGTGAGCCCCTGGAGCCCGCCGGCCTGGATGAAGGACAACAACGACATCCTGCACGGCGGCAAACTCAAACCGGAATACTACCAGTCCTGGGCGAATTACTACGTAAAATTCATTCAGGCGTATGAAAAACACGGTATCCCCGTGTGGGGCCTCACGGTGCAAAACGAGCCCATGGCCAAACAAACCTGGGAATCGTGCATGTACACGGCAGACGAGGAGCGCGATTTTATAAAAAACTATCTTGGCCCGACGCTCGTGCGCAGCGGCCTGAAAAGTAAAAAACTGATCGCATGGGACCACAACCGCGACCAAATGTACCAGCGCGCATCTACCATCCTCAACGATCCGCAGGCGGCACAGTACGTCTGGGGTGTGGGTTTTCACTGGTATGAGAGCTGGACGGGCGCGCCCATCCCCGATAACGTGCGGCGCGTGTCGGAAGCATTTCCCGGCAAGCACCTGATGCTGACCGAGGCCTGCAACTACCCCTTCAGCTGGACGACCATCGATCAGTGGCATTGGGGTGAAAATTACGGCCGGGCCATGATCGGTGATTTCAACAACGGCGCCGAAGCCTGGACAGACTGGAACATCCTGCTCGACGAGACGGGCGGTCCCAACCACGTGGGCAATTTTTGCTTCGCGCCCGTACACGCAGATACGCGCAAGGGCACGCTGCATTACATGAACTCCTATTACTACATCGGGCATTTTTCGAAATACATCCGGCCCGGCGCGAAGCGGATCGCCTGTGCATCAAGTCGTGCGCAGTTGCAGGTGACGGCCTTCCAAAACCCCGACGGCAAGATCGCCGTGGTGGTGATGAACGACGGCAACACCCGCATCGATTACCGGCTGTACGTCGCCGGCCAGGCGGTGGAGGCGAAGAGTTTGCCCCATTCGATCGAGACGCTGGTATTTTGAAAATCGCAGCGGTCGGGG
>JAKOXM010000303.1 GCA_029781095.1 Bacteroidota bacterium
GGATAATCAAACAGCAACGAGGGGCCCGCGTTCGGGAAAGGCGTGGTGGGTGGCGTATCATTGTTGTCGCGATCGTCGTAAGCATATACGTTGTTGCCGCGCGTATACGTATATTCGGCGCCGGCGAAGCCGTTGGTATCGTGCCAGCCATAAGGCGATGCGGCCGGGTCGGCGGGATTGACCACCAATTGGCGGGGGCCATGTATCGGGCTTTCGGTCGGCAACGCAAATACGTTGTATGATTCGTCTACGAGCAAATCGGATTCTTGCTTGTTTAAAACCGTCGGCTGGTCGTTTTTCGACAATGCAACATCGCAATCTTCTCCTGCGCTGTACACGCCGCCCGCCTTGCAATGTACCGTTTGGTTGATCTTGCCGAGGATCAAACCGGTTTGCGCATCGACACGCATATTCCATACATCGGCGGCATCGGAATTTGCCTGTTCGATGATCATCGTCCAGGCCAGGCGAACGGAGCCGTCGTGTTGCAGTTCGTAACAGATCGACACCGGAATATCTGCATTCGAAATCGCACCGCCTTCGAATACCCAGTTGCGGTCGTCGATTTTCTGACGTACTGACGGAGCTGTAATATCGGTGAAGCCGAGGTTGGCGGCAGCCATTTCAACGGCTTTGGCGGCACTCAGGGAAGGCAGCGTCGTATTCACCTTGGAAGCAAGGCCGGGAATGAATCGATGCCCCAACGTGGCCACCTTGCCGTCGGGTTTTACATGCAGGCCGAACAGGCCGTTGAACACCGGAACGCCGGCGTATTGTTGCTGCACCCAGACGTGCGTAATGCCATTGTTTTTACTCAGGTATTCATCGGTAACCCGGACATCGGCCACATCCGAAGCGGAGAGGCCGAATTTGGCGGGATTTTCCTGTAAATAACGGAGGGCGGTTTGGCGGGGTGTCGAGGAAGATTGTGCCGAAAGGGTGGTGGCAAACAGCATTAAAAGCAGTGCCGCAAACCCCTGGCCAGGGAAACGTAGCAGATTCATATCCAGACAGTTGGATTTGGTGAATAAACGTTAAAACAAAATTTCGGAGAAACAATTTTCACTTAAGAGGCGGCCAAAGGTAGTATTTGCCTACTTTTCAGAGAGATATGTTTCGTATAAAATGACACGTTTTGCCAACAACGGCTCTTTTTAAATCTCAAGTTCCGAATACACACAACCATGAAACCCTGCAACCATGAAACCTTGTAACCCTGAAACCTTGAAACCTCAAAACCCCGTCGTATCTTTGCCGAAACATTCGCGACCATTGCTTCCAAAGCAGTTTGCTCACCATCCTGAACCCGACTCCGGCTCTGTTATGCCCGAAGTAAAATTGTTTTCCGGCTCCGCCTCCCAGGACCTCGCAAAAGAAATCGCTTTCCATTTCGACGCACCGCTCGGCGACAAGACCCTCGCCCGGTTCAGCGACGGCGAAATGCAAACCATCATCAACGAAAGCGTACGAGGCTCCTTCACTTTTTTCATCCAAAGCACTTGCCAGCCACATGACAACCTCGTCGAGCTGCTTCTTTGGATTGACACTGCCAAACGCGCCTCTGCAGGGTATATCACCGCCGTGATTCCTTACTTCGGCTACGCCCGGCAGGACCGTAAAGACAAACCCCGCGTACCCATCACGGCCAAACTCGTGGCCAACCTGCTTACAGCCGCCGGCGCCGACCGTATCATGACGATGGATCTGCACGCCGACCAGGTGCAGGGCTTTTTTGACATTCCGGTGGATCACCTGCGCTCGGAGGCAATCTATATGCCTTACCTGGAGACGCAGGACCTATCCAACACCATCTTTGCCAGCCCCGATGTGGGCGGTGTAAAGCGCGCGCGCATTTACGCCAAACAACTCGGCTGCGAACTCGTGATCTGCGATAAATACCGCACCAAAGCCAATGAGGTGGCTGCCATGACCGTCATAGGCGAAGTAGGCGGCGCCGACGTTATCCTGGTCGACGATCTCGTGGATACGGCAGGCACGCTTTGCAAGGCCGCCGACGCCCTCCTCGAAAAAGGCGCAAAATCGGTGCGGGCCATTTGCACACACCCGGTGCTTTCCGGCAAGGCATACGAGAATATCGACAAGTCGAAACTCAAGGAAATGATCGTATGCGACACCATCCCGATGCACCAGAAGTCGGCAAAGATCAAGGTGCTTTCGACTGCCAAACTCTTTTCGCGTGCCATCCGCAATGCCGTGGAACACAAGTCGATCGCTGCGTTGTTTGTTGGACAGTAAGCAATGGGTAGTGGCCGTGACCGTGAAATCGTCTGTAGCGATTTTCAATAAAATGCGGAGCTTTTATCAAAAGGCTTGCTGGAATATGCCACAGCCTTCGCCAGTGTGCTTGCAAACTGCCCAAACGGCCCGCTTCAAACAGACATTTTCCCGCAATCAGTTTGTTATATTCAAGGCATTAAATATCTGTCCGCCGCTTTCTCGAATTTGATGCCGTTCCGTAAAAAGTTGTTGGGGTAGCCGATAGCTTGTATCTACCTTGTGCCAAGTTTTCTCATAGTATGTTTTGATTTTCCTACTGCTCCCCTTCTGGCAGTAGGATTTTTTTTAAACGAGGGCTCCCGCATATAATCTTCGGTTTGGCACTTGGCGCGACGACATGAACGTCGCGCCGAGTGCGGAATACTCTCCCGACGCTCTCTTTTTTTACTTTTTGAATAGTTTTGTAACGATTTTGACTTGACGCTGTTTCGTTGGTGTAAACCACGACGGGGCGCGACTATTTTACACGTGACGCCCTGAGAGTGTTATTGCGGTGAACAAAATTGCTTTCCATGTTGATGCGCAGCATAAAGTTAACGTTGGTTGTCTGTCTGGCCTCTTCCACGCTTGTCTGCTTCGGCCAGGTGAAAAGCGGCGCCTACCGGGCAATGTTGAAAACCCTCCTGAGCCATACGGTTCCGGAGATACAGGTGCAGGAAGCCGCCCGGGATTCCTCGGCGATTCTGTTTGTCGATGCACGGGAACCGAAAGAATACGCCGTCAGCCGCATCAAAGGCGCCATACCGGTCGGATATGACCATTTTGAACAGGATAAGTTGTCAGCAGTCCCGAAAGACAAACGTATCGTGGTCTATTGCTCCGTAGGTTATCGCAGTGAAAAAATTGCGGAAAAACTGATCGCTGCAGGCTACAAAAACGTATCGAACCTGTATGGCGGCATCTTTGAATGGGTCAACCAGGATCATCCGGTAGTGGATGAAAACGGCACATCGCGTAAAGTACACGCCTACAACAAGACCTGGGGCGTCTGGCTGAAGAAAGGAGAAAAGGTGTATTAAGGGAACTGTGAGATGATTATTCACATGAAGGGACACGGATTAGACAGACTGGACATAGATTTTTAATTTGATCCGTGTCCAATCTGTCTAATCCGTGGCCTGTTTTACCTGAAATAATCATTCATCGGATGACTGCAGTTATCTGATGAATAAGCGATGCGAACAACCGGGATACTTTTACGGAGGACCTCTGCCTACCGATACTGCTGCTCGTAAAAGCGCTGGTATTCTCCGGAGACGACGTGTTGAAGCCAGGCTTCGTTTTCAAGATACCATTTCGCCGTTTCCCGGAATCCTTCTTCCGCCCGGATGGAAGGCTCCCAGCCCAGTTCCGTTTTTATTTTGGTCGCATCAATCGCATAGCGGCGGTCGTGACCGGGGCGATCTTTTACGAAAGTGATCAGTTGACGGGAAGCGCCGGGCGGCTTGCCAAGGAGTTCGTCCATGATATCGCAGAGTTTTTCCACGAGATCGATATTTTTCCACTCATTGTTTCCACCGATGTTGTAGGTCTCGCCTGTGCGGCCCTTGTGAAAAATTGCATCTATGGCCGACGCATGGTCTTTTACCCACAGCCAGTCGCGGGTGTATTTGCCGTCGCCATACACAGGCAGCGGCTTGCCCTCCCGTATGTTATTGATTATCAGCGGGATCAGTTTTTCCGGAAAATGGTTCGGGCCGTAATTGTTGCTGCAATTGGACAAAACCACGGGCAGATTATAAGTATGAAAATAAGCCCGGACAAAGTGGTCACTCGCGGCCTTGGACGCCGAATAGGGCGAGCGCGGGTCGTAGCGGGTTTCTTCGGTAAAATAGCCTTCCTCGCCGAGAGAGCCGTAGACCTCATCGGTGGAAACCTGGTAAAATCGCTTGCCTTCCCGGTCGTTTTTCCAAAGGTTACGCGCTGCATTGAGCAGCTTTACCGTGCCGAGTACATTGGTCTCGACAAAAGACTCGGGGTTCGAAATCGAACGATCCACGTGGCTTTCGGCAGCGAGATGAATCACCCCGTCAAAGCGGTATTTTTCAAAAAGAGTCTGCAAAAAGGGAGTGTCTGTGATATCGCCCTTTTCAAAAGTATAATTCGGCGCGTACTCTACGTCCCGCAGGTTTTCAAGATTGCCGGCATAGGTCAGCGCATCGAGGTTTACGATGCGATATTCAGGGTATTTATTCACAAAAAGCCGGACGACGTGCGAGCCGATGAAGCCCGCGCCGCCGGTGATCAGGAGGGTGGATTTTGTCATTGTGGTTATTTCGTCATTATCGTCATTTTGTCATTATCATCATTCGTCATTATCGTCATTCGTAAATAAATCCGGGGCTCGCTGTGTAAATACAGGGCTTGTGCGGCTACACGTCCAACCCTTCCCTATAATGCCCAACCCCGGCCAAAATGACGACTAATCATTCCCTTACACAACCGGCTCTTCGATTTTCACCACTTTTTTGAAATATTCATAAGTGAGTTTCAGACCCGAGGCCCGGTCGAATTTGGGCTCCCAGCCAAGGATGGAACGCGCCTTGGTGATGTCCGGACGGCGTTGCTTGGGGTCGTCCACCGGCAAGGGGCGGTAATCGATATATGCCTTCGGGTTCTGTACCAGGTCCAGGATTTCGTGAGCGAATTGCATCATGGTGATTTCGGAGGGGTTGCCAACGTTCACCGGCATATGGTAATCGCTCAGCAGCAGGCGGTAAATACCGTCCACGAGATCGTCGACGTAGCAAAACGAGCGTGTTTGGGAGCCGTCACCGAACACCGTAAGCCCTTCTCCGCGAATGGCTTGCGAGAAAAATGCCGGCAATACCCTTCCGTCGTTCACGCGCATACGCGGGCCGTAGGTATTGAATATCCGGATAATGCGGGTATCCACGTTGTGAAAAGTGTGGTAGGCCATCGTGATGGCTTCCATAAAGCGTTTGGCTTCGTCGTACACGCCACGCGGGCCCACCGGATTGACGTTCCCCCAGTACTCTTCCGTTTGCGGATGCTCGAGCGGGTCGCCATAGACTTCCGATGTGGAGGCTACGAGGATGCGCGCGCCTTTTTCCTTGGCCAGTCCGAGCAGGTTGTGTGTACCGAGCGCGCCGACCTTCAGCGTCTGAATCGGCATTTGCAGGTAATCGATCGGGCTCGCGGGCGAAGCGAAATGAAGTATGTAATCGAGATTTCCCGGCACGTGCACAAACTTCGTTACGTCGTGGTGATAATATTCAAAGTTTTTTTCCCGGAACAAATGCTCTATATTCGCGAGGTCGCCGGTGAGCAGGTTATCCATGCCGATTACATGATAGCCTTCGGCGAGGAAACGGTCGGACAAGTGAGAGCCGATAAAGCCGGCAGCGCCGGTGATGAGAATGCGTTTTTGAGTCATTGATTTTCTGATAAATAGAATTTGGCAAAAAAATTGTACTGGTCAAGTCAGACCTGTTGACTTCAGAAAGAAGCGCAAAGATAGGGGAAGGCACGACAAGTAACGTGCCAAGACCCGAAGCTGTTATATTTACCTTCCCCCCGGTTATTTTCTTTTTATCCCGGTGATCTTCCTGCCTACGGATGACAATATTTTTTCATGTTTTGCGTATTGAAACATGAAATGAGGCATTCATTTCTAAACCCTTTACCTTGAAACCGGATATGAAAACCCTTGTTATTGAGGCCATTCCGCTGTTGCGGGACGCTTTGTTGCACCAACTTGAAACAAATGAACACATCACCACCGTGGTGGAAGCCGATGACCTGGCACAAGCACTTTCCATGCTGGCCGCATGTGAACCCGACCTGATCTGGCTCGACGGCACCCTTCCGGAAGTGAGGCAGGAGGGCGTGATCAAACAAATCCGTCGAAAAACGCCGGATGCCAAAATATTGCTGTTCGGGTCCGGAGACACAATTCCCGAAATAAAAAACTATTTCAAGCAAGGCATCCAAGCCTATTTGCCGAAAACAGCCTGTTCCTGCGATATTTCAGAAGCGCTTTCCGCGATCGCAGCGGGGGATTTGTACGTCCCGCCGTCGCTCAACCACACTTTCACCTCCTGGATCACCAACCCGACGCACAAAAAAAAACGCGGATGTGAAATAACGCAACGGGAAAAGGAAGTCCTGTCGC
This sequence comes from Bacteroidota bacterium, assembly GCA_029781095.1. GTDB lineage: Bacteria > Bacteroidota > Bacteroidia > Chitinophagales > Saprospiraceae > M3007. The sequence goes on from JAKOXM010000303.1 coordinate 6,434, forward strand.
TGATCGTCGAGGAGAACACGACCGGCGAAATAGCCAAAAAATTGTTCATCAGTTACTGCACCGTCGAAACCCACCGCGTCAACCTCATTCAGAAACTCGGCGTCAAAAACACTGCGGGCCTGGTCCGGGTCGCTTTTGAGGCGGGGCTATACAACAGGGGGATTATTTAGAAAGGGTTATTCGGGTTTCGGGTTCGCGGGTTTCGGGTTCGCGGGTTTCGGGTTTCGGGTTCGCGGGAGCAATCCGGGCATATTTCAATCCAATTGATTTGATCCAAAAAAAAACTTGTCCGAAGCGCACCAACCCGAAACCCGAAAAACCCGTCAACCCGAAAAGCCTCTAAACCACTGTGCCGTCCTTCACAAACTCCCGCAATATCGCCGCCTCGAGCCGTTCGCGGTTGATGCGCCGGGATTCGTCTGCAAGGGCCTCGATGGCGCAGTAGTGGACGACGTTGAGGATGCCCGCGCCGGTGAGTTCGTAGCGTGCGGCCACCTGGCGCAGGTCC
>JAKOXM010000312.1 GCA_029781095.1 Bacteroidota bacterium
GCAGCCTGTAATTTCCGGAAAAAGAACAGGCCGGTCAGCAATATGGCGATGGGGATGAGCGAAAAATAAAATGCCGTTTGCCCGTCGAAATGCTGGAAAATATTACCTGTTATGATCGACCCGGTCGTGCCGCCAAGGGCTGAAAAAATGATGATCAGGCCCGACATCAGTCCGTGTTTCTGGACAGGCAAAGCGCTCAAAATCAATGAATTGATAGCCGGATAAACCGGCGCCAGGAACAGGCCGATCAAGGGGAATACGAACGCTGCCAGCGGTGCGTCGCCCCAGCCCGTGACCGTTTGCCCGGAGGCCCCTTTGGCGAGCGGAATTGCCGTGAGCACCAGTGCCGCGGCAAGCAGGAGGCAGGAGCTGAGCACCACGTACCAGTTGAGTTTTTTCATAACAATACCCGCGAGGAAACGCCCCAGCGCCGTAGCGCCTGCCAGGATGCTCGCCATTTCGATGCTGAGCGCCGTCGGCAATTGCAGCACTTTGCTGTTGTATGTAGGCAGCCAGCTCATGATGCTTTGCTCGATGAGCACGTAGAAAAACGCGCACAGGATGAACACCAGCACAAGCGGTGTCGCCAGGAGCTGGAACATTTTGCCAAAATCGTTCACCAGCGAGTCCGTCGTCTGGTTACGCACGGAAGACTCGTCGAGCGGAGCGCTGAACAACAAAACGAAGGCCAGGAGTGATATGCCGCCCAGCAAGTAATATACTTTCAACCACTCCGTCGATTGCGGGTTGCTGTCATCCACGAACGAGCTGAAAATGAAATATCCCGTGAGAATGCCCACCATGAAGAATGATTCGATGAAGTTCATCAGGCTGATGTGTTCCTTTTCGTCGCTGGTGACAAGCCCGATGGTGCTGTACACCGACATTTTGATCAGCGCGAAACCCGACCCTACTGCTGCGAACAGCAATTTGGTGGCCCAAAAACCGGGCGCCAGCGGCATGAGAAAGCAAACCACCGTTATGAAGCCCAATGCAATGAGCATGGCCCGTTTGTAGCCGATCCGGGTGATATAGGAAGACAGCAGAAACGACACAATGGCAATGCTCAGGTCCTTAAATGCTTCCAGTACCGAGGCGGCCCCCTCCGTTACGCCATAGTTGTTCTGTACCTGTAAAATGACTGTTCCGACACTGTTCAACAGGATCGCAAAAACAAAGTAATTGAGGAACAGGGAGGTCTTGATTTGCCAGTTTTTCATGCTTTGCTGATTTTGTTACAAGTCACAGGCGACCTGCATTTCGTTCGGACACAATGTATTGCGATGCACGCATCGACAGCGCCAGGATGGTCCAGGTGCAGTTTTTGTCGCCCTGCGAGGGGAAAGGTGCGGCGTCAACCACAAAAAGATTTTTCACATCGTGTGCCTGCTGCCATTTATTGAGCGCCGATTTTTTCGGGTCGCTGCCCATGCGGACCGTACCCACTTCATGGATGATCTCGCCCGGTGCATTCAGACCGTAGTCGTTTTCCGCAGTTGGCCTGTCGCCAAGCGGAATTCCGCCTGCTTCGGCAATGATGCGCTCGAAAGTTTCGTGCATGTGTTTGGCCTGCAGGCGCTCGTGGTCCGACCAGGTGTAGTGGAAACGCAGTACCGGAATGCCGAATTTGTCCACTTTTTCGGGATCGATTTCGCAGTAGTTGTCTTCCCTCGCGATTGCTTCGCCCCGGCCGGCCATTCCGATGTAGGCGCCGTAGAACCGGCGGTAGTCGTCTTTCAGCGAGGCGCCGTAGCCACCCGCCTCCCGTTTGTTGCCGTTGCGGTCGGGGAACATGCCGTTTATATTTTCGATGCCCCAGCCGAATCCGTAGGCAGGCATACCCATGCCGCCCCAATATTCGATGTGGTACCCGCGCGGAAAGTCCAGTTTCTTGTTGTCGAGCCACCAGGGGCTGTAAATATGCGCGCCGCCCGTTCCGTCTTCATTGTAGCGCTTTCGATCGAACAGGGCCGGTACGATGGCGCCGCGCGAAGCGCCTGTGGAGTCGTGCAGGTACTTGCCGACCACTCCGGAAGAATTGGCCAGACCCTCCGGGAAACGCGCCGATTTGGAGTTCAAAAGCAACCGCGCCGACTCGCAGGCACTGGCAGCCAGCACGACGATTTTGCCGCGCACGGTCTTTTCCTCCATCGTCCGGGTATCTACGTACGAAATACCGGTACAAAGACCCGTTTGAGCGTCGGTAAGCACCTCGCGGGCCATAGCGTAGTAAATCGTATCCATGTTGCCGGTCTTGCCCGCCGGCTTGCACAGGCAGGAAGACGATGAAAAATCGGCGTATGCCATACATGCCCTGTGACACTGATTACAATAAAAACATACCCCGCGCTCGTCATTGACGGGTTTGGTCAGGATGCTCAGCCGGGAAGAAACCGTGGTGATGCCGAGGCGTTTGTTGGACTTTTTCAGCATCATTTCATGCAGCCTCGGCCTGGGCGGGGGCAAAAAAATGGAGTCGGGATCATTGGGCAGGCCTTCTTTGGACCCGAATACCCCGATGAGTTGATCCACTTTGTCGTAAAACGGCGCTACGTCCTCGTACCCGATCGGCCAGTCTGCACCCAACCCGTCGATGCTTTTGCGCCGGAAATCGTCGGGCCCGAAGCGCAGCGAAATACGCCCCCAGTGGTTGGTGCGACCGCCGAGCATACGCGAACGGAACCAGCGGAATTGCGTGCCGGGCGCGGTGGTGTACGGTTCGCCCTCGATGTCCCAACCGCCGTAAGCGGCATCGAAATCGCCGAAGGGCCGGTAGCGTGTACTGGCGCCTCGCCGGGGACTTTGCCACGGCCACTTGAGTTGCGTGATGTATTTCGGATCGGCAGGGTCGTAGTGCTGGCCTGCTTCGAGCAGACAGACTTTGGCGCCCGCTTTGGTAAGTTCGTGAGCGGCCATGCCGCCGCCTGCGCCGGAGCCTACAATGATGACGTCGTAGGTTTTGGGTGCTTCTTTGATTTGGAAATCAGCCATGATAAAAAAACTTGCGTGTATACCGAAAAGAACTATGCAGGCACAAAGCAAGGATTTTTATCTAATTTTTATGCGATCGGGTTTGAAAAACTATTGTGAAAATTGGGGACCGTGAAATAAAGTACGCTATTCCCGATATCGTTACGTCTTGCTCATCGCCTCGTCCAGGTTAAAAATCGCGCTCACCACCAGCATCATGGCCGACTGCTCTGCCGGATCAAGCGCGGTGTTTTGCGGATACCGGCCTGTCTGGAGCAGTTTTTTCGCCTGTCCGGGGCTACTCTGAAAACGCGTGAGTTCGTCGCGATACAAGGCGCCCAGTTTTTGAAGTTCCGATTTTTCAGGTTTGCGCGTCAGAACCCGCCGGAACGCGGCAGAGATTTCTTCTTCCGGTTTTTTCCCCTGTTCATGTCCGCTTCGCAGTACCTGCCCGGCCAATACCCGCGCCGCTTCCAGGATTTGAACGTCGTTGAGCATTGCCAGCGCCTGCAGTGGCGTACTCGTGCGGGCGCGGCGCACCTCGCACACGTCGCGCGGGGCGATGTCGAAGGAAAGCATCGTGGGTGGCGGGATGGTGCGCTTGTTATAGGTGTACAAACTTCGCCGGTATAGTTTATTTGCCGCCGTGTCAGGAACGTAACTGAACTCGCCCCGGAAGTTGTTGGCCGATTTTTCGGTACTGATCTCTTCCCAGATGCCGGCGGGCTGGTAGGGTTTTACCGACGGACCGCCGATCTCGCGCACCAGCAAACCGCTGGCTGCCAGGGCATTATCCCGGATAAATTCATAATTGAGGCGGTAGCGCGGCCCCCTTGCCAGCCAGAAATTTTCAGGATCTTTTTCCCGCAATGCCTGACCGGCTACTGACGATTGGCGATAGGTGGCCGAGGTAACCATCAGGCGCAGCATTTTCTTCATATCCCATCCTTCGTCGCGAAACTGGCAGGCAAGCCAGTCCAGCAGTTCGGGGTGGGTGGGCAGGGCGCCCTGCAGGCCGAAATTGTCGCTCGTAGCCACAATGCCGCGACCGAATATTTCCTGCCACAGGCGGTTGACAGTGACGCGGGCCGTAAGCGGGTTGCGCGGATCGAACAGCCAGCGCGCCATGCCGAGGCGGTTTCGGTCTTGCGTTGTATCGAACGGCAAAATATTGGCCGGGAGGTCGGCAGTCACTTCTTCCTTGTGCTGGTCGTACTGGCCGCGGTTGAGAATGTATGCCTTGCGCCCGCCTTTTTCCAGGGAATCCTGCATGATCATCTGCAGGATGGTGTCTTTGTCCGTTTTTAGAACCTCTTTCGCATTAAGAAACTTCAAAACGCCCTGTAAATCAGCCTGCGCGATAGGCATATAAGGTTTTGGCGTCTTCAAATTGGGTACAAAGCCGCGTTCGGGTACCTTGTTAAAAAAAGCGAAAGTGGAATAATAGTCGCGTTGCGTGATCGGGTCGTACTTGTGGTCGTGGCAGCGGGCGCATTCCATCGTGAGACCGAGAAACGCCTTCCCAAAGGTATTGGTGCGGTCGGCTACGTATTCCACGCGGTATTCCTCGTCGATGACGCCGCCTTCCTGTGTGATCTTGTGGTTTCGGTTGAATGCCGATGCCAGCAGGGTTTCCTTTGTTGCGTCGGGCAGCAGGTCGCCGGCGAGTTGCCAGGTTACGAACCGGTCGTAAGGCATGTTCTCGTTAAAAGCCTTGATAACCCAGTCGCGCCAGGGCCACATGACGCGGGGCAGATCGTCCTGGTAGCCGTGTGTGTCGGAATAGCGCGCCAGGTCGAGCCAGTACACCGCCCATCGTTCGCCGTAGGCGGGTGAGGCGAGCAGGGAATCCACTACTTTTTCATAAGCACCGGGGCTGTCGTCGCGCAAAAAAGCATCCACGGCTTCCGGGGCAGGGGGCAGTCCCGTCAGGTCGAAACTGACTCGCCGGATCAGCCGTTCCTTGTCTGTTTCTTCGGAAGGCTCGAGGTTGTGTTCCTGCTGTTTTTGCAGGATGAAAAGATCTATTTCGTTGCGCGCCCATTTTTCATTTTCGACTTTGGGCAACACAGGTTTTTGCGGGGTTACAAACGCCCAGTGTTTTTCCCATTTCGCGCCTTGCTCGATCCATTTTTTCAGCAGTTTCTTTTCAAAGCCGGACAAAGACAGGTGCGAGTCCGGCGTGGGCATCATGCTGTCGGGATTGGCCGAGTATATGCGCTGGATGAGCGTGCTCTGCTCGGGGTGGCCTGGCACAATTGCGTGGTGATCTTTCGCCTCGCCCAGTGCCGCAAAAGCGCCTTCCTGCGTATCGAAGCGCAGTCCGGCCTCGCGCTTGCGCTCGTCGGGGCCGTGGCATTTGAAGCAACGGTCCGAAAGCAGGGGACGGATGTTGTAATTGAAACTGACGACTTCGGGCAGTTGATCTTCCCCGGCCGTTTGTCTTTTTGAAAATCGGGCAAAAAGAAGAATGATTGCGAGCAGAAGTACGGCCGCCAGTGTGACGTTTGCGACTGAAAAACGAATCATGTGCGAAGGGAGCAATTCAAATTGTCGCGGAAAAGTACGGCGAAACACCAGTTTCGCATACTAAATGTGTGGCGCCAGTCATGCGATATGATGCGAAACCGGTGTATTGCAATGCATTAAAATGCCCCGCCGGGAAAACTCCGGCGGGGCGCAAATATTCAGAAGGCTTTTTTTTGCATCGTGTCATTAATAATTTTCCATTTTGGCGGCATCTTTTTACCCCGGACTTCGTTCCCAAAACAGTTATATAGTACACTATACGCCTGTTTTGGTGCCTTGCCCGAGCCAAAAATCTGCTCCCCAAACTTGAAAGTTATTAATGACACGATGCTACACTACTTCCAGTGCCGGCATTTCCATCCTGCTGCTTTTTGCCGCCGGCACTGCTGCCAGTGCCTGCTCTACGTCCCACCACAGATCTTCGGCGTTTTCCACACCCACCGACAGGCGCACCAGCGTGTCGGTGATGCCGAATGCCGCTTTTTCTGCCGGATCGACACCCGCGTGGGTCATCGTAGCCGGGTGTTGTGCCAGCGATTCCGTGCTGCCGAGGCTTACGGCCAGTTTGGCAATTTTCAAATGGTTGAGAAAAACGAATGCCTCGTGCTCTCCGCCTTTTAATTCGAACGAAACCATCGCGCCGGGCGACGTGCATTGGCGCCGGTAGGTGCGATACGCTTCCCCGTCTTCCGGCGACAGCAGCCCGAGGTAGTGGACTTTGGCCACCTTGGGGTGTTCGGCCAGCCGCCGGGCGATGATCTGCGCGTTTTCAGCCTGCTTTTCCATGCGCAGTTTGAGCGTTTCGAGGCTGCGCATGAGCAGCCAGCCGGTATGCGGCGCGATCATGTTGCCGAGGAACGTACGAAGCGTTTTTACCCTTGTGATAAGTTCTTTCGAGCCGAGGCAGGCGCCCGCGATCACGTCACTGTGCCCGCCGATGTATTTGGTGGCAGAGTACAGAACGAGGTCGGCGCCGTGTTTGAGCGGGTGCTGCCAAAGCGGACCCATATAGGTGTTGTCTACTGCTACCAATGCCCGGCGATCCGGTGTGCTGAACTGATCGGCTACCGAACGGCACATGGAAATATCCACAAGGTCATTGGTCGGATTGGCCGGCGTTTCGAGGTAGATCATGCCGAGGCGGTCTTTTTTCCCGGATTCGAGGATGATCTGCTCCAGTTCTTCGCGGGTGGCGCCGGGCAGGAACCCCCGCACTTCAATGCCGAATTTGGTGAGCACGTGGTGCACGAAATGACTTGTGCCTCCGTACAACGGATTGCTGTACAGCAGCAGATCACCCGGTTGGAGGAATTCGAAGAGAGCCGTCGAAATGGCCGACATTCCGCTTTCGAATACGGCACAGGCTTCCGCTCCGTCCCACAGCGTGAGGCGATCTTCCAGGATTTCCATGTCCGGATTGTTTAGCCGACTGTATATGAGGCCGGTTTTTTCTTTGTCGCCGCGCTCGCGCAGACCGTAGGCAACTTCAAAAAACGCTTTCCCCTCTTCAGCGGTGCGAAATACAAAGGTGGAAGTCTGGAAAATGGGACATTTCACGGCGCCTTCCGACCATTCGGGGCGGTATCCGTGCGACATCATAAGGGTTTCGGGCTGGAATGTTCTTTTCATGGCAGGCGATTTTCCCACAAAGTTTATATTTGGAGACTTATTTTCCAATAATAAAAAATTATTAGGAAAATAAATCTTTAATTATATAATAGTGTAGAATTATTACCTATTTTTGTTGAATTAAAACCCGTTTTATGGAAAAAAAATCTGAAGGTCTGGACGCTGCCGACCGCGCCATTTTGCAACTGCTCCAGGAAGATGCGTTTATGACTACGAAAGAAATGGGCGCCCGGCTCAACCTGACCACCACGCCCGTCTTCGAGCGGGTGAAACGTTTGGAACGGGAAGGTTACGTAACGGGCTACACTGCATTGCTCAACCGCCGGAAAATCGGCCTGCCCATGCTGGTTTTTTGCGATGTAGCGCTGAAGGAGCATAACCGCGACTTTCTGCTGCGTTTCGAAGAAGCGGTGGTTGGACTGCCCGAAGTGATCGAATGCCACCACATCACCGGCGAATATGACTACATGCTGAAAGTGGTGGTGCGTGACATGGACGACTACCAACATTTCATAAAAGAAAAACTCGCCGCATTGGAAAACATCGGGCGGGTACAGAGCCATTTTGTGATGACGGAAGTGAAAAATACTACGGTGCTGCCCGTGGATAATACATTGTAACTAATTGGTTATGAAATTTATATGGTTTGCCCTGACGCTGTCTTTATTGGCCTGTAAGGGCACAAAACAGGGGCAGCCGGGTATCCCTGAAGATACGGGTACCTACCTCGTCGTACTCGGCATCGCACAGGACGGCGGCTACCCCCACGCCGGCTGCCGGCGCGACTGCTGCCGGATGGTTTTTGAGGGCAAAGAGGCGCCGAAAACACCTGCCTGTCTGGGTATTGTCGACGAGGCGAACAGAAAATTGTACATGCTGGAAGCAACGCCCGCTTTTCCGGAACAATGGCGCCGCCTGCAGGAGATCTCCGGATTCCGGGAAAAACGCGTACCGGACGGCATTTTTCTAACGCACGCACACATCGGGCATTACACGGGACTGATGTTTCTGGGCCGGGAAGTGATGGGGACGAAGGATGTGCCGGTGTACGCAATGCCGCGCATGAAAGCGTTTTTGCGCGATAACGGTCCGTGGAGCCAATTGGTCAGTTTGCAAAATATTGATTTACAGGATTTAAAAGCCGATTCAGTCATTCAACTGCCCGGCGGCCTGCGCATCACCCCCTTTACCGTGCCGCACCGCGACGAGTTTTCCGAAACGGTCGGCTTCCGCATCGAGACGCCGCACCGGAAGGTCTTGTTTATCCCCGACATCGACAAATGGTCGAAATGGCAGCGTGACATCGTGTCCGAAGTGCAGTCGGTGGATGATGCGTTCCTCGACGCGACGTTTTTCCGCGACGGCGAACTCCAGGGCCGGGCCATGCAGGAAGTGCCGCATCCTTTTGTGCAGGAAACGATGCAATTGTTTGAAAACCAGCCGATTTCAGAAAAGGTAAAAGTGACGTTTATTCACTTCAACCATACCAATCCCTTGCTTTGGGATAAAAAAGCGCAGCAGGAAGTGCAGGGACGGGGATTTTCGCTGGCAGCAGAAGAGATGCGGGTAAAATTGTAGATATTTTAACTATTTGATTATCAATTAAGTAAAAAATATTGACCAAAAAATTTAACCAGTTAGTTAAAAAATATTGCCCAAAAGCTTGACAAAACGAAAAACTGCCCGCACCTTTGCCGAAAATTGACCAAACGGTTAAACTTAATGGGTAAGAAAGAAAGTCAGCAACCGGGCGATTCCACCGAACAAAAAATATTCGACGCCGCACACGAGGTATTCACGCAGAAAGGCATGGACGGCGCCAAAATGCAGGAGATCGCCGACCGCGCCGGTATCAACAAGGCCTTGTTGCATTATTACTACCGTTCGAAAGAAAAGCTCTACGAAACGGTGGCGCGTGCGATCATCGGCAAGGCGCTGCCGGCCTTGCGGCAGGTGATTGAGAGTGAGGTTCCGCTGGAAGAAAAGATTCGGGGTTTTGTTGAAACATACATAGACATCATCTCCAGAAACACCTTTATTCCGCTGTTCATTATTTCCGAGATCAACAAGCACCCCGACCGGTTTATCGACAGCGTTTTTCCGCAGGAATTGCCCAAACCGGAAGTTTTTTTCCGGCAGGTGGAAGCCGAAATCGCGGCCGGCCGTATCCGCCCCATCAAACCGCAGCACCTGATCGTGAATATCGTCTCGCTTTGCATTTTCCCGTTTGTGGGCAAACCAATGATGCGCATTCTGCTCGGCATGAGTATGGGCGAGATGCGCATGTTTCTGGAAGAAAGAAAATTTGAGGTAACCAACTTCGTACTTGCCTCACTTCGACCGTGATATTTTTTTATTCCTCATTTAACCAAAAAGTTAAACCATTTTTCCAAATTATGAAGATAATACAATCCTTCGCTTTTATCCCCTTGCTCTTGTCGTCTCTGACAAGTACCGTATCCCATTTCCCGGGCTCCGGGACGCCCAACCCCGTCACGGACACCCTGACCGTGACGCAATGCCGCGACCTTGCCACGCAAAACAGCCCGCTGCAGCAGAAAAAACTCTATGCAGAGAGCATCTCCGCGCTCCAAATCCGCGATCTGGAAAGCAATAACCTGCCGCGTATCAATATCGGCGCGCAGGCTACCTGGCAAAGTGACGTGTTCGGACTGCCGATCGACAACCCGCTTTTTCAGATACCAAAGGTGCCGAAAGACCAGTACAAACTCTCGGTTGACGTCTCCGAGCGCATCTGGGACGGCGGTTCCGATCGCTACCTGCGCCGGCAGCGCGAACTGGAACGCGATCTCGCCTCCGCACAGACGGATGTGGACGTATTTCAGTTGCGGGAAGTGGTGACCGACCTTTATTTCAAGGCGCTGCTGCTCCAGGAAAGTGAAGCGGTCCTCCAGGCATCGAAGTCAGATCTGCAAAACCGCCTGAAACAGGTGGATGCATCCGTGGCAGGAGGTGTGGCCTTGCGCACTGCAGCCGACCAGGTGAAAATCCAGATTTTAAAAACCGACCAACAGATCGCCGCGATACAAACGGACCAGCAATCTCTGCTCGAGATTCTGGCCAAATGGATCGGCCGCCCCCAGGTTGATTTTGCCCTTGCCCAGCCTGCCTGGTCCGATGCGCCGCTGCAACCTGAAACGCGCCCGGAAATCCGGCTTTTTACCCTTCAGCAACGCACGTACCAACTGCAAAAGGACCGCCTGCAACTCGGCCTGCAACCCCGCATCGAAGCTTTTGCGCAGGGAGGTCTGGGCAGTCCCAACCCCTTCAATTTTTTCGAAACGGGATTCAAACCGTTTGCACTTGTCGGCTTGCGCGCTTCCTGGACGCCCTTCGATTGGGGTAATCGTCGCCGCGATGCACAGGTGCTTGATTTGCAGGCAAAAAACGTGGAGGCACAGCGCCTTGCCTTCGAACAACGCCTGGAAGCCGGTACGATCAAAGACTTCTGGGACCTGAATGTGAAGTATAAGGAACAACTGGATCAGGACGACGCCATAATCGCACTCCAGGAAGATATCGTACGCCGCGCGGAAGCCCAGGTAAAAAACGGCGTGATGACCGACACCGATTATCTGACACAACTGAACCTGCTCACGCAGTCGCGACTGAACCGGAAGGCACATGAAGTGCAGACCGCACAGGCGAGGGAAATGCTCGTCGCAAAACTTGGAAACAAGTAGAGCCGCATTCTTCGCCACCCAATGCTCCATGCTCATGTTGCTGACGTGAAAATGCGCAGCAGTAGTTTTTACACTTAAAAATCTGATTTTTAAACATTTGTCATATGAAAACTCACTTCCTGATATACTTTCTAATTCTCGGAACAGCCTTTTCTGCCTGCCAGAAAAATGCTTCCAAAGCGGACGCCTACGGCAATTTTGAAGCCGACGAGATCATCGTCAGCGCCGAAGCAAACGGACGCATCATCCGCTTCAATGTCGAAGAAGGCCAGTCGCTGCACGACGGGGAGATCGTCGGCGCCATCGATTCCGTACAGCTGGCATTGAAACGCGAACAACTGCAGGCATCCATCCGGGCCATTGCTGCCAAAAGCCCGGCCATCAGCGCACAACTCGCCGTTTATGAAAAACAAATGGCTACCGTAAAACAGCAACTCGCCACACTTGAATATGAAAAAAAGCGCGTGGAGAACCTGTTGAAAAGCGATGCGGCCACGCCCAAGCAGCTTGACGATCTGAATGCGCAAATCGACGCTGCTCACGTACAAATGAACGTGATCCTGGAGCAAAAATCGGCTTCCAGCGCCTCCCTGAATACCCAGAAGGGCGGCTTGCTTGCCGAAATATTGCCCCTGCAAAAACAAATCGCCCAGATAGACGACCAGTTGGCCAAGTGCCACATCGTCAATCCGGCGAATGGAACCGTATTGGCCAGCTATGCCGAAGCGGGGGAGGTTGCATCCTTCGGGAAACCGCTTTATAAAATTGCCGACCTCAGCACCATGACCTTGCGTGCCTACGTGGCCGGCGATCAGCTGAGTACGGTAAAGGTCGGCCAGAAAGTACAGATCCTGATCGATGCGCCCGAAGGCAAGCAGTTGGAGCTGTCCGGAAAAATACGCTGGATCGCATCGAAGGCCGAGTTTACGCCCAAGGTCATCCAGACCAAGGACGAGCGGGTGAACATGGTGTACGCGATAAAGGTCGATGTGCCCAATGCCGACGGCGCCCTTAAAATCGGCATGCCGGCCGAATTGAAGTTTTGACAGGTTCTTTTTGGACAGAATTTACAGGATTACTATTTTTAAAAAATCCTTAAAATCCTGTCCAAAAAAAACTGTCAACTACTCCCCGGACGATAAAGGTGGAATTTGCGCTTGACAGTGACTCCCTCCGGACCGAAATTAACAAGAAGCCCCACATCCTTTTTGATTGCATTGAGGTAGTTGATGAGTTGCGTTTCGTGTTGAGGCATAATGCACCTCGTTCGCAGCGGAGATGGTCTTTCCTGTGACCGGATCATTCATATGCAAAAGTTTTTAGGTTTATAAATCCGAATCAAATATCCTGAATGTCATGTCAATCCAGCCAGAAAAAATGATAAAAATAGAAGGCGTATCCAAGTCATACGGCGCAGTGAAGGCTGTGGAAAATATCAGCCTGTCTGTCAACAAAGGCGAAATATTCGGGATAATCGGCCCCGATGGCGCGGGCAAAACCACCCTGTTTCGTATCCTGACGACGCTGTTGCTGCCCGACACCGGATCAGCCACTGTCGCGGGTCTTGACGTTGTACGGGATTACAAAAAACTCCGGCATATGATCGGCTACATGCCGGGGCGCTTCTCGCTGTACCAGGATCTGACCGTCGAAGAAAATCTTGAATTTTTCGCATCCGTCTTCGGTACAAGCCTGCGGGAAAACTATGATCACATCGCCCCGATTTACGTCCAGATCGAGCCTTTCAAAACCCGGCGCGCAGGCGCTCTTTCGGGCGGCATGAAACAAAAACTCGCCCTTTGCTGCGCGTTGATACACAAACCCGGAGTTCTGTTCCTCGACGAACCCGGCACGGGGGTGGATCCCGTATCGCGCAAGGAATTCTGGGATATGCTGCGCAGCCTGCGCGCGCAGGGGCTGACCATGCTGGTAAGCACACCGTATATGGACGAAGCCGAATTGTGCGACCGCGTGGCGCTGATTCAGAAGGGAAAAATTATGGCAATCGATACTCCGCAAGACATTACCTCGGGGTTCCGGCATCCGCTTTTGGCTGTACGATCCGATAATATGTACCGGGTAATCAAAGACTTGCGTGAGTTTGAAGACACTGCCGACTGCTATGCCTTCGGAGAATATGCGCATTTAAAACTGGGGCAAAAAGGGCGCATCGACGACTTTTCAAAAGTGGCCAGATCAGTCACGGAATTCCTCGAGTCCAGAGACCATCACAACATCGAAGTAAAAGCCGCCGAGCCGACGGTGGAAGATTGCTTCATCGAGCTGATGAAAAATTAAAATCAGATATGAAAACAGTCATCACCACCGATTTGCTCACCAAGACCTTCGGCAAATTCACCGCCGTCAATGCCATTTCGTTCGAGGTGCACGAAGGCGAGATATTCGGCTTTCTCGGCGCCAACGGCGCGGGTAAAACCACGGCCTTGAAAATGCTGACCGGCCTGCTCTCCCCCAGTTCGGGCAAAGCATCTGTTGCCGGGTTTGATATTGGCAAACAGCCCGAACAGGTAAAGCGCCGTATCGGATACATGAGCCAGAAATTCAGCCTCTACGAAGACCTCACCGTTCGGGAGAATATCCGGCTGTTCGGCGGTATTTACGGATTGAAAATGAGCGATATACGTTCCAAAACCGAAGCATTGCTTGAAAAACTGCAACTCGGCGAAGAAGCCGACAAACTGGTGGGTTCGCTGCCCCTCGGCTGGAAGCAGAAACTGGCTTTTTCAGTTGCCCTGCTCCACGAACCCCGGATCGTATTTCTCGACGAACCGACCAGCGGCGTGGACCCCATCACACGCCGCCAGTTCTGGGAACTGATATACGAAGCCGCAGCCGCCGGCGTCACGCTGATGGTGACCACCCACTACATGGACGAGGCCGAATACTGCGACCGCGTGAGCATCATGGTGGACGGAAAAATAGAGGCGCTTGATACGCCGAGAGCGATGAAAGCAGCCTTTAAGGCCGATGATATGGACGAGGTGTTCAGAAAACTGGCCAGGGGTCAATGATGACCTGGGGTTTTTGTTAACCTGTTGTAAGTATTTGATTGTCAGGCAATAAAATGCAATCTACTATGAAAATAGCGCTGAAAAATATATTGTTTACCATCCTGGTGCCGGGTACGGTTGGCGTGTATTTGCCGCTTTATTTTGGAATGCACAGTGCGGGAGTGGCAGCCTGGTGGAACTGGATCGGCATACCTTTTCTGGCGACGGGATTCGGTGTTTTACTGGTGTGCATCAGGGATTTTGGCACGAACGGGCAGGGTACCCCTTTCCCGCTCGATCCTCCGCAGAACCTCGTTACCGGGCGGCTCTACCGAATTACGCGAAACCCGATGTACGTGGGTCTGATGATTGCGCTGACCGGCTGGACATTGTGGTTTTCGAGCATAAAACTGGTCGGGTATGGCCTCACGACCGGTCTCATTGTCCACCTCTTTGTGGTCCTTGTTGAAGAACCTTTTTTAAAGCGGCAATTCGGCAACGCGTATGAAGCGTATTGCAAACAAGTGCCGCGATGGCTGTGACGCGATCATTATTCGACGATAAAAACCCTTAAATCAAGTTCAAACCCCGGAAGTACCGATTCGCCCGAAAGAACCTGTTGAAAATCAGGGATATGCGTTTCGCTTCCGTCAGCCCGAAAAATCCAGGCTTGCTGTATTTCCGGGTCTATAAGCCACGCAAGTTGAACGCCGTTTTTAATCCAGGCTCTTTGCATTTTGTCTTTAAGTACGCTGGGTTGATCGCTCGGGCTCCGGACTTCAATGACAAAATCGGGAACGATACGGGCGAATGATTTGCGCTCTTTAGCCGAAAGTTGCTCGTGTTTTACTTTGGAAATCCAGGCAGCGTCGGGCATTCGTTTGGAGCCGTCGGGAAGTTTGAACAAGGTGGAAGGACTGAAAACTTTACCGAGTTTGGTTCGACGGTTCCAGATAGTCAGGTCAGCACCGGCTTCCATTTCATTGTTGCCGGAATCGTAGGAAGAGGGAGACATGATGGTTATATTTCCGTGTGGGTCTTGTTCGATGCGGAGCTCTGGATTGGCCATGCAAAACGCGTCAAATTCTGCTTCGGACATCTTCGGGAGAGCATGAAAGACCTCTCCGTCGCTGATTTGCAGGGTCACTTTTTGTTTGCGTTGGGGGGCAGGTTTCGAAGTTGTATTTGCTCCATGCGTCATGGTTCAGGAAATTTTTACAAAGATAAATTCAGATATGAGTTTTTCAAAAACAGATTCAAAAACAGGCAGGTTTCGCGCGTTCATAACGAAAGAATTCCGCCACATCCTCCGCGACCGGCGCACCGTACTTATTCTGTTCGGTATGCCCGTCGTGCAGGTTCTGCTTTTCGGTTTCGTGCTTTCCAACGAGATCAAGAATGCAGCCATTGCAGTGCTTGACCCCTCCAGGGACGCAGAAAGCATCGCTTTGACCAACAAACTCGTGTCCGGCGGCTACTTCCGCCTCGAAAAAACACTGGCGTCAGCCGAAGAACTGGAGCCGGCGTTCCGCACGGGCAAGATCAAAATGGCCGTCGTGTTTCCCGACAACTTTGCCCAAAAACTGCGCACCGGCGACTGCCAGTTGCAACTGCTGGGCGATGCCTCCGATCCCAATACGGCCGTTACGCTGACCAACTATGCCAATGCGATCATAGCCGATTACCAGCAGGAAAAAAATGACGCCACGCCCGGCCAGCCCGTCATCCGGACGGAGACCAGGATGCGGTACAATCCCGAACAAAAAGCCGTTTTCAGCTTCGTCCCGGGGGTGATGACCCTGATCCTGATGCTGGTGTCCGCCATGATGACCTCTATTACGATCGCGCGGGAAAAGGAACTGGGCACCATGGAGATATTGCTCGTTTCGCCTCTGAAACCCATTCAGATCATTCTGGGCAAAACAGGGCCTTATCTGGCGCTGTCTATGCTGAATGCCGGGGTCATCGTACTGCTCGGCTTGCTGGTGTTCGGTATGCCGATGCGCGGCTCCATCCTTTTGCTGGCTGGAGAATGCATGCTGTACATGTTTGTCGCTTTATCGCTGGGCATTTTTATCAGCACCCGCGCAAAAGACCAGATGACCGCCATGTTTATGTCGGCCCTCGGCCTGATGATGCCGACGATGCTCTTGTCGGGGTTCATTTTCCCGCGGGAAAGCATGCCCTTCATTTTGCAGGCGATCGGGAATGTGATACCGGCCACATGGTTCAATCCTATTGTAAAAGGCATTATGATCAAGGGGGTCGGACTGGAAGTGTTGTGGAAGGAAACCCTGATACTCGTCGGAATGGCGCTGTTTTTCCTGGCGCTCAGTATGAAAAACTTTAAAGACAGGCTGGAATGAATCAGGTGCAAGGGTTTACAAGATAGTAGGCCCAAACCTGCAAACCGAATAAATCCTGTCTGATAACGCCCAAATCTGTCCAAAAAAAATATACCATGCGTACCGTACTCTTCCTCGTCCAAAAAGAATTCCTGCAGGTCTTTCGCAACAAGACGATGCTGCCCTTGCTGCTCGTTATGCCTGTGCTTCAGATGATATTGCTTTCATATGCAGCGAATTATGAAATTAAAAACCTTGCCCTGGCAGTCGTGGACCATGACCTTTCGCCCGCTTCGCGGCAATTGGTGAATAAATTCAGCGCATCCGGCTATTTTCAGGTGAAATCTGCCCCGCAGGCCGCCAAAGCAGCCGATGATGTAATGGCCAAAGACCAGGCAGACCTGATTCTGGAGATACCTCCCCGTTTCGAGCACGATCTTGTTCGCGAAAACCAGGCCGCCGTATCCCTCACCGCCAACGCGATCAATGCCACCAAGGCCGGTCTGGGTATGGGATACGCCCAGAGTATCATACGTGATTTCAATGTGGATTTTGCCCGCAACAACGTCGCCCTTTTTGCTTCCGTCGCCGCTCCCGGTGCTGATCCTGCCAACCCGCCGGTCCGTAACCCGCAACCCGTTAACCTGCAAACCACCTATTCCAACTGGTACAACCCCCACCTCGATTACAAAACCTTCATGGTGCCCGGCATCCTCGGCGAGATCGTGTCGCTCATCATTTGTTTTCTGACCGCACTCAACATCGTGCGCGAACGCGAACTGGGTACCATAGAGCAACTGAATGTGACGCCGGTGAAAAAATGGCAGTTCATCCTGGGCAAACTCTTCCCGTTCTGGATGCTTTCGCTGGTGGTGATGACCATTGGACTCACCGTGGGGAAACTCGTATTCGACATTCCCATGCTGGGTAACCTTTGGCTGGTGCTCGGATATACGGCCGCTTTCACACCCTGTATGCTGGGCCTCGGTTTTCTGATTTCCAATTTTGCCGACTCACAACAACAGGCCATGTTCACAGCATGGTTTTTCCTGCTGATATTTATTCTGATGTGCGGGCTGTTTACACCGGTGGAAAGCATGCCGGAATGGGCACAATGGCTCAATGTGCTCAACCCGGTCAAATATTTCGTGTCATTCATGCGTCTGGTCCTGCTCAAAGGCGCGGGATTCGACGATATCAGGCAAAACTTTTTTACGGTACTGGGCTATGCCGTCGCAGTGAACGGGCTTGCCGTGTGGACGTATCGGAAAAGAGTTTGATAAAAATTCAGGCTCATACATAAACGGAAGGCTAAAATCTGTACGATCTCCTTTTACCTTTGAACCCGGCGGTGTTTGAAAAATCGAATGAACACCGCCGGGTTTGATATGTATAAAAATATTATTTCGCTCGTTCTGCTTTGCTGCTTTTCGTTTAATGTGCCTGCCCAAAATGCCCAAACACCCCTGAATGCTCCGCCGGCCTGGGCAAAACAGGCGATCTGGTACCAGATTTTTGTGGAGCGTTTTTACAACGGCGATCCTTCCAACGACCCGAAGCCCGAAAATATGGACTCGCCGCCTGTCAACCAGATCACACCGCCCGGATGGTCCGTCACACCCTGGACGCATGACTGGTACGAGCAGGAGCCCTGGGCGAAAAAAATGGGGAAATCTTTCAATTATACGGTTCAATTCAGGCGCTATGGCGGCGATCTGCAGGGCGTTCTGGACAAACTGGATTACCTGCAGGACCTCGGCGTGACAGCCCTGTTTTTCAATCCGATCAACGACGCGCCCTCTCTGCACAAATACGACGCCCGGAACTACCACCACGTCGACGTGAATTTCGGCCCCGACCCCGGCGGCGACAACAGGATCATCGCCGCTGAAAATCCCGTCGATCCCGCTACGTGGCAGTGGACTTCCGCCGACCGGCTTTTCCTGAAACTGGTGCAGGAAGCCCACCGGCGCGGCATGAAGGTCATTATGGATTATTCGTGGAACCACACCGGCACCATGTTCTGGGCCTGGCAGGATATCCTGAAAAACCAGGCAAAATCGCCGTTCAAAGACTGGTACGCCATCAAGTCTTTCGACGACCCTGCCACTTCTGAAAATGAATTTTCCTACAACGGATGGCTCGGTGTGCCAAGCCTGCCCGAAATACGAAAGGCAGATGTCACGTCAAATCGAATCAACGGGCGCCCTTACGAAGGCAACATCAATGCGGCAGCCAAAGCACATATCTTTTCGGTGACAAAGCGCTGGCTCGCGCCCGACGGCAATACGGCCGACGGCATCGACGGTTTCCGGCTTGATGTGGCCGACCAGATCGGGCTGGGTTTCTGGCGCGATTACCGCAAATTTGTGCGCTCGATTCAACCGGACGCCTATCTGGTGGGCGAAATCTGGTGGGAAAAATGGCCCGATCAGATGATGGATCCCGTTCCGTATATGAAAGGCGATATTTTCGACGCCGTGATGTTTTACCAGGTGTACCGTCCGGCGCGGTTTTTCTTTGCCAATACGAAAGACGGTATCGACGCGCAGCAGTTCAGAGACAGCCTCGAATTGCAGTGGAACCGCCTCGCACCGGCATTCCGCTACGCCATGATGAACGTGTCTTCCGCCCATGATTCGCCCCGTTTGCTCACCTGTTTTGGCAACCCCGGCAAGTACAAGTTCAAGGCGACACCCAACGACAACCCGTCATACAAAACCGGCAAACCGGACGCCGACACTTACAAACGGGTCCGGCTTTACCTCGCGCACCTGTTCACCAGCATCGGCGCTCCGCAGATATGGAACGGCGAAGAGATGGGCATGTGGGGCGCCGACGACCCCGACTGCCGCAAACCGCTCTGGTGGAAAGAATATTCATTCGACCCCGAAACGCGGAATAACTACCAGCCCGGGCCAAAAACATATGACCCCGTGGGTTTTAACAAGGAACAATTCGACTGGTACAAAAAACTGACAGGTATCCGAAAAAACAACCCGGTTCTGGCCGCCGGCGATATTGCGTTCCTGAAAACGGAAGCCAAAATGATCGTTTACAAGCGGTTTGACGACAAAGACGAGATTATCGTTGCGCTGAACGCCGGAACAGGAAACAGCCGGTTCGATCTGCCTGGCGCCGGGAAGTACGTCGATCTGCTGAACGGCCGGAAAATGAAGGGCAAAACGCTCACACTGCACCCGCTCTCGGTCGCCATCCTGAAAAGAACAAACGAAAAATAGTCTTTTGCATGCCGAATCAAGTTGCTCATTATGAGATCATTATTAACATTTTTTATATCCCTTTTCTCATTCGCCGCACTATTCGGCCAGCAGGCGCAGGTATCATCCGGAAGTTTGAAACATTTTGAAAATTTTCCTTCCCGGTTCGTGGAGGCACGCAATGTAGACGTATGGCTTCCCGACGGTTACAGCGACAAAAAAAAGTACGCCGTGCTGTATATGCACGACGGGCAAATGCTGTTCGACTCGAGCACGACCTGGAACCACCAGGAATGGGGCGTCGACGAGACAATGGGCAGCCTCCTCGCTGCAAAAAAGATCCGGAACTGCATCGTGGTGGGTGTCTGGAATATCCCCGAGCGCAGGCACCGGGAATATTTTCCGCAAAAAGCGTTTGAGTTGTTATCCGTGGCCGGGAAAAAAATGCTGTCGGACGATGCTCAAAGCACAAATTCGAAGCCATTGCTGGGCGACGGGCCCCTCTCCGATAACTACCTGAAATTCCTCACCATCGAATTGAAGCCGTTTATTGACAGCACCTTTTCCACCAAAAAAGACCGGAAGAATACGTTCGTGGCCGGCTCAAGCATGGGTGGCCTGATCTCCCTGTACGCTATTTGTGAATACCCCGACGTTTTCGGCGGCGCTGCCTGCCTGTCGACGCACTGGGCCGGTATTTTTCATCTCGACAACAATCCGCTACCCCCGGCCTTGATGCAATACCTGCGCGGACACCTGCCCTCCCCGAAAAATCATCTCATCTATTTTGACCACGGCACGGCTACCCTGGATGCCTTGTACCCTTCCCTGCAAAAACAGGCGGACGCGATCATGAAGGAAAAAGGCTTCAAGTCCGGTCACTGGGTCACCCGTGTTTTTGAGGGGGAAGATCATTCGGAACGAGCATGGAAAAAGCGGCTGGACATACCCCTGCTGTTTTTGCTGAAAAAGTAAAAAGAGGGGGCAATCCGAGTTCTTAAAACCGCGATTTTAAACATAGAGAATGCGAAAACCGCAGGATGTCAAACCGTTTTAACGGTTTGCGGAATCCTTGCAAGGCATTGGAAAACGGTTGAAACCGGTGGAATATGGATCCGTTCTGTTTTCCCAAAATTGAAATGGCAGGCAGAAGCAAGCGATTCCCGCTTTTTGAAAAAATCGGGATGATCCTGTTTAAGATCAAAACCTTGTATGAAAAAGCGCAAAAGGTTGATAATTAAATATTTGCGCTACTTTTAAGGCATTGTCCGGCGCTGCGCTTAATGGAAAAGCCATTCGGCCGCTTTCGGGAACTCCGCCCCCCACCTGTCTTCATTGTGGCGGCCATGCGGATCAATTTCCATGCGGATATGTGCCCGGCCGTGACTGCTTTTTTCCACCGAATCCTTAAAACGTTTCAGGTTGGGCACCATGTTGGAGCCTTCTCTGCTTCCGCCGTAGAGGTAAATTTTGGTAGGCGAATCAAAGGTTGCAAATTGCATTGGCTCGGCGTATATTTTGGGCGAAGCCCACAGGGAAGGTGAAAAAATCATGAATTTGGAATACACCTGCGGGAACATCAAACCTGCGTATATGCTGATCAGGCCGCCCATGCTGCTGCCTCCGATGCCGGTATGGGCGCGGTCGGTCAGCGTTCGGAAGTTTTTATCAATGTGCGGCTTGAGGGTTTCGGCCAGAAAACCCGCGTATTCGCGTCCAAGACCTTCGCCCCAATGTTGCGAATCGTAAGGAGAGTACTCCTGAATGCGTTCCTTGCCGCCGTGGTCTATGGCAACCACAATGAATGCGCCTTTGCCGTGTTGCGACAGAACCGCCAGTTTTTTATCGACGCCCCAGGTGCCGAAAGGTGCGTCTTCTTCGAAAAGATTCTGCCCGTCCTGCAGGTAGAGTACCGGGTAGTGGCGTTTGGTCTGGCTGTAGTCCGATGGCAGCAGGACTGCTATTCGCCGGCGCCGGCGCAATTGCGGTACGTTAAAGCGTTTTGCAACAATTTGAATATCAGGATAAAATGCGGGATCATAGTCTTTTCCATGCTGCTTCCAGCGGGGCACAACATCGGTCACTTTACCGCGCGGCACTTCCATGCGGCGGTTCGTGGGCGGAAACCCGTCGGCGCCGAGTTCTTCGGCTTCCCAGCCGCCTTTTACATATTTATATTCGAAGGGTTCTCCGGTTTGCGGAATATCGTTAAAAGTGAACTGATAATGCCCGTCTTTGAGTTTCTGCATCTGAAAACGCGCGTCGTGTGTCGTCCAGGCATTGAACGAGCCTGTCAGGAACACGGGCCTGGTATCATCGTTGGGCGTAAAAAGATCGAGGGTCAGCATGTTACCGGTGGAATGTCCTGAAGCCAGATGGGCGCCGGACGCGGAGGCAAACATCAGTAAAAGGTTTGTTTTGTGAGAGAAAAAAAACCGGATTTTTTCCGGTCATGAACACAAAAGGGAACGAGCGCATGAGGCGCTGTCCGGCGAAGGCGATGCGTATGATTATTACGAATGATGTGTGACTCAAGCAAAAATCATTCCCGAAACTTGTCCAGCAGGTGTGCCAGTTCCATGGCTTCGGATTCGGAGAGCTTGTTGCCCGGGGTGCTTTGCCCGTTGACGAACCCCGCTTGCTCGATGTCTGCAAGAATATTTTTGCCTGATTCTGAAATCGTTACGATCACCATGCGGCGATCCTGGGTGTGCGGAATTCGTTCGACAAGTCCGGCGAGGCGCAATTTTTCAACCAGCCTGCTTACGTTGCTGCTGCGGTCGAGCATCCGGCTTTTAATGTCGAGTACGGAAAGTCCCTTGGGCGAACTTCCTTTGAGTATACGCAGAATGTTGTATTGCGGGCTGGTCAGGCCGTACGGCCGTAAATGGCGGGTCATGTAACAATCGAGCCAGCTTGCTGTAAAAAGGATGTTGAGAAATGCGCGCTGGCGTGGTTGCAAGGGTTTGCTGTTTTTTAATTCCGCTTCCAATTTCATGAGGCAAACTTAAATGTTTAAACACTAAACAACAAATTTTTTGTTAGGTTCAAAAAAAGCCGGCCCGCAAACAAGTTGCAAGCCGGCCTCTGCCTCATTTTACGCACGTGTCAGGTCGCTATTCCCGAATGACCCGGTAGCTGCCCGAAATCGTATGGTTCACGCTGTTATTGTCCTGAAAACTACCGCCGAACGTGCCGATAATGGGGTCGCCGACATTGCCGAACCCGGTTACAGTGGTGCTTACGGTAGTGGCCGGCACTGCTTGCACGTTATTTACATATAGTATGCTGAGCGGGAACGTGCCGGTTTGTTCGTTGTTGTTGAAAATCATATAGATCGCGCTGACTTGAGCCGTATCGTAGGCGCTCAGGAGCGTTACGTTGCCGTTGGAAGGCAGGGAATCCGGAAATACCTGTCCGAGCGGGTCGATTTTGGTAAAACTTTGCCCGTCGATGGTAAACTGGATGTACTCGGAAAGCGAGTTGCATATTTCAAC
>JAKOXM010000324.1 GCA_029781095.1 Bacteroidota bacterium
CGGCAATACCAATACCGATCCCGAAGCGACATTTGCCTGGGATCCGACATTTTGGTCGATTGAAAAATTGGTCGCATCTGACGTGGTCCACGCCAGGGATGTGGTCGCTCCCACCTGAACGGTGGACGGATTGGCGTTCAAAGTACACATTGGCTGCGGCGGCGGACTGGTAAAATTCGCGGACAAGGTCCAGGAAACTTCAGCAGCGTCGCCATCAAAGGTGCCGTTACGGTCAACGGCAAAATAAATGTACTGGCCCGCGAGCGCGCCGGCGATCGGATAAAGATTCGGACTCGCCACCCACTGCTGGTTGCCAAAAGCAGTAAGCGTTGTTAGCTCATTTCCCTGATTATCAAAAACATGCAAACGCACAGTATCGCCCAGGTTCGTGACTTTACGTACAGCAAGTTCAGAAATGGTATACGTACCATCCTGCGGGATTTTGAAGGCTGCGACAGCCGTATGATTGTTGTCCGGTGGAAATAGCTGCAGATCTCGGACACCCAAAGGCTGCGGAACATTACCTTCCCCAACGTCGGAACCACGGTCGACCGTGCTTTTGCCCGCATAAGGATAGGCCGAGGGACCAGTCGCATCGGCCCAAAAATCCGTCACATTGTTAGATGCCGTCTCATGGGCGCCGCCCGTGAATGTACTGAACAAAGCCCCTTTGGCAATGCCCAGATCATTGGTCGACTCGTAAAATTCGATCGGCGTTGAAATATTGGTATTAGAAATGGAAACCGCCTGGGGCGATCCTGCCTGCGTTGCGACTTCCCACGAATGCCAGACGCTCGCGGCGGAACTCTGCGTGAAATTCGCCTGAAAAGTTTGCGGCACGGACGATGCTGTGATGGTGTGCGTCTGCGCCCCTTGGTCGCTCCAGGAAGCGAACTGGAAATTGGTCGTTCCAACAAGCTGCGGCGTCGAAGCCGAGATCGTGCTTTGAGCATTGACGATCGCGGTCCTGGTAAACGGTGTCGTCATGGTCGTTCCCTAGACCGCCAGCTGCAGACCGCTCGGGTTGGACGTGAATGTCCACGTCGTCGTGCGGGGCAACAGGATCACGCTGGCGGTCCGTGTGAGCGCAGGATTCGTGGCGTCGGCAGCGGTCAGCCTGAATTCAATTTTCGAAGGATATTCATGATCTATGGCGGTAATATTCCCCGTGAACACACCTGTAAAATTCTGAATGGAATGTTCATGGCAATCGTTGGGGTTCATCGGAGCGCAATGATGAAGGATCGTCTGCCAAGTGAGTGCCGAGGCTGGAAGAACTCCGGTGTCGGGATCGGTGGCATTACCGGAAAAAGAAATGATGTCGCCTACACTAAACAACGTTGAGGCGCTCGGAGCCGTGATCGTCACCACGGGCGGACGATTGCCCGCGTAGATCGTGACCGAATCGGTCGTAATTGCACCCTTGCTGTCAGTCACCTTCAACTTGACGATGATATTTTGGGCCTGGGTATAGGTGAAAGACGGGTTGACCGCCGTTGAATCACCAAAAACACCGTCGCCGTTAAGGTCCCAAGAATACGAGATCGTATCGCCGGCATCCGGATCACTGGATGTCGATCCATCAAAATCAACGGTCAATGGCAAAGCGCCTGAGTCCGTACTGGCTGTAATTTGCGCGGACGGTGGTGTGTTGGAACTAAAATAGCTGATTTGATGGACAGCTCCAAAAGCGATATCGATGTAGAACAATGAGCCATTCGGCCCGACTTTGATATCCGCAGGAAAAACACCTGACGGTATAAAATCCGTAATGTTGGCCGTGTCCGGCAGACCATTAGCGCCCGGCATCATGACCTTGATCCAGCCGCGGACGTAATCGCCGAAAAACAGCGCCCCGTTATAGGCCGCGGGAAAATTATTTCCGCGATAGACGGCAATACCGCTAATGGCTGCGCCAGCGCCGTTGTGGGCATAGGCATAATAAGGCGTGATAGCAACACCGGCTGTATAGAGATTTTCACAGATCGGAAGGTTGGCGGCGTCATAACCACCTTGGCGGAACGGGCCTTCGTAACAAGGCCACCCGAAATT
>JAKOXM010000810.1 GCA_029781095.1 Bacteroidota bacterium
CCGAACAACAAGCCTGAAACGACAATGGCCAGAAGTCCCGCGATCACCAATCGAGTGATCCAGGTGCTGAGCGCCGCCGCTCCTTTCAGGCCCCGCGTGTTGAGAAAGGTGAGGACCAGAATAAGAGCGATCGTCAATCCCTTTACCCCCGCATTTTCAAAGGGTTTAAATACCAGGAACTGAAAACTTTCGATGGATTCCGGCAAATGCGGAAGCGGTATGATCGCGTTGAAAGATTGCGCAAAGACGTAGGCGATCGACGACACTGCCGCCGTTTTGATCACAGCAAAAGTGCTCCAGCCCCATAAAAATGCCATGAATCGACCGTATATGCGCCGGAAATACACGTATTCTCCACCCGATCCGGCCATCATGCCCGCAATTTCGGCATTGCTCAGCGCCCCGCAAAGGCTGATCACGCCGCCCAGTACCCATGCCCATAGCACCAGCGATGGCGATAAAAGCTCTGCCGACATCGGAGCTACTTTTTTGTACACACCCGATCCGATGACCGAACTGACTACGAGAATGGTGGCGGCTCCAAGGGTGAGGCTACGGATAAGTTGGCCTTGCTGTTATTCCATTTTGTTCCTGAAATTGACTGATGCAGGAGCAAACGTAGCGAAGATTTGATTGCCGTTTTGCAAATAGTTTGCAGCGCTTCGACTTTGACGTATAAAACCGGGGCTGCCGGATTTGTATATGCTATTTTCAACCCCAAGTCAGTACATTTGTCGAATCACAACGTCACCAGGCACCAGCATGAAAATCTTCCCGGCCCCGCGAAACGCCCGTGTTTTTTTATCCATTATCGCCATCATGGCCATCCGGCCGGCATTTGCGCAGGAATTGCTGGAACTGAATATTGAGCAGCGATGCATTTTTTCGGGCGGCGGGATGGATGAAGAGCTATACCGTTTTGCAGACGATGACGACATCGATAAACGAGTTGCGGAAATCATGTCGCTGGGCGGTGCAGCCTCCAGCTTCGATATTGTGCAGACCAACGTGGAAAACGTTTCGGCTGTACTCGACGGGGAAAAACGGTACCTGTTGTACAGCCTCGATTTTATCGAAAAAGCGAGTGAAATCGAGATCACGGGCGCCCTGGCACACGAAATCGGGCACCACGCCAACGAACATTCCTTTGATCCGCAGCTTCGCAAGACGGAAGAAGCGGAGGCCGATCAATTCATGGGTTATATTCTTTCTTTAAAAGGATTTTCCCGGCAGGACATCGAAGCGTTCCTGAAAAAACTGCCTTCCTCGTATGACATACCGGTTGACGAGCGCCTTACGGCCGTTCGGGAAGGTTTTGACCGCGCCGGACGCGCCCTGCAGATCAACAGCCTGCCCTTCGACGACGACCCCCAACTGGCAGGACTGACCCTGCCGGGTTTCCCCTGGCCGCCGCCGTCGTGCAATGCCCGGTTCGAATTGCCGGAGGCTTCGTTCAAAGACCTGAAAACGCTCGGCGAAGTGGAACAGAAAATCCGCAAGGCGCTCGACGCCAAAGGATATGCACAACGCAGCTATTTTTCGGTGCCCAACGGCTTCGCGCTCGTGACCCAACTCGAACAATACAACGGTGACGACGGCTCTGTCCGCAATGACCGAACCCGCTGGCTCGATTATCCCGCCCGTGACAATTTTGAAGGCGTGCTGGATTACCTGAAATCGCTCGTCATGCCGCAAAAAGGCTATTTCCGGCTGTTTGTGTTTGTCGTTACAAACCAGCCTTTCGGCGGCAGCGCCAAACGGGTTTCGAAAGAACAGGCCACGGCATGGCTCAGCATGGGGTTCAACAAATTGCCGAAGAGCCTTGCCGACGCATCTTTTTCTTCCGATTACAGCGTGACTTCCCTCGTGTATGAGTTTGAAGTGCCTGAAATCAACCGAAAACCCGTCCAGAAATGCCCTTCGCCGCGTTTTGACGCCAAAACGCACCTGTTCAAGGCGGGTTTATCGCCCGGGCTGGGGTTTTGAGGAGGGGGTTAAGAAGGAGTTGAGAGGGTTGAGAAAAGTTTAGAATGGGGATAAACCTTGTAAGTCTTATAAACCATTTTATCATTCCGGAATCATGCTCGTTTTACTGTCTGACACCCGAAAAAAACTCCTCTGGCTTTGGATCGGCTTCACGGCTGCCCTCATTGCACTGGTATTTGTGCAAACCATCGCAGGCAAGTTTGAAAGTATAGAAACCGCTGTCTGGACCTGGGCATTCGTGCAGCTGCTGCCGGCCCTGATGCTGTTGTTCGCCGCTGTGATTTTGAATAAAAACCCTTCAAAGGTGCTGTTACGCGCCACATTCCGGGCGGTATACGCAGGAGCGCTGGCATATCTGCTGCTGCTGCTGCTGACACTGCTGGCCCTGCCCTTCGCAACGCTGAACTGGAGCATTGAGGAATACTTCGCCAAATCCTACACCTGGCTTTTGCCATTTCAAGCGATTTTGCTGCTCGCTTTTTCGTTTCTGTATTTTCGGAAAGAGCCGCTTTTCCGCCCGAATGCAGCCATTATGCAGGAATATGTGGCTAAAAAAGCCGAATTTGCGCAACGTTCCGGCAATGTATCGCAGGTGCAGGCTTTCGACCTGCTGATTTCCGACGGTGGCGTCGGCGCCGCACTGGAGCTCCTGCGCGAGCAACTCAAAACCGACACAAACGAAGTGCTGGTGCTGCAAAACCAATACGCCAACTGGCAAAAACAACGCGATC
This sequence comes from Bacteroidota bacterium, assembly GCA_029781095.1. GTDB lineage: Bacteria > Bacteroidota > Bacteroidia > Chitinophagales > Saprospiraceae > M3007. Next base: position 2,718 of record JAKOXM010000810.1, read on the forward strand.
TGAACCTCATGCCACCGGATGCGCTGCAACGCGAGTTGAACCGTCTGACGATGGCGACGATCGATTATGTTGAAAAACTACCCTAGTATGCTCAGATTTTCGGCAATACTGACTCTTTTTCTCCTCCTCGAGCCTGTCCTGTCCGCCCAGGAGCCCATGACCATCCGGCACAGCTGCAACTTTGCCGCTGCGGACAGCCTCACGGAGCTGTACACCTATGATGCTTCCTCGGAAGCGCAACAGATCGTGGAGCAGATCATGAAGGTAAACGTGCTGCCCCAAAACTTCGTTATCAAATCGGCCGACTGTAAAAACGCGCTGGCCACCACGATCGGCAAGCAGCGATTCATACTGTACAGCACCACCTTTCTCGAAAATTTCAAAAAAGACGCCAACACCCGCTGGGCGGCGTTTTGTGTGCTGGCCCACGAAATCGGGCATCATCTGAGCAACCACAACCTGGAGGAAACCGATCCGGCAATCCGGAAGCGATACGAACTCGAAGCCGACCGTTTTGCGGGCGGCATTTTGTTCCGGCTCGGCGCAAGCCTGGAGGAAGCGCAGGCAGGTATCAATACATTTTCCCTGAACGATGCATCGCTGACGCATCCGCCCAAACGCGCGCGACTGGAGGCGCTGGCCGTCGGCTGGAAACAGGCGGAAGAACTCGCGGCCAATTCGGGCAACACCGAAGGCTCGGCGGCAGAAGATTCGGACGAGAAAAAACTCTACAAGCAGGCGCTGGATGAAAAAGACCCGTTCAAAGCCATCGAACTGCTCGACCAGGCCATCGAGATCAAGGAGGATTATGCCGACGCCTACCTCGAGCGCGGAAAACGCAAAATAGACGTGGAGGACGTCGACGAAATGCGCGTCAATTTCAGGGATGCCATCGCCGATCTCGACGTTTATATACAGATGAGGCCCAAAAATCCCGCTGCGTTTGTTCAGCGCGGATACGCACACCGCCGTCTCGACCAGGATTCCCTGGCGCTTGCCGATTACAACCGGGCTATCCGTCTCAATGCCAAATTCGCAGAAGCATACCTCGGCCGTGCGTGGGTAAAAATGAAAATGGACGACAACGAGGCTGCGTTGAAGGACCTGGAAAAAGCGACAGCAATCAAGCCGGAATATGCAGAAGCGTGGTACTGGCACGGCAATATCCTGTATGGTTTTGGCGAATACGAGCCGGCCATCGCCGATCTCGACAAGGCGCTCAAGGCCAAGCCCGAATACACCGATGCACTCGATTTGCGGGCGGGCGCCAAAATGTTCTCCGGCCAATTCGCAGCAGCCATAGCAGACTTCAACCTCCTCGAAAAAACAGACCCAAAATTCAACAGCCATTTCGATCGCGGCAAGTGCTACCAGTCGCTGGGAAAACACATCGAAGCGATCGCTGATTTCGATGCGTCGCTCCGGCGCCATCCCGACTTTTCGGACGCCTTCATGTATCGCGGCATTTCAAAAATGGTGTTGGGCCAAAAAGCGGAAGCCGACAAGGATTTTGAAAATACTTTTGCGAACACCGTCCTGACCACCAATTACTCCATCAAAATCGGCTGCCTGCTCGTTCAGTTCAACCTGGCCAAAGAAGGTGTGGAATGGCTCGACAAGGTATTGGAAAAATACCCCGACAACCAGCAGGCCCAAAAATGCAGGGCCGAAGCATTGAAGAAATAAACTGCAATACTCCCGCTGCTTACCTTTGCCCACACTACTGGACATTTTCCACGCAAAAGCAAAAAACGCAAAGACACAAAATCCGAAATTTCAATGCTTTGCGTCTTTGCGAAAACTTTGCGTCTTTGCGTGAAATAAAAATGTCCAGTAGTATGACCTTTGCCCCATGTCCACTACCTATATCAATGCCCGCATTTTCAGCGGTGACCAGGTGCATCAGCGCGGAAGTATCACGGTCGAAAACGGTGGTATCACCGAAATCAGGGATAGTATCGAAGCCCCCGCTCGCACCGAAAATTTCAATCATAGCAAGGTCATTGACCTCAAAGGTTTTTCCATTGCTCCCGCTTTCATCGACCTTCAGGTGTACGGCGGCAACGGAAAACTCTTCAATAACGAACCGACTGTGGAGGCGATCCAAAAAACGTGGGAAAGTGTAAAAAAAGGCGGGGCATCACATTTCCAGATCACACTCTCCTGCTCGCCGCTGGAAACGATGTGGCAAGCCATCGATGCCTGCCGGAAATACCTGGGCGCGGGCGGAAAAGGGTTGCTGGGTCTGCACCTGGAAGGCCCCTATTTCAACCCGGAAAAACGCGGCGCACATCCACTCCAACACATCCGGAAACCTAACCCGGCGGAAGTGGCCGAACTCATCGAGCGTTGCAGGGGCGTTGTGCGGTATATGACGGTGGCGCCCGAGCAATTTGACGATATTTCGCTGGATCTATTGTTGAAAAGCGACATCCTGATCGCTGCCGGCCACTCCAACGCCACCTTCAAACAGGCGGTTCGGGGATTCGAAAAAGGCATCGACCGCGTTACCCACCTCTTCAACGCCATGAGCCCGTTTCAAGGTCGCGAACCGGGGCTCGTCGGCGCTGCCTACGACCGGAAGCCCTGGACCAGCATCATCGCCGACGGCATACATTGTGATTTTAACGCGTTGAAAATCAGCAAGGAACTGCTTGGAGACAAACTGTTTTTAATATCGGATGCCGTGACGGAAAGCCTCATGGGCGATTATCGTTTTCGCTTTGCCGGCGACCGGTATGTAGACGAATCGGGCGTGTTGGCCGGTTCGGCACTCAGTATGTGGGATGCTGTGAAAAATACCGTTCAATACGCGGGAATTCCGCTTGACGAGGCCTTAAGAATGGCCGCTACCTACCCTGCCCGCGTGATCGGCGAGGGTCAACGGCTCGGCAAAATTGCTCCCGGTTACGAAGCGCATTTTGTCGTTTTTAATGAGAATATGGAATTACAGGAGGGTTGGGAAATGACAGGAGGGTGAGTTTTGTACCAAAACCCTTCATATTGAACACTCCCGATATTGACAGAAATCGCACCGTTATTCGCTCCGCAATGATTTGACGGGGTCTGCGAGGGCCGCTTTTATGCTTTGAAAACCCACGGTCAATAACGCGACCGCTATTGCACCCGCCCCGGATGCGGCAAACATCCACCATTGAATATCAATGCGGTATACAAAGTCTGTGAGCCATTTTTGCATCAGGAAGTATGCGACCGGCGAAGCGATCAGGATGGCTATGACCACGAGTTTCAGGAAATCTTTCGCCAGCAGGCCGGTAATGCCGGTCACGCTTGCGCCGAGTACTTTCCGGATGCCGATCTCTTTGGTGCGACGGGCAGCAGCGTGCGAGGCCAGTCCAAAAAGTCCGAGGCATGAAATCAGTATGGCCAGTGCCGCACAGGCTTTGCAGAAAGCCGAAAACCGGTTTTCCGCGCGGTAAAAACGGGCAATCGATTCATCGAAATAGTGCCCTTCGAATACCTGCTCCGGAAAAGTGCCGTCAAAAACGGCGCGAATGGATTCCGTGGTAGCCGCCATGTTTTCGGGCCGTATTTTGACGCCCGCCTCCCAGTAAAACTCGCGTCGCGTGGTCAACACCACCGGATCAATGCCCTCGTGCGCGGAATGCGCATGAAAATCCTTTACCACGCCAACCACCTGCATACGCCTTCTGCCTCCCAGTCGAAGTTCCTCTCCAACGGCCGATTCCGGGTTCGTGATGCCCAGTTTTTTCAACATCGTTTCGTTCACGACGGCTTCACGCATGGTATCGGAAGGCGCAAGCCAGCGACCTGCCGCGAGGCGGAGCCCGAAGGTCTTGAGGTAATCGGCGTCGCAAAACTTCAGGTTGGTATGAAACTTCGCATCTTCCGCGCCCCTTCCGAAAGCAAAGTTGGAGCTCCAGGTGTTGCCCGAAGAGGGTTTGTCATTGCTGAAACTCACCGTTTCCACGGAAGGTATCTGGAGAAGGCGCTGCTTGAACCCGTCGAGCCTTGACTGCGAGGTGCTGTCGCCACCGAACGAGAAGGTGTAGATAAGGTCTTTTTTAAAGCCCATATCCATATTGAGGATGTAATCGAGTTGCCCGATGGTCACGATAGCGCCTACAATGAGTGCCTGGGCAATGGTAAACTGCAAGACTACCAGCGCTTTGCGCAGGGGCACGCCACCCGATACAGCGGTGCTTGTTTCGTTTTTAAGCGCCCGGACGGGGTTGAATCCCGACAATACCAGCGATGGATAAAGGCCCGAAAGTACGGTAACCGCCAGGGCCGTCAGTCCCAGAAAAACGAGTACCGAGGGGTCAGAAAAGAACGGAAGATCGTCGGG
>JAKOXM010000326.1 GCA_029781095.1 Bacteroidota bacterium
TGCAAATTTCCAATGCGACACCCAACATCGGCCTCACCAAGCCGACCGATACGTCGCAGGCAGAGTATGATGAAGAACTCACGCAGTATGAAGAAGATAAAAACATCGCGTGGCGCAAAGAGGCCGACGCCGCCGACCTGGCCTATATTCTCTACCAGGTACCGGTCATGGTCGCTGTGCATGCCAGCGAGATGCTGAAGCCTAAAGGAACATAATACCCCGTTTGCCACTATCGTGGTTCAAACGCTGTAACCCTGAAACCCTGAAACCTTCAAACCTTTATAAGTAAATGTCTGATTTTCAACAAATACAGCAAGCCTTATCCCAAACCCGCAGCGCCCACAACGAAGCGGAAAACGCCCTGTTCCGGACAACGGAACAGCTCAAGCAGGTGGAAACGGAATTGGCAGGAATGGAGCGCTGGTTTGATCCGCACAACCAGGATCATATCGCTCAGCGCAACAGGCTCGAGCAGCAAAAAAAGCGTTTGGAAGGTTTAAAAAAAGAACGCGCAGGGGCAGTCGGCAACCTGAAAGGGCAACTCGCCGATTTGTATCCCGCGTTCTGGCAGCAGTGGACCGACCCGCGTCAGAATGCCGGCCAGATGAACGACGACATCCCGGTCATGCTGTTCCCGCTTCGCCTCGAAACGCGTTTCAAACAGGTCAATACCGCCGCCGGTGTGCCTCAAAACCAGCTCTGGGTGCGCGTCTATCCCGACGAGTGCCTCGTGGACACGTTCGAGGAAACACTTTCGGACACCGAACTGCTCAGCGCCGGCATTTTCTGGCGGGAATATTTCCGTGCCGCAGGCGCGGAGGACGAAGAGCGCGCCGCGTGGCGTGGACTCGTGGCCAGTCATGGTTCCGGTCGCGCCACCTGGATCATACAGCATTTTCGCCCCCTCAATCCGCTACAAGCGGGCGACCCGGCGGGCGACCCGACTCTCGAAACAAAACCGCAGACAAAAGTGGCCGGCGATCTGATCCTCGTCGTGCCCGCAGACACGACACTGATCGACCCGGAACGCGCTCCTCTGGCCCAATACTGGACCGCTGTCTGGAAGGCTGACGGGCAAAATGCCGCCGAAATTGCCGCCTGGAATACGCTGGTGGCAGCCCTGGGCGAGCCCCGGGCGCTGGAACTTACCGATCAATTCAAGCCCTATAATTTGTCCGAGCAACCGGCGGCGACTTTTACCCGGGATACGACAAATGTGATGGTTTCCTTGTTGTTTTTGCCCAAAAACGAAGACCTGGAGACAAAAACCACCTCCTGGGCAAAGGCTGCAGAGGCCGATTTGCTCCCTGAACGTTTTGTGCTGCTCGGCTACCAGAATAACATAAAAGTCGTGGAAGAACTCAGCGCGCCCGTGCAAACGCCTTTCCACGTCAGTCCCGACCCCACGTCCGATACCGAGTCGCAGTTCCAGTTTGACGAACATGGCAACCTTGTGATTGGCGACGACCTTCGCTGGATGCTTGACTTCGACGAAGCGGTCAGGCGGGGTATGGGATTTCGCATCAATATCACGGCTCAACAAGCCAGTGCGGGGTTCGACCGGCTATTTGTGCTCGGTATACGGCTGGGTTCCGATGCGGCGAAAGGCAAAACCGAACTGGAAAACCTTTTCCAGCATCATTACTTCAGCCGCACGGGTTTTGCCTTTTTACCCCAGGGTTCGGCTACGAACAATACGGAAGAGGGCAACTCCGCCTATTCCCGCGAAGACGATGCGGACGCGAGTTTTGACTTTGTATTCAAAGGCAAGGCACAATTCACCGAAACGGATGACCTGCTGCAAAAACGCGACGGACAACTTTTTGCCGAAAGTCTCGGCCTCGACACCGAATGGCTCAAGCAGGTGCCGCATGCCGGCGACCGCGACCAGTGTGAAGCCCGTGCGATGAACACGACCCTGTGGCCCGCCACGCTGGGTTATTTTATGGACACACTTTTGCAGCCCGTTTTCAACGACGACGATATTTATTATACGCGCTGGTTTTTCAACCGTTTCGTGAGCGGACGCGGTATGGTCCCGGCGATACGCATCGGACGGCAGCCGTATGGTATCTTGCCCGCTACGCCATACAGTAAAATCGGTTGGGTATTCGGAGATGAGACGGTTTCCTACATCGATTACTCTTCAAAATTTCAGGAAAAACAGCGAAAAACAGCGTTTAAAGACTGGTTGTGGAAATTCAGCGGCGTCCTCGACAACCTGTACGCAACCTGGCAGGAGCAGGCCAAAACCGTATCCAGGGTCGATCCGAATTCCTCCGCCGACCCGCACCAGACCCTGCTCGATATTCTGGGGCTGCATCCCGCGTCAGTGGAGTTTTACCAGCGATACGCCAACACCCAAAAGCAGGAACACAACATTGCCTCCATTTGGAAAATACTCATCAACTGGAAAACGCTTCCGGCCAATGAGCTGCACAACGAAGCGTTCAACCGGCTGCAGTTGCTGGGCTATTCCGGCCTCGAAACGCCCAAATTGTTCGACCTGTTCTGGAAGGTAACAGCCAATAAACTGACCGGTCCTGTTGTCCAGGAAGGGCCTTTGTCGGAAACGGAAGCGCTGCGGGTTATGACAACCAATAACCACAACTACATCGAATGGCTGCGCGAATGGGCACAGCAATCGTTCGATATCATTCGCGTGCAGGACGGCTTCATCGACAATAAATGGCCAAATGCCTTGCTCTATATTTTGATGAAGCACGCGCTCGAACTCGGATACCACGACGCCGGCATACGGATACTGGACGATGCGCAACTACTTGACAACCAGACTAAAATAAATCTTCGCAGCGAGCCCCACTTTTTTCAGATCCAGGGCGCAAACGCGCAAACAACGGCGGTAGCCGCAGGCAATACGGTTGTAGAAAAAAGCCGGTACGAGGTGTTGTACAGTCCGAATGAAAAACTGACCGGCAACCCGACGCGCACGCTCGCAGAGCACATCGCGCTGAACATCGGCGAGATTTTCGGTACCCGTTATCTGGCAGAGCAAATCCAGGCGCTCGAACACCTCGCCCAAACACCCACGGCACGCCTCGAACGCCTCCTCGCCGAACACCTCGACTGCTGTTCTTACCGCCTCGACGCCTGGATGTCCGGCCTGATCAATTTTCAACTTTCTTCCATGCGCTATGCGCGCAGAGGCGACAACGAAGGCGTGGAAGACGGTGTTCAACACCGGAAAGGCATTTATCTCGGCGCGTATGGCTGGCTGGAAAACGTAAAATCAGAGAACAAGACCCTGACACCCGTCAATTTGGCCCGGAACAAGGAACTGAATGACATATTCAATACCGAAGTGCCGGAAAAGGATCGCACGCCACTTTTCCGCGACGATACCAACGAAGGCTACATCCACGCACCTTCCGTGAACCACGCCGTAACGGCGGCGGTGTTGCGCAATGGCTACATCGCCAATGCCACGCCCGATCACCCCGAATTGCTGAAAGTAAACCTTTCTTCCGAACGGGTACGGCTGGCAATGGGCATTATAGAAGGTATTCGCAACGGACAGAGCCTGGCGGCTTTGCTGGGTTATCAGTTCGAGCGCGGGTTGCACGACCGGTACAATTTTGCCGAAAGCGACCAGTTTATTTACCCCCTGAGGCTGGTTTTTCCGCTTTATACCCGCCAGGAAGACCTGCCGGACGGTGTAAGTATCGAAGCGGTAGAGGCGCGGAACGTGGTCAATGGCCTTAACTTTATCCGCCACGTAAAAAACGCGTCACCGGCCAATAAAAAATATCCTTTCGGCTTCCCTCCGGCCAAATTACCGCCCGCGACAGCAGCGCAAAAAGACGTTATCGACACCGAAGTGGACCGCCTGTTCGACCTGTACGACGCCGTAGCCGACCTCGCGGTGGCGGAAGGCGTTCACCAGATCGTTATGGGCAACTACGACCGCGCCGCGGCGACGCTCGATGCCTACAGCCAGGCCACTTACCCACCCGTACCCGACGTTGTGCAGACGCCGCGAAGCGGTATCGGTATTACCCACCGCGTGGCGCTGCATTTTGAATCGGACGCAACGGCAGCATTAACAGATAACCCGCGGATCAAGGCCGAGCCGGCCATGCAGAAATGGATCAATGGCTTGCTTCCTGCGCCCGGACAGGTCAGTTGCCGGGTACGCTACACCGACGTCGCAACCGGCAATCCGCATGAAATGTTCGTCACACAGACTGATCTCGGGCTTCAGGCACTTGATCTTCTGTACATCATAAGCCCGGAAAATACCCAGGCGCGCTCCGAACTGGAAGACCGCGTCAGCGATTATGTACTCAACAATGGGGTACCCAAACCGCGCCCCGATGTGCCGCTCGAGATCACTTACACGGAAACCCGGAACGGCGATTTTACTTTCTTCGAGATCGCTTCGATGATCCGCAGTCTGCGGGCCTTGCTGCTGCGTTCCCGTCACCTGCGGTCCACCGACGTGGCATTGCCGACGGAAGCCAAATCGGACAACACCGGGGATATCGCTTTGGCGCGCAGCCGGGCAGACTTCCTCGAAGGCGCGCTGAATGGTGAAAAAGCGACCAGGCTTCAACCGCTGCTTGCGCAACTGGACGCCGTTTTCCCCGATCCGGGGCCTGATACGGCGACCATCCTGGCGAATATAGATGGTTACCTGGATGACATGATCGCTGCATGCAAATCACTGTCACTCTACGGTTTGCAGCAAACCGGATTCGCTGTTTTCCACGAAACGAAAGGCGGCGTTTTCAAAAATCTGCTGGCGCAGGCAGCCGAGACTGCCACACGCTGGCAGGGCAAACTCGACGAATACGATGCGCTTCTGCTCACACTGCCCGCACAGCCCGGCGAACCGGAGAAAATTGCCCTGCTCCAGAAAGCCGAATTGCTTGTCGCAACTACCTTCACTGACCCGACCGGTAAAACATCTGCGCAGTTTCAGGTAGAGGTAGATGCCAAAAAAGCGCTGTTTTCCGCAAGAAAAACGGATTTTGAAAACTTCGGGAAAACGCCGAAAACAAAAATCAGTGATGTACTGACCGATTTTAAGGCACTTCTGCCTGTTTCGGATTTCGATTTGCAGGAAGTGAGTACGGAGGATATTGAAAAACAGATCGTTACGCTTGCAGAAGACCTGCACAACCGTACGCGGCAACTCATCGCAGATATCGACAAACGCGTTGCGGCTATTCAGCAAAAACTGACCGACCATGATTCCGAAGCTTCGCCGGACAAGAAAGTGCAGATATTGACCGAAGCGGCCAGGCTTGTTTTCGGCGACGAATTTGTGCTGGTTCCTTCGTTCACGATGCCTGAAAATCAGGCGGAAGAATGGTCCAAGGCATATACAAATCGCGCACAACTACTTAATTATCAACAAACTACTCTTAATAATGACTTCCCCGTCGACGACTGGCTTTACGGTACGGCCAGGGTGCGGGAGAAGATGCATCACCTTGAAAACCTGACATTTCTTGCACCGGCATTTGGCAAAACAGCGCCCGAACTGCGGCCTGTGCAATTTCCCTATGACGCATCGGCGCCCTGGCTGGCGCTCGAATTTGCGCCGGAAGATAAAGATCGTCTTAACCGCGAAAATCTGTTGTACAGCGCCATCTATCCTGCAGATTTTGACAAAACAAAACCGCAATGCGGCCTGCTGCTCGACGACTGGACGGAAGTGATCCCCGCAGAAACCGAAACCACCGGTATCACTTTCCATTTTGACAAGCCCAATGCCGAACCTCCGCAGGCCATTCTGCTCTGCACGCCTTCCAAATTTACCGGCGCGTGGACCTGGGACGACCTCGTGAATACGCTGCATGAAACCCTCGATATGGCACGCATCCGCGCCGTTGAACCGAAACAGATCGACCAGACAGACCTGTCCGTTTTCCTGCCGGCGACGATTCTGGCAACGACGTGGCGGCCGATTACGATTGGAGCAGATCTGGCAACGGTGAACAGGTACGTAGAAAAGATTGCCTTGAAACAGTAAAGTATGAGTGAAACGCTGATTTTCCCGCCGTTGGAGAAAACCCGGCCAACGGTTACTGATGTCTTCGGTTGTTGTGATTTTTCTTTTTTCAACAATTAAACTTAACCACTCATTTTTCTCAAAATGAAACGCAATCAATTCAAGTCGACAACTCCCCGGCGCCAGTTCCTCGGAACCATCGCCGCCGGCGCCGCCACCCTTGGACTGGCTACGCTGGCTACACCGGTAAAACTTGGTGCAGAACCGCTCGCCCTGGCGGACAACGAAGATATCGATCCTTCAGACCCTGATCAGTGGTTTAAAAAATTAAAAGGCAAACACCGGATTGTTTTTGATGCCACGCAACCGCACGAGATAATGCCTTTCGCCTGGCCCAAGGTATTTCTGTTGACGAATCAACAGACCGGCTCGCAGGCAAAAGACTGCGGGGTGGTTGTGGTGCTCCGGCACGACGCCATTGGATATGCTTTTGAGGACCGGCTGTGGGCAAAA
>JAKOXM010000328.1 GCA_029781095.1 Bacteroidota bacterium
TTTTTCACAAACCGCCCACGCCGTTCGTATGGCGCACGGGCACCCGCCTTTCGTTTTGGTGGGCTAAAACACTTTTTTTATGATCAACATCACTTTTCCCGACGGTAACGTTCGTCAGTATGCTGTCGGAACAACCGCTATGGATGTGGCCAAATCCATCAGCGAAGGACTCGCCCGCGTTGTGCTCTCTGCCGGAGTCAACGGCGAAGTCCGCGACCTGATGCGCCCCATCAACGAGGATGCCCGTATTGTTTTTTACAAATGGGATGATAAAGAGGGCAAAAGCACGTTCTGGCACTCCTCGGCTCACCTCCTGGCGGAAGCCCTCGAAGCCTTGTACCCCGGCATAAAACTCGGCATCGGGCCGCCCATCGAAAACGGTTTTTATTATGATGTGGACACCGGCGACAAGCCCCTGACTGCTGCTGATTTGCCGAAAATCGAGCAAAAAATGCTCGAACTCGCACGCAACAAAAGCGAGTACAAACGCCGCGAGGTCAGCAAAGCCGACGCCGTGAAGTACTTTACCGAAAAAGGCGACGAATACAAACTCGAACTGATCGAAGGACTGGAAGACGGACAGATCACGTTTTACGAACAAGGCAATTTCGTTGACCTTTGTAAAGGACCGCACATCCCGAACACGGAGCCGATCAAAGCCGTTAAAATCCTCAACCTCGCCGGCGCTTACTGGCGCGGCGATGAAAAACGAAAACAACTGACGCGGGTATACGGCATTACCTTTCCCAAGCAAAAGGAACTGGAAGAATACCTGCACCTGCTGGAAGAAGCCAAAAAACGCGATCACCGAAAATTAGGCGCTGAACTGGAGTTGTTTATGTTCTCCGAAAAAGTCGGCCAGGGCCTGCCGATGTGGCTGCCCAAAGGCACTGCATTGCGCCAGCGACTCGAAGATTTCTTGAAAAAAGAGCAGATCAAGCGCGGTTACCAGCCCGTGATCACGCCGCATATCGGTTCCAAAAAACTCTACGTTACTTCCGGCCACTGGGAAAAATACGGCAAGGATTCGTTCCAGCCCATCCGCACGCCCGACGAAGACGAGGAGTTCATGCTCAAGCCGATGAACTGCCCGCACCACTGCGAAATTTTCGGCTACCGCCCGCGTTCTTACCGGGAGTTGCCGATCCGCATCGCCGAATTCGGCACGGTGTACCGCTATGAAATGTCCGGCGAACTGCACGGGCTCACGCGTGTGCGCGGCTTCACGCAGGACGACGCACACCTGTTCTGCACCGAAGACCAGATCAAGGACGAATTTTTGGGCGTGCTCGACCTGACACGCTACGTACTGGCCAAAATGGGCTTCGATAAATTCACAGCCCAGATCAGCCTGCGCGACCCGGAAAACAAAGCGAAATACATCGGTTCGGAAGAAAACTGGCGCAAAGCCGAACAGGCCATCATCGACGCGGCCGCAGAGGTGGGTCTGCCGACCATCACGGCCTACGGCGAAGCGGCTTTTTACGGCCCGAAACTCGACTTTATGGTGAAAGACGCGCTGGGCCGCTCCTGGCAACTCGGTACCATCCAGGTAGACTACAACCTGCCGGAGCGCTTTGACCTGACCTACGTCGGCGCCGACAATATGCCACACCGGCCGGTGATGATCCACCGGGCGCCGTTTGGCTCCATGGAGCGTTTCACGGCGGTGCTGATCGAGCACTGCGCGGGCAAATTCCCGCTCTGGCTCACGCCCGAGCAGTTTGCCATCCTGCCGGTATCGGACAAATTCATCGAATACGCCATGCAGGTGAAGCAACAACTCGAAGCCGACGACCTGCGCGGCGTGGTAGACGACCGCAACGAGACCATCGGACGCAAGATCCGCGACAACGAACTCAAACGCATCCCCTTTCTGCTCATCGTGGGCGAAAAGGAACAGGACTCGGGCACCGTGGCCGTGCGCAAGCAGGGCGAAGGCGACCAGGGCGTGCTGAGCATTGCGGCCTTTGCGGAAATGGTGAAGGAGATGCTGTAATGCCAACCTCCGGTTGGCCTATACAATCGCTAATTATTACGCGCCAACCGGAGGTTGGCGGTACCGCGCGGAAGGTTTGTATGCCTTTCGCGCCGTTTTGTTGCGTTTATACCACATCAGGCTGCTTTCATTTGAATCACTTCCAGTTCCGCTCCATTTTGAACGGACGCCTCTGCTTTTTTTAATACTTCGCGGGTCATATGGCTATCGAGGAAGTAACTCTCGCAATTGGTGCATACTTGTGCCGGTACATTTTTTAATAGTATAATAGAGCCTCCGCGTTCGAGCGTAACAGTAACGGCACCTGCTTCAAGCGAGCCTACTTTACAAATGGGACAGAGGTGCATGGCTTTAAATTTTAGTTTTAAAATCTGTACTCCAAATGTCTGGAGTTGGTTGATAAGCCGTTACGACAAAGCAAGTACCTGATATAGTATTGTGACTTACAACAACATGAATTGGCCTGCTGTTTACAAAATAGATATCAGGCAACTGGGATAGGGCTTATCATTCGGGTAATCTTTAATTATCTCGCCATTTTATATCGCATCTTCAACCTCATCCGCCGATATGTTCCGTTTGAACATTTGCACAACGGCGTGATTGCTGTATTGGAAGTTGGAGCAAGTCATGAAATCAAATAGTTATGCAAAAATAAGGTTTTGTCGCCAATTTTAGAAACCAGCGACAATGAACTCAAACGCATCCCCTTCCTGCTCTCGTGCGCGAAAAGGAACAGGATTCGTGCATTGCGGTGATGCTGTAACGCCAACCTCCGGTTGGCCTATACAATCGCTATTTATTACGCGCCAACCAGAGCTTGGCGGTACGGGCTGCCGGAAAACCGACAGCCCGTTTTTTATTATCTCTACAATTTCAACCGGTGCAGCGATGTTCTATCAAAAATGCACCTTTTGCCATGCAAACTTCGGTATCAATTCTGCTCTTGTTGTGGTTCTGCTCATATCGCCT
>JAKOXM010000331.1 GCA_029781095.1 Bacteroidota bacterium
CGCGACGATGTGGTGCAGGAGCGCAGCCATGAAAGTTTTTATGAAGAAGATATCCTGCGGGCGGTTCTCAAACTCCCCCCTGTATCACAGGAAGTATTCAGGCTTTATGCCATCGAAGGCTACTCGCACGCTGAAATCGCACAACGATTGAGCATCAGCGAGGGCACTTCCAAATGGCACCTTAGCACAGGCCGGCAAAAAGTGCGCGACCTCCTGAGCCAGGCTTTATCCCAGGACCCACTCCTAAACACTGCGACATGAAAAATGAATTTAATCACCAGCTGACAGACAAGGGCTGGCGTTCCATGCGTGGAGCGCTCGACCGGGAGATGCCGGAAAAAAGGCGTCAACGTCCGTTAGCGTGGTGGTGGCTGAGCATACTGATCGCACTCCCCCTCGCCGGAGCAGGCGGATGGTGGTGGTACCGCTCCGGAAAACCGGAACAAACGCACACACGCCCCGTCGAAAAAGAGACCCGTCGGCAACCTGTCGTCGACGCTGGCAGCGCAGAAACAAAAAAGCCAATCGATATCAATCTGCAAACAGAAAGGCCTGAAGACGCTTCAGCGCCACTCAGTTTCAGTACCGCTCGTACCGTTTCCACACTGGCAAAAAACGACACCCGCAACCATACGATATTGACGAACAATACGCTTTTCAGCCAGCCGGCAGAAGCGCGCGTTAAAACACTTGTTCCAGGCCAATTTGTCCGGGAAGAAAAAACTGACGGGCAAGGCATGAATTTTCTTGCTTTCTTGCCGGTAAAAGAACAGGTCATACAAACCGGATCGCCGGGAAAACCGGATCTTTTAAGGGTCGCTTTGGACGAACAGGACATCATCAAAAAACAACCGTCCCCCCGACACTGGTCGATCGGCCTGACTGCGGGCATTCATTCCGAGAGCCTCTCCGCAGTGAACGGGTTTTCCGCCGGCCTGGCGCTGGAATGGCAACCCTTTCAGAAATGGGGGCTTCGAAGCGGTATTCAGTATGCGCGTTACCGTCCTTCTCTGCAGGAACGGCCGGTGGTTTCACTTGACAATACCAGTTACGTAGACGCTACCGGCAACTTTGCCGTCCTTCAGGATGTGATCAATCCCGGAACGGGAAACGCCTCGGCTGATCAGGCCGCCCAAAAGGTACTGGTGCCTGTCGACCGCCTTCAAAGGCTGGAAATGCCGCTTTTGGCATTCTGGCAACCGCTTCGGCCGCTCAGGCTCTACGCGGGCATGACGGCATCCTGTAACCTCAGCGCCAGCGCTTCGGAACAGAATTTTGCGAACAACAAAATATACGTGGCTAATAGTAAAATTGCACTGGAAAATCTTAACACGTTGACATCCAGCACCTTGCCTCGCTGGCACGCCAATCTTTTATTCGGCGCCGGTCTGCGGATAGGGAAACGATTTGAACTGGACGCTTTTTATCAGCCGACTTTTGGAAACTCCGGAGCAGCAAACAGTGCGGATACAACCGGGTCGTTTAATGGCGGGGCTTATAACCTGACCTCGAACCCGCAAAGTACCGATCCGCAATCGCACTTCTTCCTGAGCGGGGTTTTCTTCTTTTGATGCATTGGGGATGACCGGCGCCGGTGATTTCTTCCCGTTTAACGCAGAAAAATTGTTCTCTTCGGGAAAATCGGCGGACATTTGGTCATCAAACCAAGCAGCATGGAAGAACAAGCCGACCAGATTTCCGAAACAGAACCCATTCCGGAAACACCGGTACTGCCGTCGGAAATATCTTTTTCAGAGGCCAATGTGAGCACGCGATACGACGATGTCTATCAGATCGTCGTGCCCGATGAGATCGCGACGGTGCGCTGGCGCGACGGTGCGTATGAGTTCGTGTGCAGGAACGCCGTTACGCTGCGCGTTCAGGTGCTGGCCGCCGGGATCATTCGCCTGCGATATGCGCCCGACGGCGTTTTTGCGCCCGATTTTTCCTACGCTGTCGATCCTGCATTTCAGCCCGAAAAAGTGACGGTCACCCTCAATGAAAACAACAACGAATATCTGCTCGAGTCGAAACAATTGCAGGTAGTCGTTTCAAAAACCGGTTTGCGCGTGAAATTTTATGATCACGACGACCGTGTGCTTTGCGAGGATGAAGGCGGCTACAGCGCCAAACGCACCATCCTGCGCGGCTGGTGCGAATTGAACATGGAGAAAAAATGCCATCGCAAAGAAGTTTTTTTCGGTCTGGGCGATAAAACCTGCGGACCAAACCTGGCCGGCAAAAAATTCGAAAACTGGTGCGCCGACTCTTATGCATTCGGACGGGAAACGGATCCGCTTTACCGCGCCATTCCATTCTATTACGCACTGAATCAAGGAATTGCATACGGAATTTTTTTCGACAACACCTACCGCACACATTTTGATTTCGACAGCCAGGAAACCGGCGCAACCACGTTTTCAGCCGAAGGCGGCGAATTGAACTACTACTTTCTTTACGGTCCCGGCCTGCTGGATGTCGCGCGCTCGTACGCCCGCCTGACCGGTACGCATGAATTGCCGCCTTTGTGGGCACTGGGATATCACCAGTGCCGCTGGAGTTACTACCCCGACAGCCGGGTGCGCGATATCGCCCGCGAGTTCCGCGAGCGGGCAATTCCCTGCGACGCCATTTACCTCGATATCGATTATATGGACGGTTTCAGGTGTTTCACCTGGAATGAAAAATATTTCCCGAATCCGAAAGAACTGATCGATGATCTGAAAAAAGAAGGCTTTGAAACCGTTTTAATGATCGATCCGGGCATCAAGGAAGACCCGGAGTACGCTGTATACAGGGAAGGCGTGGAGCAGAACAGGTTTGTTCGAACGAGCGACGGAGAAATCGCGAAAGCGCCGGTATGGCCGGGGTTCTGCGCATTTCCGGATTTCACGGATCCCGGCGTGCGTGCGTGGTGGGGCAGTTTGTACGAAGATATGTACACAAACCTCGGCGTAAGCGGATTCTGGAACGACATGAACGAACCGGCAGTATTTCACGTACATCATAAAACACTGCCCGACAACGTATTGCACAACTTTGACGGCCAGCCCTGCAGCCATCGGAAAGCCCACAACGTGTACGGTCAGCAGATGAACCGCGCTTCATGGGAAGGCTACCGGCGCCTGAAACCTGACAAACGACCCTACCTGCTCACGCGCGCCACCTTCAGCGGCGGCCAGCGCTACGCAGCCATCTGGACGGGCGATAACTATTCCAATTGGGAGCACCTTCAGATTGCCAATATCCAGTGTCAGCGCCTTTCGGTTTCGGGGTTTTCATTCTGCGGAACCGATATCGGCGGCTTTGCGGGCTCGGCGGACGGCGAGTTGTTTGTACGCTGGCTCCAGCTGGCGGTATTTCACCCCCTGATGCGCGTTCACAGCATGGGCCAGCATGCCAGCGGCGACACGCTACCCGCCGACGAGGCCGAACTTTCGAACCCCGCTTTGCACATTTCAGACCAGGAACCCTGGTCTTTCGGGGAAAAATGGACGGATTTGGCGAAAAAAGCGATCGAACTGCGCTACTGCCTCCTACCTTGCCTCTATACCGCCATGTGGCATCATACGCTCGACGGCACACCGGTAATACGCCATCTGGCATTTGCCGATGCAACCGACCAGCGACTGTGGGAACAGGAACGCGACTTTTTATTTGGCGAACATATCCTGGTCAGTCCGGTGATACAACCGAAGACGCAGCGGCAGGCGGTCTATTTGCCCAAAGGCAACTGGTACAACTTCTGGACGGGACAGATTTGCAGCGGCGAATTATTTGTAAATACCATGCCCGATCAGATACCTTTCTTTGTGAAGGAAGGCGCCGTATTGCCGGTTTATCCCGTGCGGCAATGGACGTCACAGGCGGCGGTAGAGGAACTTACTTTATACGTTTATTACAAGAATGGCATGGAAACCAGTCATTTATATGAAGACAAGGGGGACGGATACGAAAACAGGTCGGAAGAATTCAGTTTGAAAATATTCGAAACGGACGGAGAAAACGGCAGCTTCAGTCTTCGGCTACGCAAGGAAGGCGCGTACCAGCCCGCTTACAAAACGGCAAAAATCTACCTCGTCGGATTTCCCGATTTTGTAAAAAAATGCACGGTGGACGACAATGAAGTTCCGATCAAGGAAATTCGCCTGCGCGACCGGTCATTGTATACCCTGACGGTTTCGCCGGATTTTAATACAATAGCATGGCACGCCTGAACTGGACAAGAATTGCACTGCACGTGATTTTCTGGCTCGTTTATCTTCCGATAAACGCCGTGGTTTCGTGTATTCTGCAAGGCGCGCATATCGAAAAGGAATTCGGTATGGCACTCGTCGGCGAGACATTCTCGCTGCCCCTCAAACTCGCATTTACCTACTTTGTTTTCTACTACGTCATTCCGCTCTACCTCGAGCGGAGCAAAATATGGCAACTCATCGGGCTGCTGCTGGCGGCCTTTATCGTTGCAACTATTCTGTACAGGATAGAAATCGGCTGGTTGTTCTTTCCTGCCTTTTACCCGGACCGGGTCATCAATATCCTGTCGTTCAATGGATTGTTGCTCACCATTTTCGATCTTTTTATCACGCTGGCAGCGGCAGTGGCGATTAAAATGATCCGGATGCATTACAAGAGCCTTGAGTTCGAGCAACAACTCATCCGGGAAAAACTGCAGAGCGAGCTCAATTTTTTGCGGGCGCAAACCAATCCGCATTTCCTGTTCAACACACTGAACAACCTGTACGTACTTGCCCGGAAAAAGTCTGAAAAGACGCCCGAAGCCATCATGATGCTCTCCAAGATCATGCGTTTTGTGATTTATGAATGCCGCGCGCCGCGCATAGCCCTCGGCGACGAAGCGCAGGTCATACAGGATTTTATCGAGCTGGAAAAGTTGCGGTACAACACCCGTCTCGTGGTCAATTACAGGGAAGATATCGACTATCCGCTTACGCCAGTGGCGCCGTTACTCCTGCTGCCGTTCGTGGAAAACAGTTTCAAGCATGGCGCCAGCGGCACCACGGGCGATGTTCACATCGACATATCGCTTTCCCTTCACAACAGGGAATTAATTTTCACGGTGAAAAATACGGTAGATAAGGAACAGCGTCCTCCTTCCCCTTCGGGCAGCGGCATCGGGCTGCAGAACCTGAAGCGCCAACTCGACCTCCTGTATCCCGAACAGTACGAACTTTCCACCGTCCGCGAAAACGGTCATTTTTTGGCGAGGCTTCGCTTACACCTGGAGGAGGATTAATGAGATCGCATCTTGCCTGAAAGGCCTGCCCCTGAAAATCGACCTTTCGGCTTATGCATGGTTTCCGGACAGGCTTTAAAATGCCGGTTTTCAAGCTAATGCAGTTAAAGTTTTTGCAACATCGCCCCGGATTTTGTTTAACCCGGTAAAGTGCGATAAATTGGCCTCGTACAAATATTTTAAAAAAACCGACGGTGGCCGGGCAACCGCTTTTACATTTTCATCGCCAAAAATAATGTTCAAACCTCATGCAACAATTGAGTGACCATGAATTGGTGAGTGGTGTGCTGCAAGGCAGCCCGTCGCATCAGACAGCGTTGTACAGGCAGTACAGTGTGTCGATGTTCCGCGTTGTTCTGCGTTTTGCACGTGACAGAGCGGAAGCGGAGGATATGTTGCAAGACGGGTTTATCCGCGTTTACCGCGATATGGCGCAGTATCGCGGAGATGGAGCACTTGGCGGCTGGATTCGCCGCATTATGGTCAATACCGCCCTGAGTCACTTGCGCCGTCAACGCGATTTTATCCGCGACACGGCTGATTTCAGCCCCTTTGAAAACCGTTTCCGCACCGAGGAAGACTTTGCCTCCAACCTCGATGCGCAAACACTCCTGAAATACCTGCAAAAATTGCCTCCGGGATACCGGGCAGTGTTCAACCTCTACGCCATAGACGGCTTCAGCCACGAAGAAATTGCCGAACAGTTGGGAATTTCGATCGGCACAAGCAAAAGCCAGTTGTTCAAAGCCCGGGAATACCTGAAAAAGATTCTGGACAAATCATTTATCACATAAACGCCGCCAAAAACTGATTATCAAGCCAATGACTGATCCGAAAGAATTCGAGTCGCTCGATCAACTTTTCCGAAAAACATTCGAAGAATTGCCCGAAACACCGGCCGCGACGGGTTGGGATACACCCTCCGAACGCGTTTGGCAACACGTGCAATCGCAAATAAAACCGCCCCGTACGGGCTGGAGTACGCAGACCATCGCGCTGCTCGCAGCGTTTGCGGTTACTCTGACCCTGGGGCTCTACCTGATATTCGGGCGTGCCGGGAAAATGGAAACACCGGCAGTGGAATCTCCCGTTGCGAAGGAACAGCCGGCCCTACTGCCCGAAAGTAAATCCGAAGTACCTGAAAACCAGGCGCTTGTTGCCGAAAAACCCGAAACATCCCTAAAAGAGTTGAAGAAAAAAGCGGCCGGCACGGTTAAGAAGAACACAGATATTAATATTCCACAAACATCGCCTGGACAAGCAGCGAAATCCGATGTCGGCGAGTCTGTATCAAAACTCCCAGTAGAAACTTCCGGCAGGAAGCCGGTATCGCCCAACTCGACCGAGCGCAGGAAAGCAGAACTTGCGCGCCGGGCAGAAATCGCCTGGAAAACACCCATTGCGCCATTATCGCCGCACTGGCCGGATATCAACCCGAAACATCCGCGTCAATGACAAACCGGCGGAATTCCTGAACCGACAACATTTTAGCAGTAGTTTTAAAAAGCCCGGCGGATAATTCCACCGGGCTTGTTTTTTATCAGCGAATCAGTTTCACGTTGCGGGCAATGTGTTCGCCGCGCTCGTTTTTACTGAGCGTGAATTCTACCGTGTCGCCTTCGCGCAGATCATTAAAATCGGTCTCTACCAGGAATGAATAGTGGAAAAACAGGTTGTTTGTTTGCGGAAAACTGATAAACCCGTAACCATCCTTCAAGCTGTAGATCGTGCTGGATTTGGTTTCACCTTCCTCGATTTCAACCGGCACTTCATCCGCCAATGCAATTTTTTTGCGTTCGACGAATAAACGACTTACCGGAAACAGATCGTCATTATCGTCGTCGATAACATTCTGCATGGCAACCGGATACGTAACCTCTTCCCATAAATACTGCGAAGTGACGGTGCTGCGCCGGCGACCTTCTTCATCGTAATATTCGTAGTCCCAGGCAAGCAGCATAACACGGACTCCCAGTGTGTGGAGTTTCCGAACCAGAGGCACAAAATCACTGTCCGAAGCGATCAGAATGACCACATCGAATTGTTTGTGCAGGGTCAGTTCGAATGCCTCCAAAGCCATCCAGACGTCGATGCCGCGCTCCTGACGATAGCCTTGTACGGTGCGCACAGGCAGGTAATGTGTGGTAACGCCTTCCATCATCAGGATATCATCGAACAACCTGTCATAAAACAGGCGATTGCCCTCCGCACTTGCCTCCTGGGCACTGAGCCGCCGCCTGAAATAGTGCGCGTCAACGATCTGACAAAGATGAAAATCCTTTTTTTCCTCTTCCGCAATACGATGACGAACAAATTCGTGCAAACCTGCTATGCTCAGGCGGCTGCGGCGTTCGTGGTGATATGCGTAATAATTCGAAACGTGGAGGAAATAATTACCGTCGTAAAAGACCCCGATACGGGTTAGCTTCTGTTGGATATCAGACATTTAAAAAATAACTTGTTTGTTACGATTACAATAAATCTCCGATTTGGCGCAGGGTGGCAAATACTCACATTAAAGGACATTTTTATATCACGCAAAAGCACAATGCTTTTACACAAACGAAAAGAATTGAAATATTAAATTTCTCCGCCTTCGCCTGGAAAATGTCCGGTCGTGTGGTAAATTACTTAATACTGGTAGATGGTAGTTTTTTCTGCAGAAGCGCCGTATTAAATATATAAATGAGGTGCGCAAAGGAATGTTTTTTTTTGACCAAATCCATCTTCTGCCAAAAATAAAAACACAGTTTATCCCGATTTTTCTCAGCAATCTGCCTGAAAAAATCGGGATGAACTGTGTTTAAAAAATGGCAAGCGATTGCCTGATGTACTGTATTTAAAAAATAGCAAGCGATTGCCTATTGCCTGATAAATCGCCGCTGCGATACGTTTCCTCCCTGAATGACTTCACAGGTATAAACACCGGAGGCGAGGTCATGCAAATCCAGACGTGCAATACCGTTTGACGATATCTGGCGGACCACCATGCCGGCTGCATTGAACACACGAACCGAGTATGGCGATGCATCCGCTGGTTCCACGGCAAGCCAGTCGGTTGCCGGATTCGGCGACATTTTGAAGGCTGCGACATCAAGGTCGTGCAATCCGCTGCTTCCGAGCAGGACCGTGGTTGTCACGGTATCCGCACAACAGTAATTGGAGGTAACAAGCGTCACATCATAGGAGGTTCGTTTATCACCTCCGGGAGAAAATTGCGGGTAGGTATGCGGCCCGGGGTTGCGTTCGTTGCTGGTCGTGCCGTCTCCGAAATCCCAGAACCAGGACGTGCCGTAGCGGCTTGCATTGACGAACGTAACCGTGTAGTCATCCACAACCGGAACAGTCAGGCTCGCTACGGGCGTCAGCAGGCTGTCGCCGCCGAGCGAATTGATGGCAAGAAACACACCGGAATCGAAAACGGCATCGGCAACATCGGCTATTGCAATTTTCACATGGTATGTTTCGCCGGGCTGTACGACAAATTTGGCGGGAAGCGTTGTCGTAAAACCGTCGTAGGCGGCATCCTGCCCGTTCAGCGTGTCATAAGGGACATAAAATTCCGGGTGCATTGGGCCGCATGGATTACCGAAGTTCCCGCTTCCATTATTCACATTATTAATGGATACGGGAATCGTATCGCCAGGCACCATGGCAATATTTTCCTTGCCGGAATATCCCGGGCCTTCTACCATAAATCCGAAAATATCGTTGAAGCTCGAACAAACATACTCGTGATATTCCTCCGACCCGAAACGATATATGAAACAAAGCGTATCAACCTGCGAAACCAGATCGAACTCCAGGATGGCTGCATCGAATGTAGGGCCTGACGCGGGATTCAGGTTGTCGAGGTCGCTATCGCCGGGGACGCTGTTACCAGCCGAAGCAAAATAAGTTGCCGCATTGGCGGCCTCGGTGCATTGTCCGCTGCTGAGCATCAGTCCGGCCAGCAGATCAAGATCGGTATTGGAGGCGTCAAAAAATGCCGCAGCGCCCGGTGCCCCCGTAAACTGAACATTTGAGACGGTTACCTGACTGGTATTGAAAAAATCCGTCACCATTTGCTGGGGCGTAA
>JAKOXM010000368.1 GCA_029781095.1 Bacteroidota bacterium
CACATTACCTGTGCGGCCGTGCATCTGCAGGAAGGCACACTGGTAAAGAGCAGCATCGCGCGCGAGTCGTATGACCATAACGCCCCGGCGGATGTCATTCTCCAACGTTGGGCCGCGGCCTTGAATCGCGCGATTTCGGTAACAAATGAAGCGCAGGTAGCAGGTATAGGCTTTGCCATTCCCGGGCCTTTCGATTACCTGAACGGCGTTTCGAAGATGCAACACAAGTTCAAAAATCTGTATGGCATCCATATCCCCTCGGCGCTAAACCCGTTACTGGTAACGAAACACGATCTGCCGATGCGGTTTTTGAACGACGCTACTTCATTTGCAGTCGGAGAAGCCTGGCTGGGCGAAGGCCGCAATTTTCAAAAAGTCGTGGTCATTACGCTGGGGACGGGCTTTGGTTCCGCCTTTATTGAAAACGGCGTGCCTGTGGTCGACAGAGAAGACGTGCCGAAAGAGGGTTGTCTTTGGCACCTGCCGTACAGAGACGGCATCGCCGACGACTATTTTTCCACGGGCTGGTTTGTTCGGGAATACCAGAAACAGGCGGGAAAAAAGATATCCGGCGTGAAAGAATTGATGGAAAAAGCGGATAAAGACGATTTTGTAAAAAGCCTTTTTTATCGTTTTGGCAGCAACCTCGCGGAATGTCTGGCCGCTCCGCTCCGGGCATTCGGAGCGGAAATCCTGATCATAGGCGGCAATATATCTTTCGCGTTGCCGCTTTTTGAGACGGAATTCCTGGCCGGGCTGAAAAAAGCGGGCGCCACGGTACAGGTGGCCGTTTCCAAACTAAAAGAACACGCCGCCCTGACTGGAAGCGCGCGTCTGCTCGACGACGCATTTTGGGAGAAAGTATCTGCCCGTTTGCCGCATATTTGAAAGGATTTCAGGTTTTTCCCGATACAAGACAATATTACATAGCGGCGCTGGCCGAATGCCTTAGCATTCCTGTTCCCGCCCGCGCACCACGCGTTTCCCGTCGAGGGGGCCGCGCGTCTCCGTCACTACGGTTGCCTGCCCTTCTTCCTTGTCTTTTTCGTAAAAAATAACCACCCAGTCGTGTGTTTTGCCCAATTCGTGGGCTCGCGCCGTGTTGGAAAAAAGGGCGGTAAAAGTCCAGCCGTCCTTTTCGGTGTGCAGCACGGGCAGCCATGCTTCGTTTTTGGGGTTAAATCGTTTGGGTGTAATTTTTTTTAAGGCCCCCGCGGCAGATTTCCGCCGGTACTCGGCATCCACGGCCAGTAACTGCTCCACGGAGGGGGCGGCATGCGTATTGTCCTGCATCAACATTTGCCCCCGGCGTCGCAGGGACATATTGCCGAGCATGCCTGCCAGGCTCAGCCGGATCGCTTCGAGGCGCCTGCGGCCGAATCCTTCAATCCGCGCAAGCCGGCCGTCGTGGGCGGCCTGCTCCAGTTCTTCGAGCGTTTTGATCTCCAGTTGCCGGACGATCCGGCCGGCCAGCTCATTGCCGATACCGGGTACTTGTTCGAATATATGTTCCGCCTCCACTTCCCCCTGCAAACGTCTGAGCAGCCCGGATTTTCCCGTTTTGACGTACTCTTCAATCAGGCGTGCAATCCCTTCGCCGATATGGGGAAGGTTTTGAAGCGCCTGTTTATCATTCCGGCGGACCATCTCGGCAAGAGACTCTTTCATGCCTCGCACGTAGGAAGCGGCGCTTTTATAGGCGCGGACCTTGAACGGATTGGCATGCTGGAGTTCCAGCAATCCGGCAATCTGGTTCATCAATGACGCAATATTCCTGTTGGCGGGCTTTTTCGTTGCCATGGCATTTTCCTGTTACGCTTCGGCCAGCAAAGGCCTGAATTCTTTTGGGAAAGTGGCCAGAATATCGCTGATCTCGCCTGCCGACACATGGTTTTTCAGCACCCTGAAGACTGCGCGTATGGCTTTCTCCACTTCAAGGTCTGTGACGAAATCATCGTGCGTTCCGGCTCCGCCTTGTTCGCGCACAGCCTCTATAAAATCGCCGAGGCGTCGCAACCTTCGGGCTTCATCGCTTATTCTCCATCCGTCAACATAAATCGCCTTGATCAGCATGGGAAACTGGGCGATCAACTGAAGAGATTCGGGAGGCGTCAGGCGATTTCGGAGTGTATGCACTACTGCACGAAATATCCTGTCCGCTTTTCCGATGTCTTCGGGTATGCCTAATTCCGTCGCCACTTCTTTGACGAACTGCTCGGCATCCCTGATGTATTTATTGAAATTCGATGTCATTGTTGTCGTTTTAATGTAGTAATGACCGGTAAATGCATGTTCCCGGCGGATAAATAAAGTTACGGGCACGAAGCGATGACATCTGATGATCCCCGTCATGTATTTTCCCTGACGAGCATCATGGCGTATTTCCCGCCCGGTGTCCATTTTTGCATGGCATCACAAATCTGCATTCCCATGCGAAAAAAGGTATTGATTATCGGCGGCGGGATGGCCGGCATGAGCGCCGGGGCCTACCTGCAAATGAATGGTTTTGATACGGAGATATTCGAACTCAACGCTACGCCCGGCGGTGTGTGTACATCCTGGAAACGGGGCGAATACACAGTGGACTGGTGTATTCACTGGCTGGTCGGTTCGGGACCGTCCGACAGTTTTTATGACAGGTGGAGCGAATTGATCGATATGTCGCAGATAGAAATAATCGATCACGAAGAATATGCAAGGATCGAGGATATGCACGGCGAGCAGATTCGGATCTTTACCGATCTCGACCGCCTGGAAACGGAATTGCTCGAAAAAGCACCGGAAGACAAGGAGAAAATCAACGAATTCGTCCACGCCTGCCGGGAATTCACGGAAATGCAGCTGCCCAATGATGAACCGATGGCCACAGCCAACCTGTGGCATAAAATTAAAATGATGTGGCGTGTCTTGCCAT
>JAKOXM010000811.1 GCA_029781095.1 Bacteroidota bacterium
TCCTTAACCCCATCTGACACAGTTTTTGCCTTGCTCTCCCAAAAAACGAAGCGTACGTCATACCTTGTGCCGACAATATTTCCGACATTATGAAACGATTTTCCACGCTCTTTCCCGCCAAAATCCTGACCGCGGCGGGCATTTTTCTGCTCCTTTTTGTTTTTTCCAACTGCAAAACCCCGCAATCCGCCGCGGGCAGCACCGCCTCCAAAGCGCCCTTTCTTTGGGAAAGCGCCAACATGTATTTCATGCTCACCGACCGTTTCAACAACGGCAACCCCGCCAATGACCTGAACTTCGGCCGCACGGCGCCGACGGCCAAGTTGCGCGGTTTCATGGGCGGCGACATCAAGGGCATTTCCAAAAAGATCGACGAGGGGTATTTTGACAAACTGGGCATCACGGCCATCTGGTTCACGCCCGTCGTGGAGCAGATCCACGGTTTCGTGGATGAAGGCACCGGCGCGACCTATGGCTTCCACGGCTACTGGGCGAAGGACTGGACACGCCTCGACCCCAATTTCGGCACCGAGGCCGAACTGGCCGAACTGGTGAAAAAAGCACACCGCCACGGCATCCGCATCGTGCTCGACGTGGTGATCAACCACACCGGCCCGGTGACGCAGCAGGACCCCGTGTGGCCTTCCGACTGGGTGCGCACGGGGCCGAAATGCGTCTATAAGGACTACGCAACCACGGTGAATTGCACGCTGGTGGAAAACCTGCCGGATACCAGGACCGAAAGCGACAAGGCGGTGGAATTGCCCCCCTTCCTGCTGGAAAAATGGAAAAAAGAAGGCCGCCTGGACAAAGAACTCGCCGAACTCGACGCATTTTTCAAGCGCACGGGCCACCCGCGCGCGCCGCGTTTCTACATCATTAAATGGCTCACCGACTATATCCGCAAATACGGCGTGGACGGTTTCCGCTGCGATACCGCCAAGCACATCGAGGAAACGGTGTGGGCCGAACTGGACAAAGAGGCCGAAGTCGCTTTCCGCGAATGGAAAAAGGCCCACCCCGCCGAAGTGCTGGACAACAATGATTTCTACATGGTCGGCGAAGTGTCGGGTTACAACATTTCCGGCGGCCGAATCTATGATTTCGGCGACAAAAAAGTCGATTTTTTCAACTACGGCTTCAACAGTCTGATCAATTTCGAATTCAAGAGCGACAAGGAAAGCAATCTGGAAACGTTTTTCTCCAAATACAGCAAACTGCTGCAAGGCCCGCTCAAAGGCAAGGGCGTACTCAATTACATTGATTCGCACGACGACAGCACCCCTTACGATAAAGAACGGAAAATGCCGATCGAATCGGGCACCCGGCTGCTGCTATGCCCCGGCACTTCGCAGGTATATTACGGCGACGAAACCGCGCGCGACCTCGATATCCCCGGCACCCAAGGGGACGCTACGCTGCGGTCCTTTATGAACTGGGACGAACTGGCCGCCAACAGCAGCCGAAACGGTTTCAAAGTGAAAGACGTGCTGGCACACTGGCAAAAACTCGGTCGATTCCGGAAAGCCCACCCGGCCGTGGGCGCGGGCGTGCATACCATGATCTCTGAAAAACCGTACTATTTCAAGCGCGTGTACCAGTCCGCAGGGTATAGGGATGCTGTCCTTGTGGGCCTTGATCTGCCGAAAGGACAACAGGAAGTAAACACAACCGGCGTTTTCGAAGACGGCACTTCCGTGCAGGATTATTATTCCGGCAAAAAATACAAAACGGCCGGCGGGAAAGTAACCGTCGATTCGAACCTAGGCATTGTGCTGCTTGGAAAGTGAATTTGTTCATTAAGTGTGGCATGGATTGCATCAAAAGTGTTGACTATCAACACTTTTGATGCAATCCATGCCACACTTAGGTAAAACCCAGTTATTATGTTTTCTGCAACCACCTACCAATCGCGCCGCGACCGGCTGAAAAAAGACCTGAAATCCGGTTTGTTGCTTTTTTTGGGCAATAACGAGGTCGGCATGAACTACGCCGGCAATACCTACCATTTCAGGCAGGACAGCAATTTCCTCTACTTTTTCGGCATAGACAAACCCGGACTGGCGGCAGTGATCGATATCGACAACAACCGCGAGATCGTATTCGGCGACGA
>JAKOXM010000375.1 GCA_029781095.1 Bacteroidota bacterium
CGAAGCCGTCCTTCGTCGCTTCCACGGAATACCGGTGATCGGGTAATACCATGAACTGGAATGTGCCGTCTTCCGAAGGATGTACTTCCAAAAGCCTTGGCTCCGTATTGTTTCCCTCTTCATACAATGCCACCATACAGTCCGTGATCTGGCGGTTGGAGCCGCGTTCAATAACCCTCCCGGAAAGGATTACCGGCGGGTTTTTCGGGAAAAACTCGAAAATGTCTTCATCACGCGTATTGTTTTTGGAAGGCCCTTCCTGCCTGTTCGACGTCAAAAACCCGCCGTCGCCGTTACTTTTCAGTGTGAAAAAAAAGTCGTCGGCAGGTGAATTGATCGGGAAGCCGGCATTTTCTGGTTTCGACCATTTGCCGCCGGAACGCACGCTTTTGAATATGTCAAGTCCGCCTACGGTGGGGAGACCGTTGCTGCTGAACCACAGGGTTTGAGAAGCGGGGTCGAAGAATGGCGTGACTTCGTCGCCCGCCGTGTTGACCGTGTTGCCGAGGTTTTGCGGGAAAGAAAAGTCGAGTTCGTCGGAGTCGAGCGGGCGTTCGCAAACATACAGGTCCAGTCCGCCGAAACCGCCTTCCCTGTCACTGGCAAAAAACAACAGCTCCCGGCCCCGCTCCTGCGTCACAAACGGATGCGTTACCGTATGGTCGGGCATGTTGATATAGCTCCGCAGGCGAACGGGTGTGCCCCAGGTGCCATCGGGGCCCCGGCGCAGGACATACAGGTTACAAAGCGCTCTGAGGCCAATGCCGCCCCGGCCGGTCACGTTTGATTCGGTGCATTGCGTGCAGTAGAATCGATTGCCATCGGGAGAAAAAACGCCGTTTCCGTATCGAAATGAAGCGGACTCCGGCAATCCGGCCGCCTCGCTGGGAGTTTGCCACAGCCCCGACTGACGCAAGGTGCGTTTGAGTTTTACCTGTCCGTCTACAATGGTAGAGAAGTACAATACGTTGTCGGCGAATGAGATAGGTGCAAAATCATTTTCCGGGCTGTTGACCCATTCGGGCATCGGTTTCAGCTCGGCGGGCAGGACTGGGGAAGCCTTCAGCGGGATCATCTGGAGAGCGAGCTCGCAGCCTTTTATCTCGTTCGTGACGACGTTTAGCACCTGCGCTTTGCGGTCTCCCTTGTATTCCCGCCCGAATTGCCGGAAAGCCTCCATGGCATCGTCGTAACGCCCGTCCTGTTTCAGGGCGCGGGCATAGCGCAATCCGGCCAGTTCGTAGCGTTTGTATTCGTCTTTTACCAGGCCGTAACATTCTGCCGCCCGCTGATAGTCGCGAATAATGTAGTAATTCTCGGCGGCTTTGTACAACAGTTCGGAATTGTTGCCGTCCAGTCGCCCGGCCAGTTCATACATTTCTGCGGATTCGCCGATTTTTCCGGCAGCAAAGAGATCGGCGGCGTTTTTGGCTACTTCGGCCGCCTTTTGTGCTTCCAGCAACAAGGGGGAAAGGATAAAAACAAGTGCCAGCAGGCGAATAAATGTATTCATACGTGCTCGATTTTCAGGTTGATGGGCTATTAGGCGGGTGTGGTGGAGGGTAATGAAGTTACAAGTCTTGCAATGACTTCGGGAAAGTAGCGGTGTTCCAGCGCCAAAACTTTTCGGGCTATGTCGGTCGGAGTATCAGCCGGGTCGACGGCGCAGCGCTTCTGAAAAACGAAATCTCCCTCGTCATAGTGTTCATTAACGAAATGTATCGTTATACCTGTTTCGCTATCTCCGGCAGCTTTTACGGCTTCGTGCACATGCATGCCATACATGCCCTTGCCGCCGTGCCTGGGCAGGAGCGCGGGGTGAATATTGACCATGCGCCGGCGGTAGGATGAAACGAGGTATTCGGGGATCAGCCATAAAAAGCCTGCCAGCACGATCAGATCGATATTCTTGTCCCGGAGAATCTCCAGTACCTCTTCCGTTTCATAAAACATGCTGCGACTGATGATCCGGGTCGGAATGCCGTGCTCTTTGGCGATATCAAGCACGCCCGCATCCTTTTTATTGGAAACCACCAGGGCAACCCGTGCGTCGGGCGATGTTTTAAAATATTCGATGATCTTTCGGGCGTTGGAACCGGTCCCGGAAGCAAAAATAGCAATATTATGCATGTTTTCAAGTCAGCAGATCGGTGATCGCCAGTGTCCCGAAAAGAAGACTGGCAATGCCGTTTGTAGTGAAGAACGCCATGTTGACGCGGCTCAGGTCATTTGGTTTCACAATCAGGTGCTGATAAATCAACAAACCCAGAAAAACGGCGGTTGCAATCCACAGAAGCCACCCTGATTGCGTCACATCCGAAAGCACCAGCCGCCCGGCATATACCATAAGCGCTGCCGTACCAAGGTGCATCCATTCCGAAATTCGCAATGCGCGTTTTATGCCGAAAAAAGACGGCATCGAATAAAGTTTCTGCGATTTATCAAACGCTTCATCCTGCAAGGCATAGATCACGTCGAAACCCGCCACCCAGAGCAGCACGGCCAGGCCGTACAGCACCGGTATCCAGTCGAACCGGCCTGCAACGGCCAGCCAGGCGCCGACCGGCGCCAGCGCCAGCCCGAGCCCGAGCACCAGGTGGCAAAGCCAGGTGAAACGTTTGGTATAACTGTAGCCCAGTACCACTGCCAGCGCTACGGGTGAAAGAAAAAAGCAAAGGCGATTGATAAACCACGTCGTAACAATGAACAACAGGCAATTGACGATCACAAAAATAAGGGCAGATCGGGGTGAAATAACCCCGGCGGGTATTTCACGCACTTTCGTGCGCGGATTGACGGCATCAATATCGCGATCCAGGTAGCGGTTGAAGGCCATGGCTGCGCTGCGCGCAAATACCATGCACAGCAACACCAATAATAAAGTGTGCCACCTGATTCCCTCTCCCTGGCGTGAAATGGCAATAAAATAAGAGGTCATGGCAAATGGCATGGCGAAAACCGTATGGCTGAATTTGACGAGAGACAGGTAGTTTTTCATGTGCGTTCACAACGTTTGCCTACTTTTGCCGCCAATTTAGAACAAAACTCTCTTTCAATGCCGAACAAAATCCGTGCAGCTATTACAGGCGTACATGGTTGGGTCCCGGAAGACCGCCTTACCAATTTTGACCTTGAAAAAATGGTGGATACAAATGATGAGTGGATTACTTCCCGAACAGGTATCCGCGAGCGACGTATTCTGAAAACAGAGGGCTGGGCAACCAGCGATATGTGTGCCGAAGCAGTAAAGGGTCTGCTCGAAAAAACGGGCACCAAACCGGGGGAAATTGACCTGCTTATTGTCGGAACCGTCACAGGCGATATGGTATTCCCCGACACAGCCAATACGGTTTGCGACAAAATCGGGGCAAAAAATGCCTTTGGCTACGATATCAATGCCGCCTGTTCGGGTTTTCTTTTTGCCCTCGCAACAGGCTCCCAGTTTATTCAGACCGAGACGTATAAAAAAGTTGTAGTGGTCGGAGCGGATATGATGTCTTCCATCATAGACTACACCGACCGAAACACCTGCGTGATTTTCGGTGACGGAGCCGCGGCTGTTCTGCTCGAGCCGCGGAAAGACGGTACCGGTATCCAGGATTTTGTATTGCGCGGTGACGGTGCGGGTCGCGAATTTCTGAATATGAAGGCCGGGGGTTCTCTCCACCCGCCCAGTGCGGAAACCGTTGCGAACAAGGAGCATTATGCCTGGCAGGACGGGAAACGCGTTTTCGTATATGCAGTTAAAGGTATGACAAGCACGGTGGAAGAGGTGATCCGGCGCAATAAAATGACCATCGATGATGTCAACTGGGTTGTGCCGCACCAGGCCAATATGCGGATCATCAGTTCCGTTGCCGAACACCTCCAGTTTCCGATGGAAAAGGTTACCATCAACATTGAAAAATACGGAAATACGACGGCAGGCACACTGCCGCTTTGCATGTGGGAATACGAAGACCGGTTCCGGAAAGGCGATAACATTATCCTTACTGCCTTTGGCGGCGGCTTCACCTGGGGATCGCTTTATTTGAAGTGGGCTTACGATTAGCACTAATAATCCGGATCAGGCGAATTTCCTTTGGAATCGGCCTGCTGAATGAGCGGTATGGGAAATTTCTTTTGGGAAAATTGAGTTGACTGGTAAGCAACAGGCAAAAAATGCCTACTTTTGCACCCGCTTAAAAAGACGGCGGCCTTTCAAAGGGCCTTCGTCAATTTCTACACCACTATTTCAGAAACAAAAAAATTACAATGGCAACGACGGCAGACATCCGCAACGGCCTGTGTATCGAACTTAACAACGACATCCTGCGGGTGATTGACTTTCAACGCTTTCAGGTAGGTCGTGGCAGCGGCAAAGTGTGGACGAAACTCAAAAGTTCCACTTCCGGCAAAGTAATCGAGCATACTTTTCAAAGCGGTCATACCATCACGGAAGTACGCGTAGAGCGTCGCAAATTTCAGTATCTGTATCCGGAAGACGGGGCCTACATGCTGATGAACCAGGAAACCTACGACCAGATATCGGTCCCGGAAGACCTGATTGACAACGGCAAATTTCTCAAGGAAGGCGACGTCGTGGACGTACTTTTCCACGCACAGAAAGAAACGCTTCTTTCCATCGAATTGCCTCAAACCGTCGTACTTCAGATCACATACACAGAGCCCGGCTTGCGCGGCGATACCGCCACCAATACCCTGAAGCCGGCTACCGTCGAGACGGGCGCCGAAGTTCGCGTACCTTTGTTCTGCGAGGAAGGCGACTTGATCAAGATCGATACGACTACCGGCGCATACATGGAGCGCGTTAAAAAATAAATTTCTTTCATCATTTGTACCTTTGGGGGAGAAGGAAAAAATATTTCACCAGAAACGTTTTTTCTTTGCTCCCCTTTCTTTTTTTTCGCATTCGCAAAATATTGTTCGGTATGGATTTTAACCAAATACAAGAATTAGTCAGGATGATGAGTAAGTACAAGCTGACCGAATTCATCCTGAAGGAAGGCGATTTCAAACTCGTTATCCGCAACCAGACTTCGCATGATGCCGCCGGCACTCCCCAGGTTGTGATGCCCGTACAGCAACCGGTTGTAACAATGACGCCGTCTGCACCCGCGCCTGCACCTTCTGCTGCGCCCGCACCTGCTGCTCCCGCGCCCGCTGCACCTGCCGCACCCGCACCCGCCAACGAAGAAGACAACCCCCGGTATGTCCTGATCAAATCGCCAATGGTCGGCACTTTTTATCGCAGCCCCGGTCCGGAGAAAGGTCCTTTTGTGAAAATAGGTGATCCGGTGGACATCGGCTCCAAGGTTTGCATCATCGAGGCGATGAAATTATTCAATGAAATTGAATCGGAGATTAAAGGTAAAATCGTGAAAGTGCTGGCAGAAGACGCTTCGCCGGTGGAGTATGATCAGCCTTTGTTCCTCGTCGATCCGGCGTGAGTTGTGGACAAGCGGATAAAACAGGCTTTTGTTCTTTTCCCGCTCATCATCCCTCACGTCTAATTCCAGCAAGAAAGTTATGTTTAAAAAAATACTCATAGCGAATCGTGGGGAAATTGCCCTGCGAATTATTCGCACCTGTAAAGAGATGGGCATCAAAACGGTGGCGCTGTATTCTACAGCCGACCGCGACAGCCTGCACGTGCGATTTGCCGACGAGGCGGTTTGTATTGGCCCGCCGCCTTCTTCCGAAAGCTACCTCAACAAGGAGCGTATCATGGCGGCCGTGGAGATTACCGATGCGGATGCCATTCACCCGGGCTACGGCTTTTTATCCGAAAATGCCTCGTTTGCGGAGGTTTGCCAGGAGTACGGTATCAAATTTATCGGCCCAACACCCGATCAGATACGTGCCATGGGCGACAAAATCACGGCCAAGGATACCATGCTGAAAGCCGGCGTACCCTGCGTACCCGGCACGGAAGGCCTGCTCACCGACGTGAAGGCAGGCATGAAACTCGCCAAGGAAATCGGCTACCCGGTCATCCTCAAGGCCACGGCGGGTGGCGGCGGCAAAGGCATGCGTATCGTCTGGAAACCCGAAGAGTTTGAAAGTCAATGGGATCCCGCGCGGCGCGAAGCCAAGGCATCGTTCTCCAACGACGGTATTTACATGGAAAAATATATCGAGGAACCGCGTCATATTGAAATTCAGGTTGCAGGCGACCAGTTTGGCCGGGCCTGCCACCTTTCCGAACGCGATTGCTCCATCCAGCGTCGCCACCAGAAACTGGTTGAGGAAAGTCCTTCGCCGTTCATGACGCCCGAATTGCGCGAAAAAATGGGCGAAGCCTCTATAAAAGCCTGCAACGCCATCAATTATGAAGGCGTGGGTACCGTAGAGTTTCTTGTGGACAAGTACCGGAATTTCTACTTTATGGAGATGAACACGCGCATCCAGGTAGAACACACCGTTACCGAAGAGGTCATCGACTTCGACCTCATCAAGGAACAGATCAAAATAGCGGCGGGTCTGCCGATCTCCGGAAAAAATTATTTCCCGGAAATGCACGCGCTCGAGTGCCGGATCAACGCGGAAGATCCGTTCCACGATTTCCGGCCAAGTCCCGGCAAGATCACGTCATTCCACTCGCCGAAAGGTCATGGCGTCCGCGTAGACACGCACGTGTACGCGGGCTACACCATTCCGCCCTACTACGATTCCATGATCGCCAAACTCATCGTCCGCGCCCGCACCCGCGAGGAGGCCATCCTGAAAATGGAGCGTGCCCTCGACGAGTTTATCGTGGAAGGCGTCAAGACAACCGTGCCTTTTCACCAGCGTCTGATGCGCAACAAGGATTTCCAGGATGGGAATTTCACGACAAACTTCCTGAATAACTGGGATTTTAAGAGTGTGGAGTTGTAGAGTATGGAAGACTGAAGATTTTATGGGAACGCCGGGTATCTTGTTTGTAGATACCCGGCGTTTTTGCTATTTGCAAGGGCATGAACTGTGGAGTATGGGATATGTAAATTGATTTTAATGGCTATCTTTGTACAAGTTTGTTTAGGGTTTTCTTTTAAAATCGGTAGCACGGCGTTCACGCCGTCGGGACAGCAGCCGTTTACGGCGCAGTACCGCTCATTCGGCTATAAATAGCCTCATCCCGACGGCGTAAACGCCGTGCTACCGATTTGAGCGGCAAAACTATTTTTACAGGAAAACCGTGTAAATTTGTCCAAGAAATTGATCGAATATGGGAGCAATTCAATTGGTTGATTCAGTCGTGGAATTCCTGACGTCTTCCGCAAAACCGGAAGACATTCTTGCCTATAAACTTCCCTCCGGATTGCAGGAACGCGTATCAGTTCTATTGGAACGGAATCGTGAAGGAGTAATTACTGTTGAAGAAAAGGAAGAATTGGATCAATTTACCTTTCTGGAACACATCTTCCGCATTGCAAAAGCACGTGCACGGATTCAACTTGCCGCATGAGCCGAAAAATCCCCGAAACCCTGCGAAAAAAGGTCGCTCAGCGGGCAAGAAACCGCTGTGAATACTGCCTGTCCAGCGAAGCGGACAGTGTTTTGGCTTTTGAAGTGGATCATATTTTCCCGGTAAAACATGGCGGCCCCACGACGCTTGAAAACCTTGCTTATACCTGTGTTATTTGTAACCGGCACAAAGGAAGTAATATAGCAACCTCCGAATATTTATCAGAAACGCTTGTCCCGCTTTTCAATCCACGTAAAGATCTTTGGACAGATCACTTTAAAATTCACGACGGTTCAATTGCGGGTAAAACTGAAGTGGGCAAAGGCACTGTAAAAGTGCTGGAACTAAACGATATCGACAGGATATCGGAACGCCGGATTCAAATTCAAAGCGGTTCTTATCCGGGCCCGATATAAGATTCAGAGATTGGGGTATAATATTTGAAAAACAATACTTTCGCCTTTATTTTATCATGGTATGGAAGTGGAACCGCTGAAAACATTCATCATCTATTCCAGTAGAGACAAGGACCTTCGTGATGAATTTGAGAACCATCTACGTCCGCTCGTGGACATTGGCTGGCTCAACCTGTGGAGCGACAAGGAAATTTTGCCTGGTGAACGCTGGGATACAGCCATCAAAACCCGCCTGGATCAGGCCGAGATTTTCCTTATGTTAGTCAGCGTGGATTTTTACAATTCCGACTATATCCGTGAGGAAGAATTTAAAACAGCGATATCTCGACTTGAAAAGGGAAATGCGTTGATCATCCCGATCATTGTCCGGCATTGTTCCTGGAAATTTTACCCCGTGATTAAAGATTTGCAGGTATTGCCGCCTGGTGGTGTGGCTGTAAATGACCGGGCTTACTGGCAGCATCGGGACAAGGCCTGGGATGCTGTGGTCGGGAAAATTGCAGAGCGAGTTCAAATTCTGCTCGAAGGGCGCCCTGCCGGGGTCTCAACCAAAAAAAAGTCGGAACTACAACAAACCGAAAAATTCAAAAACGGCCAAACCAAACGTGACCTGCCCGATGCGCCTGAAATGGTTTTCGTGGAAGGTGGGGCTTTCAAAATGGGTGGCAATGAACTTGAAAGTGAACAGCAGATTCACGTTGTAACGATATCCTCCTTCTGGATCGGCAAATACCCGGTCACTTTTGAAGAATTTGAGCGTTTTTGCTCGGAAACGAAGCGCGATAAACCGGACGATAACGGCTGGGGCAGGGGGCGCCGGCCCGCGATCAATGTTACTTGGCACGAGGCGCAGGCCTACTGCGAATGGCTGAGCAACAAAACCAGGAAAAACTACCGCCTGCCCAGCGAAGCCGAGTGGGAGTTCTCAGCGCGCGGCGGTATATTGTCTAAAGGATATGAATATGCCGGTAGTAATGATCCGGATAAGATAGCCTGGTATTCCGGTAATTCAGGGTACAAAACGCATCCGGTTGGAGAAAAAGAGCCGAATGAACTGGGAATATACGATATGAGCGGCAACGTATTGGAGTGGTGCGCCGATCTCTGGCATAAAAACTATAAGGACGCGCCGAATGACGGTAGCGCGTGGACGTCAGCCGGCGATTCACCCTTGCGCGTTGTGCGTGGCGGCTCGTGGAACCTCAATTCAAGGTATGTCCGTGTTGCGGTACGCTTCAGCGATGCTCCGTCTGGCAGGGACAGCGATGGCGGTTTTCGCCTGGCCCAGGATAAGTAACCCTTTGCACTTTTATCTTTTTAACTTTTGCTTTTTAGGCGCGCAGAAGCGGCTCCTTTGTTATTCTGACAGAATCCATCCGAATCGGGTGCGCGCGTTGCAATCCGCTTTACACCCTTGCAGGCTGAACGGAATCCATCGGTATGACAAGGGGGCGTTCCGCAAAAAATTCCGGAACTTGCCCGCTCAAACACCGCGCGCCATGTTCAAACGCAGCCTCCCTTTTTTCGCAGTTATTCTCCTCGCCCAAACAACCCTCCCCGCACAGTCAGTCGACCCGGCATACTTCTCCGCCCTGCAATGGCGCATGATCGGCCCGCACCGCGGCGGCCGGACCGTCGGGGCGGTGGGAGTACCGCAACAACCCAATGTTTTTTACATCGGCGTCAACAACGGCGGCGTGTGGCGCACCGACGATTTCGGGCGCACCTGGACGCCCGTTTTCGATGACCAGCCCACGGGCAGCATCGGCGACGTAGCCGTGGCCCCTTCCGACCCGAACGTGATCTACGTGGCCAGCGGCGAAGGCATCCAGCGCCCCGACCTGAGCGTGGGCGACGGGGTGTATAAATCCACCGACGGCGGTAAGACCTGGACGAACACGGGTCTTGGCGACGGCCTGCAGATCGGCGGCCTCGCCATTGACCCGAAAGATCCCAACCGCGTGTTCGTTGCCGTGCTCGGTCATCCATACGGCCCGAACCCGGAGCGCGGTGTGTTCAGAACCCTCGATGGCGGCAAAACATGGACAAAAGTCAAATACATAGACGAAAACACCGGCGCCGTTCAGGTGGCCATTGACCCGAAAAATCCCGAAATCGTGTACGCCGATCTCTGGGCCAACCGTTTGGCGCCCTGGGAAAACGGCGAATGGCACGGCGAAGGCTCCGGCCTGTGGAAATCCACCGACGGCGGCAGCACCTGGACGCAACTCAGGGGCGGATTGCCGACACCCGCCCGGGACTTGGGACGCATCGGCTTCTGCATTTGCCCTTCCTTGCCCTCGCGCCTCTATGCAACGGTCGATTGCGGCGAAGGAACCGACAATGCCCGGCAATACAGCGGCATCTACCGCTCCGACGATGCGGGAGCGAACTGGTACCGTATCAATGCCGACCCGCGGCTTTGGAGCCGGGGCAGCGATTTTGCCGAAGTTACAAGCGATCCGAAAAACCCGGATGTTGTCTACAGCGCCAACGTGGTCACCTGGAAAAGTACCGACGGCGGAAAGTCATGGCAAGCCTTTCGCGGCGCACCCGGCGGCGACGATTACCACCGCATCTGGATCAATCCGGACAATCCTGAAATCATTCTTATAGCGAGCGACCAGGGCGCCATTATCACCGTAAACGGCGGCAGAACCTTTTCATCGTGGTACAACCAGCCAACCGCACAATTTTACCACGTCAGCACCGACAATGCCTTTCCATACAACGTATACGGCGGTCAGCAGGAAAGCGGATCCGTCGGCATCGCCAGCCGGGGCAACGACGGCCAGGTCACCTTCCGCGAGTGGCACCCCGTTGGAGCCGAGGAGTACGGTTATATCGCGGCCGACCCGCTCGATCCGAATATCATTTACGGCGGTAAAATATCCAGGTACGACAAACGTACGGGTCAGACCCAGGATATCAGCCCCGAGGCGATACGCAGCGGCAAATACCGCTTTATCCGCACGCAGCCCGTGTTGTTTTCACCCGTCGATCCCCATATCCTTTATTTTTCGGGAAATGTGCTGTTCAAAACCCGCAACGGAGGCAACTCATGGGAGGTCATCAGCCCCGACCTGACCCGCGAAACCTGGAAAGTACCCTCTTGCGTCGGTGTGTATAGCCCGGAGGCCGAAAAAACCAAACGGCAACGCGGCGTCATCTACGCGGTTGCGCCCTCGCAGCAGGATACGAACACGATCTGGGCTGGCACCGACGACGGGCTCATCCACATCACCCGCGACGGCGGCAAAAACTGGACGGACATCACCCCGCCCCTGGTGGATGACTGGAGCAAGGTCTCCCAGCTCGACGCCGGGCATTTCGACAACAACACCTGCTATGCCGCCATAAACCGTATCCGGCTCGACGATCTGCGGCCGCACATCCTGCGCACCCACGACGGAGGCAAATCCTGGCAGGAGATCAGCGCCGGTATCCCGGACAACGAACCGATCAATACGGTGCGCGAAGACCCCCGGCGCAAAGGTCTCCTCTTCGCAGGCTCCGAACGCGCCGTCTATGTTTCGTTCGACGATGGCGGTCACTGGCAGTCGCTGCGCCGCAACATGCCCGCCACGAGCATTCGCGACCTCGTAATCAAGGATGATGACATTGTCGTGGGAACGCACGGGCGTTCTTTCTGGATACTGGACAATATCACGCCTTTGCGCGACTCCAGAATAAGCGCCGGCATAAAGGCGGATAACCTGTTGTTCAAGCCTCAATCGGCCTATCGAGTTCGCTGGGACCTTTACACGGATACCCCGCTTCCGCAGGAAGAACCTGCCGGTCAAAATCCGCCGGACGGCGCCATAATCGATTATTATCTTTCAGAGAATGCCGATAACATCAGACTCGAGATCCTCGACGGCAAGGGCAACGTCATCCGGAATTACCACCCGGACGATCCTGCGCCCGATGTGTCGGGCGTGAATATTCCCTTGTACTGGGTGCGCCCGTTTCAGGAATTATCAGGCAAAAAAGGCGCACATCGCTTTTGCTGGGACATGCGCCTCGATCCTTTGTTCGATTCCGGCGTCTCTTTCCCGATTGCTGCCGTTTACGGCCAGACGGCCCCTGAACCGAGCGCGCCGTTCGTGATGCCCGGCCAGTACACGGTGCGCCTGATTGTTAATGAAAAAAAATACGAACAACCACTGGAAGTAAAAATGGACCCCAGGGTTCAGACGAGCCCGGAGGATCTGCAACAGCAGTATAATCTGTCCTTCATGTGCTGGCAACAAATGCTGCAAAAGAGACAAATGATCAGCTATATCAAGCAGTTTCGTGCGAATGAGCGTTTGGCTTCGCCGGCCCTGGCCGCTGCGGATCAAAAACAATTATCGGCACTCGGCAAAACCTTCGACGATCTCTTTACCAAAGCGAACCGTCTCAACAACCAGTTCGCGCATTTGATGGGTATTGTACAGGAAACGGATAGGGCTCCCACCGTACAGGCCATGAAGGCGGGAAATGATCTGAATGCCGAATCCAGCCAGTTATTCAGGGATTTCGGATCGGTTGTCAAAGACAACGCTGCTTTCTTGAAGGAACTTGAAAAACGGGCCGTTTCCCAATCAGGGGCGGGCGAACAGACGGACGTTCGAAAACATCCTGCAACTACGTCTGCAGGTTTTGACGCGCTTTTTGCCCCCGACCTTTCCAATGCCAACTACCCCAAAGGCGTCTGGAGTGCAGATGCAGAAGGCGTGCTCACCGCCACCGAAGACCAGTGCATTTTCACCAAGGAAAAATACAAAAACTTCGTCCTCGACCTCGAATTCAAAACGGCCGACGGCACCAATTCGGGCGTGATCGTGCATTGCTCCGACCCGCAGGACTGGATTCCCAATTCTGTGGAAATCCAGATCGCCGACGATTATTCGAAGGAATGGAGCAAGGCCGACCCGACCTGGCAGTGCGGCGCGATTTTCGGGCACCTGGCCGCTTCCAAAAAAACAGTGAAAAAGCCGGGCGAATGGAACCGATATACCATTACCTGCCTCGATCGCCAGATTTGGGTCGTGCTGAATGGAGAATTGGTGAACCATATGGACATGAGCCGCTGGCTTTCGGGCTCAAAAAATCCTGACGGGTCGGATATCCCGTCATGGTTGCCAAAACCTTACGCCACCTTGCCGCTGGAAGGTTATATCGGTCTGCAAGGCAAACATGCCGGTGCGCCGGTGTGGTTCAGGAATGTTCGCATCCGGCCATTGAATTAAGCATATTAAGTCCCGTACCTTCGCCCGATGCTCCGACTGCTTCGCTACTACGCGCCGTACAAAAAACTACTTTCACTGGCCGTTATCTGCAACCTGCTGATGTCCCTGTTTATGGTCGTCAGCATACCCGTATTGCAGCCATTTTTACAAATATTGTTCAATCCCGGCGAACTGGGCGGCGGATCACCTTCTGTTTTACCGGTTCCCAAATCGGGCGGTCTTCACGGAATAGAACAAAAAATCAACGGCTTTTTCAGCGCATTGATCGAGCAGCACGGCCGCGAGCAGGCGCTGCTCATTGTTTGCGCTTTTCTGGTGCTGACCTTTTTTGGCAAAAACCTGTTTCGATACCTCTCGCTTTATTTCCTCGCGCCGGTACGCAACGGTATCGTACGTGACTTGCGCCAGAAATTAATCGGAAAAATACTCGACCTCCCGCTCTCGTATTTTTCCGAAGAGCGCAAAGGAGACCTGATGAGCCGTATTTCGGCAGACGTGCAGGAAATTGAATGGAGTATTGTCGGGGTCGTGGAATCGGTGGCCCGCGAACCCCTGGTTATCCTTGGCAGCCTGGCGTTTATGGTATTCGTATCGCCCCAATTGCTCGTTTTTGTGTTTGGGCTTATGTTGTTTTCGGGTCTGATCATCGGCGGGGTGGGGCGTTCGCTGCGGCGGCAAT
The DNA here is from genome assembly GCA_029781095.1 of Bacteroidota bacterium. Lineage (GTDB taxonomy): Bacteria > Bacteroidota > Bacteroidia > Chitinophagales > Saprospiraceae > M3007. The sequence goes on from JAKOXM010000375.1 coordinate 13,780, forward strand.
CGGGCGAAGCGCAAAGCCGGCTTGGACTGATCGGTTCGCTGGTGGAAGAAACGCTTGGCGGTCTGCGCATTATCAAGGGCTTCAATGCCGAGACGTGGCAACAGAACCGTTTCGGGCGCGAAAATATGCGTTATGCGCGCACCCTCACGGGCCTGTACCGGCGCAAGGACCTCGCCTCGCCCCTGTCGGAATTTCTCGGCATAGCGGCGGTGGCGGTGCTGTTGTGGTTTGGCGCCAAACAGGTTTTTGCCGGAGAGATCACAGCGGCGACGTTCATCACTTTTCTCTATGCTTTTTACAACATTATCGAACCTGCCAAGCAACTCAGCAGCGCTTCGTACAGCATCCGTAAAGGTATGGGCGCCCTGGAGCGGGTGGAATCTGTGCTGAATGCATCCATATCCATTCGCGATGACGACCATGCAATGCCGGTCGATACGTTTGCGGACAAGGTCGAATTTGCCGACGTATCGTTTCGCTATCAGAATGCCGACCGTCCGGCCCTCGAAAAAGTAAACCTGACCATCCCGCGGGGGAAAATGGTCGCTCTCGTCGGCGCCTCCGGCGCCGGGAAAAGTACCATCGCCGACTTGCTGCCCCGTTTTTATGATGTATCGGAGGGCGCAATCCTGCTGGATGGCAAAGATATCCGGCAATTGAAAATACACGACCTGCGCGCCCTGATGGGAATCGTAAGCCAGGAAGCCATTTTGTTCAATGATACTGTGCGCAACAACATCGCTTTTGGTGAAGAGACGGCTACGGATGCAGATATTCAGGCAGCCGCAAAGGCGGCCAATGCGCATGAATTTATCGTCAGAATGCCGGAAGGATACGATACCAATATCGGCGACCGGGGCTCCAAACTGAGCGGCGGCCAACGGCAGCGGCTTACCATCGCCCGTGCCTTGTTGAAAAATCCGCCAATTTTAATCCTCGACGAGGCAACTTCCGCACTCGATTCGGAGTCTGAGAAACTTGTGCAGGCAGCGCTGGACAACCTGTTGCAAAACCGAACGGCGCTCGTGATCGCTCACCGGCTCAGTACCGTTCAACATGCCGACGAGATCATCGTGCTTGATGCAGGACGGATTATCGAACGCGGGACGCATGAACATTTGATGGTTCAGGGCAAAATTTACCGCAAGCTGGTAGAATTGCAAGCATTATGACGTTTCGGCGAAAAACTCGAATCATCTCTCCGTTGGTATTGTCATTTAAAGAAAAAGCGGCGTACCTTTGAAGCAACCTGTGCATTTGACCATTATGTTGATGATAAAAAACTTTTTTATATGTTTAATCTCCTCCTTTTCAATCATTCAAACAATCCGATGAGACGAATGTTACTGGCAGTATTTTCCGCTCTGTGTATCAGCGCCTATTCCCAAATCACCGTTACTTCCGCCACTTTTCCAACGCAGGGTGATACCTTTCATATCGCCCTTGACGACGCGCCTCTGGGCCTCAATGTCGCCACACCGCCGGGTGGAAATCAATTGTGGGATTTTTCCAACCTTCAAATTGCTTCTTCCAGCGAAATTGTTTTTCGACCCGCCAGTGCGGGACTGAACTGGATGTCATATCCCGGCGCCGATCTGGTAGTTATTGGCCAGGCCGGCGAAACGTATTACAATGTAACCAATAACAAGGTAGAAATACTGGGCTATGCCGGCGTCGACCCGACCGGTTTCGGAATTGATGTCAAGACAAAGTTCAGCCCGGCACTTATTGAACGTCGTTCTCCGTTGAACTTTTTTGATATCAATAACCTGAGCTCCAGTCTGAACCTGACTTTTCCAACGAATCAACCGCCATTCGACAGTATTTTTTCCAATATTCCGATCAATATTGATTCCATCAGGGTTCACATCACCACGCAACGCTCGGATGTGGTAGATGGCTGGGGCAATTGTATTATCCCCGGTGGTCAATACCAGGTGTTGCGCCAGAAGCGCACCGATTATACGACTACAGGTATTGATCTGTATGTGTTATTGTTTCCTGGATTTGGAAACTGGGTCGACCTGGCAACGCTGACCGGCGGTGGCGGCCTGGGCAATTTTGTGGGAACCGATACGACGATCACCTACCATTTCTACAGCGGAACGGAAAAGGAAGAAATCGCGGTCGCGGCCATGAGTAACGACCTTTCGACAGTTCAATCTGTTCAATTCAAGAATGTTATGACTACGGATGTTGTCGATTCCAATTCACCCGGCAGCGCCAATATCCAGGCACACCCGAATCCGGCCGTAGAATGGGTGCGGTTCGACTGCACGAATCTGCCGCAGGATGACTATACATTGAAGATTTTCAATATCGTCGGGAAAGTGGTCTGGAAGGAGAATTATGTACTCTCGGGCAACAAATCAATCAAACTGCAACTCGAGGAATTCAAAAAAGGCACATACCTGTACAGCCTGCTGGACAGCAAAGGCAATACCATCGGTACCAAGCGTCTGGTCGTGCTGAAGCCTTGATATGGCCGTTATTTCGCCATATTTTGAAAAGTCATCCTGATTTTCAGGGTGACTTTTCTGATTTTTGCCCGAACATTACAGTAATCCGCTGCGCATGAAATGGACTTCCATCCTTTTGTATGGCCTGGTACTGGGGCTTTCCCTGGCGGCGCTGCAATTTTTCCAGTACAAACTGATCGTACTGGAACATGCCGAACATTGGTATATCGGTCTGGTGGCCTTGTTGTTTACAGCGGTCGGAATATGGGCAGGCAACAAACTTACGCGCAAAAAACAGGCGTCTTTCCCTGCAGCACCGCCGGAAAATGAAGCAGCCGGCCACTCCAAAGGCGAAATGCTCCAAAGAATGGGGATCACTCCGCGGGAATTGGAGGTGCTCGAACTCGTGGCACAGGGGCTAAGCAATCAGGAAATTGCCGACCGTTTGTTCGTATCCCTCAACACCGTAAAGACGCATGCCTCCAATATATTCGGCAAACTCGACGCGCAACGCCGGACGCAGGCGATTCAAAAGGCCAAGGCGCTCGGTCTGTTGCCCTGATCGCTCACCCGAAAGAATGATTTTGCGCAAATCACCCGAAAGTGTGACTTCCAAAGACCTGCCGGTATGTTCATTTGCAGCAGGTTTTTAACTCAACAACTTTTGACATTCCCATTTATGAAAAAAACGATTCTTACGTACGGACTCCTGTCCGGATTAGTGGCAGCGGTGCTTATGAGTCTTTCGGCCTTGTACTTCAACAGCACCCAGAATTTCAATAACGGCGAACTGGTCGGATATGCAGGCATATTGCTGAGTATGCTTTTTGTCTATTTCGGCGTGCGTTCGTATCGCGAAAATTTCGGGGGCGGAACCCTGAGTTTCGGGAAGGCATTTCAGGTAGGCATCATCATTACGGCCATTTCCTGCGCCTGCTATGTTGTAGCCTGGCTAATTGTGTATCATACCCTGATGCCCGATTTTATGGAAAAATACGCGGCGCATGCCCTTGCGCAGCTCCGGCAGTCGGGAGCCACGGAAGAACAGATCCGGCAGCAAATGGCTCAAATGGAATCGTATAAAGCCATGTATAAAAATCCGCTGATGATCGCTGCCATTACCTTTCTGGAACCGTTTCCGATCGGCGTAATCGTAACACTGATCTCGTCGCTGGCGCTTCGCCGGAAAGCGGTGTAGTAGCGCCAATTCGTTAAAAGTGGTTAAATCCCGTTAGTAAAAAGTGAATATTGCCGTACGGGGGCTTTTTTCTTTTGTATTGCTGCAACCATGCATGTAACCTTGTTGTCGGATTGAACGTCTTCCACACAAAACAACGATACTAACATGCGTACCAGATCATTCTTCTTAGCAGTTGCATTTTCATTCGCCGCATTTTCCGTGTTTTCACAACGAGAAGAAACCGTACTCGGCGAACGCGGCTGGGGGCTCTCCGGAATATGGGGCGGCTACAGCCATCAGTACACAACGTACGGCAATACAGACGCGTTCAACCGCGGCGGGTTTTTCGGATTTGAATTCGGAAAATCGCTTTTTGTCGGCTGGACACATTATAGCCTTCGCGACGACATCACACTGAATCTGAATGATAATCAGCGATTTGATTTTCGTTTTAACGGAGGAAGGATAGGCTATTCTTTTTTGCCATACAAGGCAGTTCATCCTCAGTTGAATGTAGAATTGGGTCGCGGTCGCGCCAAACTGGCCGGTGAAGGCAACGACGATATGTTTATTATACAGCCCTCGGCAGGCGTGGAGATCAATGTATTCCGCTGGTTCCGCATTGGCCTCGAAGGCGGGTACCGATTTGCCCGCAATGTCGACTACGTCAGCCTGAATGATTCTGACCTGTCCGGACCCTTTGCACAGGCCAGTCTGAAACTCGGATTTTCCTGGGGGCGGTACCACAAGCGCACCGATTACAAGAAAAACTACGAGGACTAGGCTGCCGGTACCGATAATTTGTATATGCCCGGGTGGTTTCGATTTTCCGAAACCACCCGGGCTTTTTATATGGTCAAATGGGGGAAAATCACTAAATTTGTGCGATAATTTACGCCACCACACGCGCTCACCACTTTATTTATTCTGCTATGGAAGTCCTGACCACCACCACATCTGTCTCTGCCGAACTGATGGAGCTCGAAGACCGCTACAATGCCCACAATTACCACCCCATACCGGTGGTACTGGAGCGGGGGCGTGGCGTACACGTCTGGGATGTGGAAGGCAAACAATACTACGATTTCCTTTCGGCATACAGTGCCGTCAACCAGGGGCATTGCCATCCGCGGATAATCGGAGCCCTGACCGAACAGGCGCAAAAACTAACCCTTACCTCCCGTGCATTCTACAACAATCTGCTGGGTGAGTACGCCGAATTCATCACGCATTATTTCGGTTATGACCGCGTTTTGCCTATGAATACCGGAGTAGAGGCTGTTGAAACCGCCATTAAACTGACCCGTAAATGGGCATACAAGGTCAAAGGGGTGCCCGAAGGGCATGCAAAAATCATATTTGTGGAAGGCAACTTTCACGGACGTACCCTCGGCGCCATTTCCGCTTCGACCGATCCCGATAGCCGCAAAGGGTTTGGCCCTTACATGCCGGGTTATGTGGTTATTCCCTACAACGACCTTCCCGCGCTGCAAAACGCACTCCTGGACCCGACTGTCGCCGGATTTCTGGTAGAGCCGATACAGGGTGAAGCCGGTGTATTTGTCCCCGATGAAGATTATCTGACGAAAGCCTTTGCGCTGTGCAGGCAAAACAATGTGTTGTTCATTGCCGACGAGGTCCAGACGGGCGTGGCCCGCACGGGGCGTCTGCTTTGTTGCGACCATTCCGGTATCCGGCCGGACCTCCTGATCCTTGGCAAGGCCCTTTCGGGCGGTGTGTTGCCGGTGAGCGCCGTACTTGGCAGCGATGAAGTCATACTGACCATCAAACCCGGCGAACACGGCTCCACTTTTGGCGGCAATCCGCTTGCCTGCGCAGTTGCCATGGAGGCCCTGAAGGTCGTTGAAGATGAAAAACTGGCAGAAAATGCCGCAGCCCTCGGCATTGTTTTCCGTGCTAAAATGGAAGCCTTGCAAAGCAAACGGCCCGACCTCGTTAAAATCGTTCGTGGGAAAGGCCTGCTGAACGCAATTGTCGTCAACGATTCCGAACACAGTAAAACGGCCTGGAACATATGTCTTGAACTCGCCGAAAACGGCCTGCTTGCCAAGCCCACGCACGGTAATATAATCCGCTTCGCACCTCCGCTGGTAATGACGCGCGAACAGATGGACGAATGCTGCGATATCATCGAGCGGGTGATGCTGGCCTGGCGGTAGAATTGCCTATTGTCTGCCGAACCGGACCGACTGAACGGATTCGCGCCAGTTTACCGATTCGTTCGTCGTTGATACGGGACCCTCAAATTTCAGATCCAGAAAACTGGCGATGCGGACTTCCTCCCGGGTGGCGTCAATTACCATTTGTTCTCCCTTGAATCCGGGCCGGTTGTAAAAGGTCACCCTTATGCCTTTGGGTACGATTACGGCGCCTACGAAATTCAGGCAATCTCCGTTCTCCCCGCAGCTTTTCCGGTCCGTGATCATGCGTTCCACCTTGCCTTTGAAGCCTGTCTTGCTAAACATTATCATGCCCTTCTGCGCCCGGAAAATATAGTCGGCAAGGCTGCCTGCACGTTTCATCGAACGGACATCGTCATCGCTCATATTGACCTGAAACTGTGCTTCCAGAGCCGCTGCAAGGCTTTGACGTTTGTCTTTGTCTTTTTTTATCCTGAAAGAAGGCATTATTGCATCTTCATTAAAAATCTCTGCCGTTTTGATCCGCACGCCTTCCCAAATGGCAGCACTGTCGAGCTGGCGAATCACTGAAGATGGTTTCAGTTCGGGAGCGCTTCGATCGAATTCGGGCTGTACGGGCAAGGTCATACGCACACTGACAGGCAGGCCGTCGACGGTGGCCGGAACCCATTGCGGCATCGTGCCCAGCACTCTTTTTAGTTCGTCGCCGAAAGGGCCTTCGCCTTTTACTATCTGGATATCAGAAACATGGCCGTCCGGGTGAATGACGAAAGCAGCGATCGTTTTGCCCGGTATTTGGCCGGAATCCGGGGCGGAATATGAAGATTGCATATTTGCAAAAACATATTTTAGCAAGGCCATATCGCCACCCGGGTACTTCGGCGGGGTTTGAACATCGAACATCTCATATACCTTTTCACCTGTTGCCGCCGGGTTCGCCGGAAGCTCCGATTGTGCGCCGAGGTGTAAGGAATAAAACAGGAGGCTGATCATCAGGAGTTTTTGCATGGATTTTAAATTGATTTTATACTAGAGTTGTTGTGATATGATAATCAATTGGTTAGCCCAGGTTGCAGGCTGCGGGTTCTTTTATCGGCAATACCTCCAATTTGAGTTGATCATTCATCGGATGACTACAGTCAGCTGATGAATAAGCAAGTTATATCACAGCCTGGCAAATATTCTGTTGCCCGAGCTATTGATTTAAAGAATGCCGGCGCGCCTTTGCGAAAATTTCAATGAAGTCTGAAACAAAATTGGCCGTTTTCAGCCCGGCGATCGAAAATTAAACGCACTGTTTAATCCTTATACGGATCATACATATCCGGCGCCGCCATGGCTACGCCGATCGGCCGTAGCCGGTGACATATTTCGATCGTGCCTTCATGAAAGGCCAATACCTGGTACAGTTTTTTGTAGCATTCCGGCGCTTCATCAGCCCCGCCGCCGCGTAACACGATGCCCTTCTTTTTCATCTCCTTTTTCACACCTGGCCAATCGACTACTCCTTTTGAGAGAAATTCCACCTTGCCGTTTTTCCAGCGCTTTTTCCCGGCGGCCTTGTTGCGGCTCATCGCACGTCCGGCGCCATGGACGGTAGAGTACAATCCCTGACGGCTCGTTTCGGAATCCGTGCCGCGAATGATCACGGAAATATCCGACATCGTTGCGCCGACAAACCCGTACTGGCCGGGGAATGCCGGCGTTGCCCCTTTTCTGACCACGTAGTATTTTTCTCCGAAATGTTCTTCTTCCCAAAGGAAATTGTGGTGGTTATGCACTTCAAATACCGATTGCGCCCGCAGGATTTCCAGAACCTTGTTTACCACAACGTCGCGGCCTGCATACGCGTACTCACCCGCGAGACGCATGGCTGCAAGGTAGTCCTGACCCAGTTCGCCGGCGGCGTCAAACAGCACAGGCGGCGCGTCCATACCTCCTTCATGGACCTTGTCATCGAAATTTTTCCCCTGTGAGAGGGCGATGAACCCGGTGGTGGTTTTATGCCCGAATCCCCGGGAGCCAAAATGCACCCCGATCCAGAGCCAGCCTTCCTCGTCCTCAAAAAGATCGACAAAGTGATTACCCGAACCAACCGTGCCCAATTGATCCATGGCAAGTTTCATCATTTTGCGTTGCGGATCAAAGTCGGCTCTCGCGATATGATCGAACACCGGATGATCGATTGGTTTTGGGTTCGGTCGTCCCATTCCAAAACCGATCTGTTTGAAAATCTCGTCCATCACCTTTTCAGTATCGATGTCCGCAGCCCTGATATTGGTTTGGCAGGCTTTGTTACCGCAGGCAATGTCGAATCCCACACCGGACAGGCTGATCTTGTTTTTGTACGCCATCACACCGCCGATCGGGTGTCCGTATCCGTAATGTGCATCGGCGGTCAGAGCGCCGAGGTCTTCCGGTGACGACGCACAGCGTTTGATCTGGTCAATCGCTTTGGTATCGATGATCGGTTCGCCGAATATTTGGAGATGTGTCATGTCGTGGTATTTGAGAATCAGGTAGTGATGGGTTATGAGGGATAAGTTATCAATTGAAAACCAATGCTTTGTCGACGTATCATCACTATTTATTGCGGGCACCGAAAATCGGGCAATTCGGATTGAAATCCACGCGAAAACCGGAGCATGTTGTACAAAGTTCCGGAAACAGGAGTCATACAGAGGAAATTTCGGGGTTCAAATTTTTTTAACCCGACTGCGACCTTATTCCCGTTGCCTGCGTCAAATGATTGTTGCAAAGAAGCAGCCGGTCTGTGTTAAGAAATTCCACCGAAAGATTTAGGTTTTGTTTAACCCCGGGGGATTTCTTTATTTGAAGGTAAAGGCTGCTTATTTGTCCCGTTATTAAACCCATTCATTTACTTAAACACAAACAATCCTAATCATGCAAAATTCCGTTAAGTTCCTCATGACGGCAGCGCTGGCTTTTGTCACAATGGCTGCTTCCGCCCAGATCAGTATCGGCCCTCGCGTAGGCGTCAACCTCTCCAATTGGTCGGTAGACAGCGGTGAAGATGTCGGCGATTTCAAAAGCCGTACAGGATACCAGTTCGGTATCGCCGCCGAGATTCGCTTCAACGACAACTTCGCAATCCAGCCGGAACTCAATTTCCTCCAGAAAGGCGCCCGTCAGGATATGGCTGAAGTCGACTCCGTTTTGGGCAACATTGCCTTCAAATCCAATTACATCATCAACTACCTTGAAGTACCTGTACTGGTGAAAGCCGGTAAGTCGTTCGGTCCGGCACGCGTCGATATTCTGGCGGGTCCGAGCTTTGGTTACGGCCTGAACGGAAAACTGAAATCGGAATTTACGATTGGCGGAGAGACGAACAAGGATGAATCCGACCTCAATTTCAAGGACGACCAGATCAAGAGGGTCGATGTGGGACTGCAGTTCGGCGCATCCGTTTCTTTCAACCTGGGCGATCGCGCCAGCCTGTTTGTCGACGGCCGTTATCTGTTCGGCCTGACGGACCTCAATGATTCCGACGACGACAGTTTTAAAGTCAACAACCGCGGGATCGGTTTGAGCGCGGGTGTGCTGTTCAAACTGTAAGAGCGGTCGTATCGCTAAAAATAAAACCGGCAGCAGCCTTTTGGCTGTTGCCGGTTTATTCTTTGAAAACCAATATTTTACGTGCTGGATATTATTCCTCGCTGCTATCCTGGCGCTCGCGTTCCCAATCGGTATGCGCGAATACCACGATGAGCACACCGATGAGCACCATCAATATTTTGGCGATGAATGCGAACAGGCGGCCGGGTATTTCCAGGAATTGCAGAAACCACCAGCTGACGCCGATGAGTTGGAGTACAAGCGAAGTAAAGCCGAATACGATCAGCGAAAACCCGAGTAACAGCCAGTATCCTTTATTTTTCATAAAACCTTGTTTTGTCTTTTTGCAGGTATAGTGCCGCGATGGCATAACTTTGGCCAACCAAATTTGTTTAGCCTGACCAGATAAATTAACCGCCACCACTTTGCCGGAATCATTCGATAAAGAACAATCACCGACGATCAAACTCGTAGAATGCCCGCGCGACGCGATGCAGGGGCTGTCGGATTTTATTGAAACCGACGTAAAAGCGGCATATATCAACCAGCTGCTGCGCGTGGGATTCGATACAATCGATTTTGGATCGTTCGTGAGCCCGAAAGCCATACCGCAAATGCGCGACACCGCCGAAGTGCTCGCAAAGTTAGACCTTTCCCGAACGAAGTCGAAACTTTTAGCGATCGTCGCCAACCAGCGCGGGGCCGAAGACGCCTGCCGGTTCCCGGAAATCCGGTATCTCGGATATCCGTTCAGCATCAGCGAAACATTCCAGTTGCGCAACACCAACGCAAATATCGCAGAGAGCGTGGAAAGAACCCGGGCGATCCAGGAGCTTTGCGAGCGGCACGGCAAGGAACTGGTGTTGTATATATCGATGGGATTTGGCAACCCTTACGGCGATCCATGGAACGTCGATATCGTGCAGCGCTGGGTGGACGAACTTGTTCCGTTCGGCATCCGCATTTTTTCCCTCTCCGACACCATCGGGTGCTCCAACCCGCAAAATATTTCCTACCTCTTCGGCAGCCTGATCCCCGCCTATCCGGAAATTGAATTCGGCGCGCATCTCCACACGCAACCGCACAACTGGCGCGAAAAAATAGAGGCTGCCTGGCGCAACGGCTGCCGCCGCTTCGACGGCGCCATGCGTGGTTTCGGCGGCTGCCCCATGGCCAAAGACGACCTCACCGGCAACATGGCCACCGAAAATCTGGTGTCTTTTTTTCAGGAAATAAAGGGAGGTCTGACGATCGATCAAACAGAATTCAGCAAGAGCATGGGAATGGCCCTCAAAGTGTTTCCGCACTAGTTCGGCTCTATCAAATCCCACAAATTGCCGTACAGGTCTTCAAAAACGGCAACCGTTCCGTAGGTTTCCGTGGATGGTTCCCGTGTAAAACGGATGCCTTTCTCCTGCATATTTTTATAGTCTCTCCAAAAGTCATCCGTATGGAGAAATAAAAATACGCGCCCGCCTGTCTGGTTACCCACCCGGCTTTTTTGTTCCTCGCCGGAAGCCCGGGCCAGCAAGAGACTGCATCCCGAAGAGCCTGGAGGCGCCACGACCACCCATCTTTTCGTTTCACTCAATACGGTATCCTCCATCAGAGTGAAGTTTAGTTTTTCGGTGTAAAATCGAATGGCCTCGTCATAATCGGCCACAACGAGGGCCAGATGGGCTATTTGTTGTTTCATGGTTGTAATAACTATATTTTTCATGGCAAATGTAATTGTACCCGGCGCTAAAAAATAAACAAGGGTCATCTACCGCCCACTGCCTGCCGTTCTTACTTTTGCGCCGTGTTTCACTTAGACCTCGCCAAAATTATCCACGAGATTGTCCGCAGCCCGCTCGTGATGCAGGAAAACGGACAGTACAGGACCGAGTCGCCCCTGATTTTCAGCAGCGGGCTTTTTTTGTTTTTTTTCCTCGGTTTTTACCTCGTTTATTGGCTGTCGCGTCGCCACGACCGCTGGCGGATCATTTGGGTCACGTCATTTTCGCTGTTTTTTTACTATAAGTGTGCGGGGATCTTCTGGTTGCTGCACGTTCTTATTGTAGTGGTTGATTTCAACCTGGCCAGGTGGATGGAGCAGGCCAAATCGCGCGATCGGAAAATTCTGTTACTTGTAATCAGCCTGGTTGTGAACCTCGGGATGCTTGTGTACTTCAAGTATAATCTCTATTCGGAGCTTTCGTGCGAGATACTGGACAAGCCATACGATCCCACTCTGTTGTTTCTGCCGGCGGGTATTTCATTTTTCACGTTCCAGTCGCTGAGCTATACGATCGACGTTTACCGGGGACAGTTGAAATCCCTGAATAATATCCTGGACTACGCGTTTTTCGTCACTTTTTTTCCACAAATGGTGGCCGGGCCGATCGTACGGGCAGCCGATTTTTTGCCGCAGATACACAAGCCCCTCTTCCTCACGCGGGAAGATTTCGGGCGCGGCGTGTTTCTTATATGCACGGGCCTGTTCAAAAAAGCAGTGATCTCCGACTATATCAGCGTCAACTTTGTGGAGCGTATTTTCGATTCGCCGCAACAATATACCGGACTTGAAAACCTGATGGGGGTATATGGCTATGCGATGCAGATATACTGCGATTTCAGCGGATATTCCGATATGGCGATCGGATTTGCCCTGCTCATCGGTTTTCGTTTTCCGATCAACTTCGACTCGCCGTACCAGTCGCTGAGTATCACCGAATTCTGGCGGCGCTGGCATATTTCGCTTTCCACCTGGCTGCGCGACTATCTCTACATCCCTCTTGGGGGTAACCGGAAAGGCAGGGTTCGAACCTATGTTAACCTGTTGATTACCATGTTATTAGGAGGACTGTGGCACGGCGCTGCCTCGCGGTTTATCATCTGGGGAGGGCTGCATGGGCTGGCTCTGGGCGTGGAGCGGTGGATTAAGGAAACCTTTCCCGGTACGCCGGGTGCGTTGCGCCGCGCACTGGGCGGGATATGGACATTCCATTTCGTATGCTTTTGCTGGATATTCTTCCGTGCCGACAGCATGGATGCAGTAGGGTCGATACTCTCCCAGATCGTATTCGATTTCAGGCCGGAGGTGTTTCCCGATTTCCTGACCGGTTATGCCCCGGTTTTATTCTGGATGGCCCTCGGCTTTGGGTTGCACCTGCTTCCAAAGTCATGGGAGCGAAACGCGCAGCACGCAGTGACCTCATTGCCGCTGGCAGGCAAAGCCGTATTGATTACGCTGATCGTCGCCCTCGTGATGCAGGTGAAGTCATCGGAAGTGCAGCCGTTTATTTATTTCCAGTTTTAAGAAGCGCAGCGATCTTGGCTTCCAGCCATTCCTGTTCGACGGTCGGGTTGCTCTCCAGTTTTTTCCGCAATTCCTGCAAGTCCTTTGACAGGTCGATGCCCCTGCGGGTTTCCTTTTTTGCCTTCAGGTTGTTCAGACGGCGTACGATCCTGAAAAAACCGAGCCGTTCATCCCGCCGGTCTTTCGGGATGTCTTTGTAGCGCTCAATTCTGGCCGATGCTGCCCGCACAAGATTTTCATCGAGGATATCGAGTTCGTAGTCAATTTTAATGTCGGTAGCGGCCGCTACGCTAAAGAAATAGATGTCGGCCGCGCCGCTGTATTTGTCATAGGCAGGCATTATTCCGTCGGCTTTTTCAAAGTCTTCCTGCGCCAGAAACAGCATGGCCCACCAGATCCGGATGGCATATTGAGGGTAAACGCGGTTGCGGGGCGATTTATCGTCCCCGTCCTTCAGCGAGCCGATGTATTCGCGCAAAAACTGGTCCGCCCACGCAATTTTCTCCAGTTTCAGCGCGGTACTCAGCATATTGAGCACATGCGTAAGCGGCAGGCTTTTGTTTCCCGTAAAATGCTTGAGTTCTTCCAGGTGCATCCCGTGCAATCGCCCCAAAAAGCCCGGATCCTTCGTATGCCGGTAGCGACGGTTCCAGTAACTGCGCAGCATTACGTTGAAGTCTTTGAGTCGCGGCTTGGGAAGCGAGTGCTGGTATTTATAAAGCATTTCCGCGAAGCGGTCGGAGGCTTTGTCAGACGCTTCTCCGTCCTCACCCGCCAGGAAATCGAGCAGGGTGGTGTAGAGCGTAACGCCCGGCGAATCCTGCCAGTACCCGTTCTTGCGCATGAGCTCGACGATCAGCAGGGTGATATCACGGTTGGAGGACAACCTTTTAAACTCGTCGGATGCTTCGTCATAGGGCTGCGCCATTCGCTGGTAATGCACCAGCCGGCTTGTGAGGTCCAGTTTTGTGAACAGGTAAAAATGGTCGAGTTCTTCGAGTGCGGCCAGCAAATTCAGGTCGCCGTCAATTTTGTTGCGCAGGTGTTCGTACAGTGCTTTTTCCTGTTCCAGCAAAAACCGGTAGTAATGATAATCGCTGAATTCGAACTCTTCGAAATGGTCGAAATTGTGCTGTTCTGCCAACAGGTCCCTCATCTCGGTGTACAGATTCTGAAAGAAGTTTTCCGCGCGCTTTACCTTTTGCCCTTTCCCCGCCGGCCCCCTTGATGGTGTGGATATCTCGTTTTGATGAACCCGTTCGCTGTAAAAGCGCATAAGCGCCAGTTGCTGCCGGGCATAATTGAGGAGCAACACCGGTTTTTGGGCAAATTCCTTTTTGGAGCTGCGACGTACCGTTTTCCCGCCTTTTACAGCCGAATAGCGAAAGTTGATGAATTGTTTGAGAATATGCATCAACTCCGACATTGCCTTTTCCACTTCTCCGGCGGGGTTGTTGCGCTCCGGGAACAAATATTTGCCGACATCATCCTTGACCAGTTGATCGCTGGAAAATTCGGGGTAATGCCCCCGAAGGTATTCGAACAGGCGTACCGTATCGTTGAAACGCGCCACTTCGTTGAAGATGGGCGAGCCGACGAACAGGTGCAAAGTCTCGAATTCTTCCTGGTCGAGCAATTGCAGGGTACGTATGAGTGGACTTTCAAGCATTTTCTGCGGCTGATAGTGGTGATTTATTGGAACTTATTCCATGCAGCGTGCCGCACAAATTAAAACCCGAAGAATAAATTCATGCAAAAATCTTTAAAACAGGCCAACCCGCCAATTTTTTGCCGATAAATGATACGCGCTCCGGGTTAGAAGTTATGCGCAAATCCGTGTTTGCCTTTCCAGGCCTGCCATACCCATCTTTGTGCTGTCGAATGAATTGAAGGAATTCACAAACCGTCGGAATATGATGAAAAACCTGACCTGAGAAGCCGGCCTATCCGGGCTCCCCGTAAGAACCACCCGGCGCGATAACCTGTCCGGCGCCACCCAGCCCCAAAAAGTGTGCGAAAGATGAAAAGGGGGCGCCGGCAGGAGCCGAGGTTTTAAACCTTGACAAAATCAACAAATATGCATTATGAATCCCCTGATCATCGAGGTTCATTGCAACCTCCATTCAAACAGCCCCCAATGGGATGAAATCAAAAGCATGCGACTCGAAGTCGGATATCCCGGAAGAAGTGGTGGAATAATCTGGAAACATATCGCATGGATGTATGACCGGCAACTTCCCTCGGGAAAAAGCATTGTTCATGCCTTATGGGACAAGGCAAGTTCGGACCTGGTGCTGGCCTTTGATTTTCTGACTGTATTGCACCCCGAAAGCACCGAACCGGAAAAAACGTACTGCATCCGCAAGCACATTATGAATGGAAGCGGTCGTTTGCGAACCTCAAAATCACGCTTTTTGCAAGGCAATTATAACGACGAGCATTTTTCTCTGATACCCCGCTATCCCGATACCCCGAACTGATCCGGGATTTTCGAATCCTTTTTTTTAGCCGATGAAATATCGCAGCGAGCCACGTAACCATGAGAGATTACCCGTAACCACTCAAACCCAAATGCCCCATCACGCCGCATAACCATGAAAGCGACCGCAAAAAGCCTTTCCCTATTATCCAACCTCATCGGACTGCCCCATTAAACCTTGCCCCAAATCACCCTCCCCATTCCAGCCGTTCCCAATAATCGATTCCGAAAACAGATCGCCCGGAAAAAGACACCGGGCATGGGTCATGCTCTGTATGACTTCATTCCAGATGAAACGAAATGACCTGTGGCCGAATATTCGGTTGCGGGTTATTTTGTTTTGGGCAGGATAAATTGTCGCATGTAGTATAAACCCTCAGATTATGTTTTACAGATTGAAAAATCTGACAACATTTGCGGCTTTTCCTTCGTATTGATATAAGCGATCAAACTTTTACCTGCATCATCATTCATGTTGTTATAGCATAATGATATTCAGGTAGTTAGTGCTTGGCGCTTTTCAAATTATTGCTTATGAAAAGTGCATCTGTTTACTACAGCAGCCCCTTTATCCTCTTTTTCGTATTGCTGTGCGCCTGCCAGTCAATGGCCCAGTCAAGCCTGTGGAACGACGTTCACGAATCCGTTATCCAGGTCGATCAGGCTGACCGCCGGATTATTCCGGATTCCTACCGCACAATGCACCTGGATTTCGGGCAAATGAAAAGCGTGCTGTCGACAGCCCCGGCCGAAGCGGAGGTGATTGCCGGCGAATCGGGACTGGAATTATCCCTGCCCATGCCTAATGGCACTATGGCGCGGTTCCTCGTGTGGAATTCGCCGGTCATGGATTCTGTTCTGGCAGCAAAATTTCCTGATATTCAATCGTTTGCGGGAAAAGGTGTCGACGCTCCCACCGCGTATATTCGCTTTGATTTATCTCCCGCCGGCTTCCATGCCATGGTACTCCGGACAGGCAAAGGCACTGTTTTTATTGATCCTTACGCCAACGGCAATACCGAATATTACACGATTTACTACAAAAAGAATTTTGTCAAACGGGACGGTAGCACCCCCGTTTGTTATGTCGATGAGGAAAATGGAATATCCGTACCTGCCGAAATGCAGGCGGGTGAACGGGCTGGCGATTGCGGCAATCTGCGCACCTATCGTCTCGCACTGGCCTGTACGGGCGAATATGCCAATTTTCATGGCTCCTACGGCTCTGACAAGGGGCCGGCGCTTGCGGCCATGAATACGTCCATGAACCGGGTGAACGGTGTGTATGAGGTTGATTGCGGTATCCGGATGATCATTATCGGCAATAACACCAGCATCATATACACGGACCCAATTTCTGATCCTTATACGAATAGTAACGGCAGCACGATGCTTGGACAAAACCAGTCCACCTGCGACGCCGTTATCGGTTCTGCGAACTACGATATCGGGCATGTATTCAGCACCGGAGGCGGAGGCGTTGCGGTACTCGGCTGCGTATGCAACAGTGCCAATAAAGCCCGCGGCGTTACCGGCGGGCCTTCGCCGGTTGGCGATCCCTTCGATATTGACTACGTCGCCCATGAAATGGGGCACCAGTTCGGCGCCGATCATACGCAATACAACAACTGCAACCGCGTAGCCGCTTCGGCGATGGAACCCGGCAGCGCGTCCACGATTATGGGTTATGCAGGTATCTGCCCGCCTGATGTCCAGAGTAACAGCGACGACTACTTTCACGCACGCAGCCTTTTCCAGATCGGCCAGTTTGTAACCACAGGGAACGGCAATTCCTGCGACGTTCCGCAGGCAAATGGTAATTCAAAGCCGACCGTAGGTAACGTCCTTGACAAAACAATACCGATTTCCACCCCTTTCGTTCTGACGGCAACTGCGACAGATCCGCAAAACGACCCGCTTTCATTCTGTTGGGAGCAAATGAATTCTTACACCAACCCTGCGCAGCCGATGCCACCGGTATCGACAAACTCTACCGGTCCGATGTTTCGAACCTTTGATCCGGCAGGAGCCCCGTCCAGGTATTTTCCAAATTTTAACGACGTTCTGGCCAATATCAATCCGGAATGGGAAGAGCTAGCCTCGATATCGAGATCGATGATTTTCCGGGTTACAGTCCGCGACAACCATCTTGCCGGCGGCTGCACAGCGGAAGATGACGTAACGATCACGACCAATGCCTCCATGGGCCCCTTCCTCGTCACCTCTCCCAATACCAATGTTACGTATCCGGCGGGTTCCGTGCAGACAGTTACCTGGAATGTGGCCAATACAACTTCCGCGCCGGTGAGCTGCGCGAATGTAGATATTTTGATTTCGGTCGACGGAGGACAGACTTTCAGCACTTTGCTGGCCAATACGCCCAATGACGGCAGCCAGAGTGTGACGATGCCGAACGTGGCTTCGAATAGTTGCAGGATATTGATTCAATGCAGCAACAACTATTTCTACGATGTTTCCAATACGGATTTTCA
>JAKOXM010000376.1 GCA_029781095.1 Bacteroidota bacterium
ACTGGATTTTGCCCGCGAAGTGGTTTCGATGATCAAAATAAAGGAAAACCTGCAATCGGAGCCCGGTATCGCCGTGCCGGAAGTGCACCTCGAATACTCCACCGGGCGCGTAATGACCACCACCTGGCACGAAGGCGTGAAAATATCGAACGTGGACCAGCTCGATGCCTGGGGGCTCAGCCGCCGCGACATCGCCGACCGCCTGCTGCGCGCTTACTGCCGCATGGTGTTCAAGGACGGATTTTACCACGCCGACCCGCACCCCGGCAACATTCTGATCCAGCCCGACGGCACCATCGTGCTGCTCGATTTCGGCGCCGTGGCGGCCCTGAGTCCGGCGCTCCGCGAGGGCATTCCGGAACTCATAGAGTCTGCTGTGAAAAACGACACCCGGGCGATGATCCAGGCCTGCAAAAAAATGGGCTTCCTCGCCGATGGCCGCGATGCGGAACGGATGGCGGGGAAAATGATCGCGGCGCTTCGAAACTTTTTGCAAAACGAGGTCGAATTCGACGGCCTGAATTTCAAGGAGATCAAGATCAATCCTTTCAACAACAGCCTCGTCAACCTCATCGGCGAGATCGGTTTCAACGGCATCAGCAGCACGGTACAGGTGCCGAAAGACTACGTACTGCTCAATCGCATGGTCACGCTCCTGATGGGCATTTGCAGCGCGCTCGATTCCAAAATGAATCCGCTGGATGTGGTGCGGCCCTACGTCAAGGAATTCGTGCTGGGCGAGCAGGAGAGCATGCTCACCTTCGTGACCGGCCTGTTGCGCCGCACCATGGCCACCACGCTTGGCCTGCCCGACGAACTGCACCGGGTGCTGCACCAGATCCAGAACGGCGAAATAGACTTTCGTTCGTCCGATATCCGCGACAGCGTCCGTGTGTTGTATCTCATTGGCAGTCAGGTGATTTTCGCTGCGCTGAGCATCGCTTCGGGCATTCTGGGCTACGGGCTTTACAAGGCCGGGGATACGCGACCGGCGCAGGCCGTATTCCTGCTGTCGGGTGTGTGTTTGTTGCTGCTGTTCAGTGCGATGCGGGCGGGGAATCGGGTTGTGAAGAAGATGGAGTGATCTGTCGGCCCGATGGTGAATTATTCACTGCAAGTCCGATCCGCACAACCTTATCAGAGAAAAACCTACATTTACCTTTGAAACGAAACCCGCTTTTACATATCCATGCCCGGATGGTCCAAAAAAGCCCAGCTTAGCATCATTGGTATTTTGCTGACAGTCGCCATCGGCGTTGTGACGAATCTCGTCACCAATTCCTTTACGTGGCCGCTTGCCCTCATTTTTGCCGCTTTGGTTGGGCTGGCAATCTGGATCGCCGTAGCCCAGGAGAGGACTTCCCCCGATTCGGAACATCTGGACAAGCGCAATCGCTCTGCCCTGCTCAATAAGATGGCCTATCGCTGCTCTACCCTGCTGCCAAAAGAGGAAGAGCAGGTTGATCTTTCTCTTGCAGCAGCTGAGCGATACCTCCGACCGGGAATTGCGGAATTGCGCACAGACCGCCCAGAACTTGACCTGCCACCGCAAAAAATATCCAAAGTCTTCGTTGACAGCGGCCAGAAATTGCTGATCCTCGGCGAGCCGGGCGCCGGGAAAACGACCCTGTTGTATCAGTTGGCCCTCGAACTCACGGATATCGCTCAGGAGGATCCCATGAAACCGATCCCGCTTGTCATCAACCTTTCCTCGTGGGCAAAGCGATCCGTCGGAACATCGTTCGAGGACTGGCTGCTCGCCGAAATGCAAATCGGCTATGGCATTCCTAAAGAATACGGAAAAAAACTCATCGCTGAAAAGCAGGCGACTTTCCTGTTGGATGGTCTCGACGAAGTCGCCCAAGCTTCACGAACCGCCTGTGTGGAAGTCATCGACAGGTATTTCACAGACCTTTATCCTGTGTCTGTGTGTTGTCGGACGAAAGAATATGAAATGCTGCGACAGTATCTTCGCTTTGAGTTCGCCGTAAAGATCAAGGCACTGGAGGCAACGCAGGTGGAGGCTTACTTTGCCACGCTGAAACTCGGGCAACTTTCGACAGCATGGCAGAACGCCCCTGCACTGCGCGAAGTGCTGACGACACCCCTTATGATGCGCGTCGCTGCTATTGGCTTTTCAGATTCAGCTATCTCGGAAGCCGATCTGACCGGACCACAGCAGGTATCTGCAACGCTT
>JAKOXM010000379.1 GCA_029781095.1 Bacteroidota bacterium
TCGGCGGGTGGTATTTTTTCAAAAAAAGAAAATCAGACGTCGAACAACATTGAGATTTTTTCACGGCACTCGTCTAATATTTAAATATTTTTTATTTCAAAACCTCCCTTTCTCATGGCTAAAATTAAGCGTATTCAGGTAGCCGACCCCGGTGTCAGTTTTCAACTTGACTTGAGCGGTCTTATTTCTTCGACACAATCTTTACCCAATCTGACCCTGAATGTCAATGTCACGAACCCCGACGGCTCTTCCAGAAGCTCTATGCTGACGCTCAATTCTCCGGTATTTGATTCGAGCAACAACAGTACGCTCGAGATCGTCATGCCTTACGGCGATATGGTGTACCCGGCAGGTCAGCAGGTAAAAGTAAGCATATCAGCGTTTTATGTTGAAGGAGGAACTTCACACCCTATTGATTCCGTAAGCGAACTGTCTGTCCTTGCCCAGAGCGGAAAATTTAGTGTGAGCGTTGTTTGATTTTCAGCTTCTGTCAGCGATATCCGGTTCCGTGCAAAGAATATTGTAAAATAAAACCCTGCCCTAATAAGAGGCAAACGGCATACAAATCCGGTCTGTATCCAGCTTGCTGCCCCAGGATTTCATTCCCGAAATTTGCTTGGGGAGTAACATCGGTATTATCTTTCGCCAAATCAACAAAGTGTACGCCATGAGAAAGCATAACCTGAAGTTTTCCTTTTTCTCGCTTCTTCTATTATCAGTCACCTGCGCCGGCGCTCAAAGGGACAGCAGCCAGCAATGGACCATTTTTGAACAACTGACAACGGAGGAAGGCGCCGAACTCACGCTGGAAACGGACCTTACTTCCTTTATAGGACAAAAAAAGACCAACAATTACGTGTCCGGCATTCTTCGTACCAAAGAAGGGAAGTCGTTTCAGGTGGAGATCCGGCCGCGTGGACGTTACAGAAGAAAAGTCTCGCAGATTCCGCCCATGAAAATCCGGTTCAATGAAAAGAACCTCGTATCCGATGGACTCGATACGCTCAACGAGATAAAAATCGCCCTTCCCTGCTTTGATTCCGACCTTGGCAACGAGTTAATCGTCAAGGAATACCTCGCTTACCGCTTGTTTGAAAAAATAACGGATGCCTATTTCAGGGCACGCCTCGTGAATCTCACGATAAAAGATACTTACGATCCGAAGTCAAAGCCCAAAAAAATGTATGCTATTTTCGTAGAAGACGAGGAAGAAGTGGCTGCCCGTCTCGGTGGCGTACCGGATGAAGAGTTCGGTATTCCAATCGACGAGTTCGATACCCGGCAGGCGGCGCTGGTTGCCATGTTCCAGTACGTCATCGGCAACACCGACTGGGAGTTTGCCATGCACCGAAACGTAGAGCTGATCAAGATGAAGGAGTCCGGCAAAATCATGGTGATGCCGTATGATTTTGATTTTTCCGGTTTGGTCAGCGCTCCGTATGCCATGCCTTCCTCAGAAAGCGGCCTGCAATCGGTTCGCGAGCGCTATTTAATGCCCTCCGGCCTTGATGCGGAGGCTTTGAAATCTGCTGCCGCCACTATTAAAGAGCATGAAAAGGATTTTTACCAGGTCTGCCGTTCGAAGTTTCTGTCAAAATCCACCGCAGGCGAGATGATCAGGTTCCTGGGGGTCTATTTCAAAAATATGGACGGGAAAGATGAGGTACCTGTTACGATGAAGAACTGACCAGCATCTGCCGCAGTTTTTGCAGACAGCTGTATTTTTTGCTGTTCACGCTGTTTGCGCTCGCAAAGCCGATGCGTTCTGCAATTTCTTCCGAGTTGTAGCCCCAGTATTCCGAGTCCATCAGAATCTGTTTGCACACTTCTCCCAGCGCCTCGAGGTACTGGATGGCCTGCTTCAGTTGTTCGGATTGTTCGAGGCTGCTCAGGATGTCGTTGTCATCTGCTTTTTCCGGGACCGTTTCACTATACTCCAGCCACTGCCCGGTTTTTTGACGAAGCAGATCGATACATTTATTGGAAAAAATACGGTTAAGATAGGTACTGAGCGAACTCTCTCTCCTGAAAGTGCCTGTCAGTAATTGCCTTCTCAGAGCGATAATAGATGAATTATAGGCAGTGATCAGGTCTTCATCATCGAGAGTGCGGTATTTTTTGCGGCCATACCTGACCATGTGAATATCCTGTTCATACAGTTTTTTGATAGCCTGCTCCTGGCGCACGCCGCCCGCTCGAATTTCGGCGATAAAATAATCGTCGTTGTACAGCATGAATAAAATTAATAATTTCGGCCAATATTACTGGAATCCGGTGCGGATTTTTTCATGGTTGGCGATTTCTTTTAACTTCTTTATGTTTGCCGACTCTAATATTCCAAAAATCGCTTCCGATTTTCCGTAAACAAACAGCAAACATGGCCGATACCAAAGCAGAACTCCTTTACGTAGAAGATGATGAAAGCCTGAGTTTCGTAACGCGCGACAATCTCGAGCTCAACGGCTATCATGTCACGTACTGTGAAGACGGGCAAAAAGCCCTTGATATTATTCGTTCTGCGAAGAAATTTGACTTGTGTATCCTCGACGTCATGCTGCCGGAAGTGGATGGATTTACCCTCGCCCAGGAGATTCGAAAACGCGACGAAATGGTGCCGATCATTTTTCTGACGGCCAAAAGTATGAAACAGGACAAAATCCACGGCCTGACGATCGGTGCGGACGACTATATGACAAAGCCGTTCAGCATTGAAGAATTGCTGCTTAAAATCGATATTTTCCTCCGGCGAACAAAATATACCAATATCCTGAAATCGAGTACGCCGGTCAGCATAGGCAATTATACCTTCGATTACAAGAATCTGCACCTCGAAAACACCAACTACGAAGAAACCCTTACCCAAAAAGAAGCCGACCTGCTCAAACTCCTGAGCGAAAATCGCAACCAGGTGGTAAAACGTTCTTTCATCCTGGAAACGATATGGGGTAAAGATGATTATTTCCTTGGGCGCAGTCTCGACGTGTTTATTTCACGCCTGCGCAAATACCTGAGCCTCGACGAACGGATCAAAATTGAAAATATCCACGGCGTCGGGTTCAAGTTCAGGGTAGACGATTGATACATGGAATCCTTCTTCCTCGACCATCCCCACGGCCGCATTCATACCTTGCGTTTCGGCCGCGGGGAAAAGTTACTGATCGCTCTTCACGGTTTCAGTGACCGGGCCAGGATGTTTTCGGTACTTCAGGATGCTTTGGGCGAAAATTACCGGGTCGTAGCCATCGACTGGCCCTTTCACGGGCAAACCGAATGGAACAAAAAGACCTTTACCAAACAGGATTTGCTGGAAATCATCGGGCAGGTTGCCGGGCATGAAGGCAAAAAGCGCTTTAACCTGATGGGCTTTAGCTTCGGAGCCCGTCTGGCGCAGGCCATGCTGCCCGAACTGGCGTCTCAACTCGACAAACTCTACCTGCTTTCTCCCGACGGCGTGAAAACAAAAGGCATGACCATTGCCGTGCATACGCCCATGTGGGTACGGAAACTTTTGTATCGAATGCTCAGAAAGCCCGACTGGTTTGTTGCCATGCTCAACTTCGGCCGTCGCGTGGGTGTGGTTCCGGTGCTGATACATCATTTTTTGAGCAATAATCTCACCCGCCCGGAACGTTTTCAGCGTACATTCGGATGCTGGCTCGCCCTCGATTCGTTTTACCTGCGCCGCAGGAATATCAAGGCAATTCTTCAGCAAACGGGTTTGCCTGCTGACGTATACATTGGTAAAAACGATCCGATGCTCGGTCAGAAAGCCTTGCAGAATCTCTTTGGCGACATCCCGAATGTCCGGCTGATCATGCTGGAAGAAGGGCACCGCCTCGTGGGCGAAGGGCTTGCTGCAGAGATACTGGCGAAGGTAAAGCAGTAAGGCCGTGCAATAAAAGCCCGTTTCGAAATATTCCGAATTACAGCCAGTTTGATACGGCACGCCCTTCATTTTCAAAAAAGCGCAGCTGCAAATCATACCCGTCGAATACCGCGTACGAATTATAGTACAACCACTCTCCGAGGTTGATATACCGGCTCCGGCCGTTTTTCAACGACCAGTCGATAGGCAAATGCCGATGGCCGAAAATGAAATAGTCCGGCTCCACACCGCGCCCGATTTTGCGATTACAGTATTGCAGCAACCACTCGCGATCCTCTCCAAGCCAGTTGCGCTCTTCCGGCGGCATGGCGGCCCGGCTTTTTTGAGAAGAAAAATTTGCCAGCCGGGTGCCCAGATCGGGGTGAAGCCAGCGGAACAGCCATTGCGACAAGGGGTGGGTAAATACCTTTTTCATGCGCTTGTAACCGTAGTCATTCGGCCCCAGTCCGTCGCCATGCCCGATAAAGAACTGCTTGCCGTGTATCTCCTTCTGAACGGGTTTTCGCAAAACGGGAATGCCGAATTCCTCCTCAAAATAACCAAACATCCAGAGGTCGTGGTTGCCGGTAAAAACGGTAATGGGCAGCCCGCCGTCGCGCAATTCGGCCAGTTTGCCCAGCAGGCGATTGAACCCTTTGGGCACCACAGAACGATACTCGAACCAAAACTCAAACAGGTCGCCCACCAGGTATATCTCTTCGGCTTCGGGCGCTACGTGGTCGAGCCAACGCACAACCTGATGTTCGCGTTCACGTGAACTGAGGCGCGCATCCACGCCGAGGTGGAAATCAGAAGCGAAGAATGTTTTTTTCACGGAGGACAGCAGATCGTATTTTTCAGGGCAAAGGTAGAACAGGATTCGGGAGTGCGAAAAAAGCGATGCAAAAGAGATTTCCGGGATGTCGGGGAGTTCTTGCCGAAGGCGCTACTTTTGCCCCGGATTACACTGCCGGATACTTTTTGTTACATGCAGCGGCGCAAAGATTTCGCAAAAACGCAACGTATTGAAATTCAAAATTTTGCGCCTTTGCTCATTTTCTCTTTGAGCCTTCGCGTGGAAAATGTCCTGTAGCATGGCCCATGCTTGTTTTTACACCTTCAAGAACAAACTTATTTATGATTGTAGTAACCGGTGCTGCCGGGTTTATCGGCTCCTGTATGGTTCGTCGTCTCAATGACGCGGGCTATCACGACGTTTTGGTCGTTGATGATTTCAGTCGTCCCGACAAAATACGCAACCTGGAAGGCAAAAAAATATGGGGCGAAGTACATCGCAACAACTTCGTGCGCTGGCTCGAACGCAACCACCACGATGTGGATGCGGTGCTGCATATCGGCGCCCGTACGGATACAACGGAGATGAATACCGCCATTTTCGACGACCTCAACGTCGAGTATTCGAAGGCTTTATGGATGCTTTGCAGCGGCTATGGCAAACCGTTTTTCTATGCCAGCAGCGCCGCAACCTATGGTTTGGGTGAAAAAGGTTATTCGGACGATCATATCACCATACCGCAGTTAAAACCGCTTAATCCGTATGGCCAGAGCAAACAGGATTTCGACGTTTGGGTGCTCGATCAAATCGGTCTCCGGCAATCGCCTTCCGTCAATCAGCCGCCCGCCTGGGCCGGTTTCAAGTTTTTCAACGTATATGGTCCAAACGAATACCACAAGGGCCGCATGGCATCGGTAATATTCCACACTGCAAGGCAGATCAAAGCCACCGGAAGCATGAAACTGTTCCGCTCACACCGGCCTGATTTTAAGGACGGCGAACAAAGCCGGGACTTTATTTATGTCAAGGACGTGGTGGATGTACTGCTTTTCTTTCTCGAAAAACGGCCGCCGAATGCCATCTACAACCTCGGCACGGGCAAAGCCCGCACTTTTCTCGATCTGGCTACCGGGACTTTCCGGGCCATGGATCTGACACCCGACATTTCTTTCATTGACACGCCCGCCGATATACGCGATACCTACCAGTATTTTACGGAAGCAGACATGGGTAAAATGCGCGCCGAGGCCGGCTACCACCAGCCTTTTTACGGTCTGGAAGAAGGCATTGAAGATTACGTGCAGCGGTATTTGAAAGAAGAGAGGGTTTGGTGAAAAGGGGTTACAGGGTTTCATTGTTACAAGGTTTCAGGGTTACAGGGTTGGCATGACAAATAATAGAGTTGTTGCGATATAATTAACTGAAAATCAGTATTTGATTAAAAGCCCATGAGGCACGCGCTTATTCATCAGATGACTGCAGTCATCCGATGAATGATTAACTCAACCTGCGAGCAATACCCACAAACATATCCGCTGCCTCCAACCCGGGCCAATCAATTGATTATCATACCACAACAACCCTAATGTTCAGAGCACCGCAACCCTGTAACCCTGTAACCCTTAATTCGCAAAAATCATCTGTTTCGTATCGGCCGGGCGACCGTCGATGATAAGTGAATAGGTAAACGTGCCGGTTACGCCATAGCCGTGCGTGTAGAGTGTTTCATTCAGACCCTGGTGAAGACTAACCGGAATATGTTGAATGATTTTGCCCTGTAAATCAGTGATTTGCACCTCCGCTTTTTGACAGGCAGGCACTTCCGTCACCCAGAATGATATCCAGGTCGCTTCATCGAACGGATTGGGGCGGTTTTGCAGCAACCTTATGTTTTGCTCCTGCTCGCTGCCGGGTTCGCCGGTGGCCACGCTGGGACTTATAATTTTTTCTCCGGTAAAGAGACTCTCGGCATCCTGCGCATCCACGCCGGCCACGCTCAGGAAAAGCGCCGCTGTCGGATTGCAGGGAAACACGCCTTCGGTAGCGCCTGTAAGAGTGAAAACCGTATCCCAGTCATTCGTAGTGCTGCGCAGGGCTACGCGGTATACACCGGTATTCGCCGGATCGGTGATCGTAACGGTCAGTTGGTTGCCATTGCGCATGCCGCTGAAATCAGCCGGAACAGGCACCCCGCGCGCCGCGATGGACAGCGCATTGGCGTTGATGACTGTATTTCGGGCGAGGTAGTTGAAGTCCACAAAAAACGAATCGACGGTGCCGTCGTTGTCGGTATCCACACCGAGCACATCGTCAGAGGTATGCTGGCGATCGGTGTATCCGGGGAGGTTTGATGCATTGCCGTGTTCGTTGGCGGCAGTAAAACGCATGGCAGCAAAGCTGAGCTCCCGAAACGGAATATGATCGCCGCCCCGGTTTGCGCGATCTTCAGGGCTCATGATCCTGACGTTCATGGGTACCGCCACCTGGGAAAGAAGATTCTCTTTGTATTCGAGTTTGATAAAACGGGCGAGCTGTTTATGCCTGGAATTAAAGCCCCCGTAAGAAAAAAGGCGCACGCTGGTGGAATCAATGTCGTTCAGTCCCGGGCAGGAGGGTGCGGAAGAGGTTTTGCCGCATATGATGCCTCCGATCACGTCATTGTTAAAAACTGCCCGGAGCGGCAAATTATTATCCTGTGCATAGACGGCAAATGCCCTTGCGCCATGCAGGTTCTGTTCCTCGCCGGTGGTCACCATAAAAACGATCGTGTTTTTAAAGGTGTATTTTGACATGACGCGGGCAGCCTCCAGCACAAGCGCGGTGCCGCTGGCGTTGTCTTCCACACCCTCCGCCACGCAGGCAGTGTCGCACACACCGGCGCAGCGGCTGTCCAGATGGCCTTCGACAAGGATGACGCCGTTGCTGGAAGGATCGGAGCCGGGCAGGATGGCCATGATATTGCGATGGCGTCCTACGCTGCATATTACCTGGTCAAACTGCAGATAGGAAACCAGCAGGCGGTTGTCGTTTTGGGCGCTGAAGGTTTCAAACATCTGATACACCCAACGCCGCGCCGCGCCAATTCCCGTCGATTGCGAAAGGGTATCCGCGCCCGAATTCCGGTTGCCGAACTTGCTGATCCGGATGATGTAAGACTTCAGGCTGTCGGCCGAAATACGCGAATTTATTTCGGCAGCGATCGTTGCCGGATCTGTAATGACCGTAGGAGCCGCGTAATCGGCAGGATCGTAGTTGCCCTGCATGATCTGCCCGGCAAGGGGATTTGTGACAAGTATATTAGTTTGTGCGGCGGCAAATACGGGGACGAGCAGTGTGATAAAAAGCAGACGTACCATCATGATAAAGAGGATTTTGTTTTGACAAAAGTATTTAAAGATTCAGGGTTTATTCCGGCAAACCCGGTACTGTTTATCCCGATTTCCATATCACAATGTACATTTGCCTCGATTTTCAAAATTTGCAGCACCGAAATTCCGCCAATTACTAAATCCAGCACAGACAACATTGTACATGAAAAACTTACCGATCATTCTGAATATCATTTTGTTCGCCTTAGTGGGACACTTGTATTACCTGAACTTTAAAAAGCCACAGCCTGCCGGCCAACAGACCATTTTGCCACCTGTATCCACCACCGGCGGCGTCCGGATCGCATATGTAAACGGCGATACCCTCGACGCCAAATACGAATGGCTCAAGCAACAAAAACAAGCCATCGAACAACGCGTGCGCAATGCCGAAAGCAGCCTCGCCGCCAAGGAAGACGCCCTGAAGCGCGATGCCTATGCCCTCCAGGAAAAATATCAAACCGGCACAATGACCCAGGCCGACGCCGAAAAACAACAGGCGGATATCATGCAGCGGGGTCAGCGGCTTCAGGAAGAAGAAGAACGCCTGCGAAAATCGCTGGCAGACGACCAGAAAAAAGCCTTCAACGATCTCTATGCCAATGTAGAAACCAAACTCAAAACCCTTTCCGGGCAGATCGGATACGATTATATCCTCTCTTATTCGCGCGGCGGTCAGATACTTCTGGCCAACGACAGCCTCAATATTACCAACCAGGTATTGCAGTTGCTCAACGCGAAGGAGGAGAAGAAATAATTGCCGGGCAGCAGGCAAGCGATATTAACCACGACTGTATGAGCATCACCTTAGAACAGGCTACACCTGGCCATATTCCACTTATCCGGGACCTGGCCCAGCGAATCTGGCGGGTACATTACCCGCCGATTATAGGTAAAGAACAGGTGGAGTATATGCTTGACCGGAATTACAGCCTCGAAGCGCTCCAGCGGCAAATCGAGGCGGAGGGTCAGATTTTCTGGCTGGTCATGGAACACGGAACAGTAGCGGGCTTCATCGCAGTCAGTGACAAAGGAGAAGGGCGTTATTTTATACATAAATTCTACCTCGATAATGAAAAACGCGGACGGGGCATGGGAAAACGTGTATTCGAGGTATTGATGGCGCATTATCCCGCCTGCCGCGAATTTCGGCTGACAGTAAACCGCCAGAACTATAAAAGCATTAATTTTTACTTCAGGATCGGTTTCAGCATCGAACATTGCATCGACATCCCCATCGGAGAAGGATACGTGATGAATGACTTTCAAATGATTTTCAAGGCGAACTCCCACACATGACCCGCGCCTATCTTGCCCTCGCCGCCATCTGCATCATCTGGGGAACCACGTACACAGCCATCAAACTGGCCGTTCGTGATTTCCCGCCTTTTTTGCTGGTCGGCATTCGCCAGACTTCGGCGGGGCTTTTGCTGCTGGGTGTCGCCTTCGCAAGCGGCAAATTAAAAGTGATGCCCGACCGGCGGTATGTCGCCCGGCAAGCCATCACAGGACTGGCAACCATCACGGGTGGCAACGGCTTCATTACCTGGGGCATGCAATTCGTTTCCTCCGGCCTGGCCGCCATTATCGGTTCCCTGACTCCCGTGATCGTTGTGTTCGTCAACCTCGCCTGGAGAGGCACCGAAAGGATCAATTCCCGTGTTTTGGCTGGCGTATTGCTTGGATTCGGAGGACTGGCGCTGATCTTCAGCGACGGCTGGCAGGATTTTATGAAGCCCGAGTACCGCTGGGGTATTGCCGGGTGCTTTTCCTCCTGCGTCACCTGGTCGCTTGGCACCGTCATGGCAAAACGATGGAACTCGCCCAATGTATCGCCATTGCTAAACGCGGGTCTCCAGATCACGACGGGCGGCCTGGGCGGACTGGTATTGAGTTTTTTCTTCGACAAAAACCATTACATTCACCATACTTCTGAAGGCTGGATGGCCCTGGTATATCTCATAACAATCGGCTCGGCGCTGGCGTTCACCCTGTACATGTTCGCCCTGAAACACCTGAGTGCAACCGTTTCTTCCCTCTACACTTATATCAATCCGACGGTGGCCATCATACTCGGCTGGCTGTTTTTGGGCGAGTCGCTTACCCTGTGGGAAGGATTTGGCATGCTGGTGACCATTGCAGGGGTTTGGCTTGTGAATTCCGGGCAAAGGCTCGCTTTGAGTAAGTAACTTTCGCGGTTGCCGCTTAACTTTGCTATCCGAATTTTTCCGGCCAAACATGCATTGCGCTAAAACGCCACAGAACGCACGATTCACCACCCGCAATTGAAGATATGAAACGCAGCAAAATCGCCGGTATCGGCTACTATGTCCCCGAACGCGTTGTTACAAATAACGAACTGACCAAAATAATGGATACCACCGATGAGTGGATCCAGGAACGAACCGGCATCCAGGAACGGCGCTACGGCAAAAAGCACGAGGAAACGACTTCCTCCATGGCTGCCGCTGCTGCCCGCATCGCCTGCGAACGCGCAGGCATTACACCGGATGACATTGATTTTATCGTTTTTGCCACCCTCAGCCCCGACTATTATTTCCCCGGCTGCGGGGTTCTGATGCAACGTGAACTGGGCATTACTAAAAAGGAATGCGGCGCCCTCGACATACGCAACCAATGCAGCGGATTTATCTACGCACTAAGTATTGCCGATCAGTTTGTAAAAACCGGCATGTACAAAAATGTGCTGGTTGTCGGTTCTGAAATGCATTCCATGGGCCTCGATTTCAGCACGCGCGGGCGCAACGTGACGGTCATATTCGGCGACGGCGCAGGCGCGGTTTTACTTCAGCCAACGGACGATCCGGAGCGGGGTATTCTGACCACAAAACTGCATTCGGACGGTACGTACGCTGAAAAACTTGCCTTTATCAACCCCGGAGCGCATGGCGGCTACCACGCTAAAAAAGCCGGCGAAGACATCGACTTCGGATACCCGCCCCCGGAAACCTACGGCGAAATTTTTATTACCCCGAAAATGGTCAACGAGGGCAATATTTTCCCCAATATGGAAGGACAATTTGTTTTCAAACTGGCGGTGCAGAAATTCCCGGAGGTCATACATGAAGCGCTGAACGAAGCCGGGCTGAAAACCTCCGACATCGATATGCTGATACCGCACCAGGCCAACCTGCGCATCAGCCAGTTCGTACAGAAGATCCTTGGTCTGCGCGACGACCAGGTGTGGAACAACATCCAGCGATACGGTAATACCACCGCTGCTTCCGTGCCCATTGCGTTGTGCGAAGCATGGGAGGCCGGCAAGGTTAAAGACGGCGATCTGGTATGTCTTGCCGCTTTCGGCAGCGGTTTTACCTGGGGAAGCGCATTGATACGGTGGTAGTCGGAGGGTGAAAGAGCCGGATTTTAAGGTTTCCGATATGAACTGCACTGATTTTTTACGGCTAAAAAAATTCCGTACGCAGGTAACGTGGTATTAATTGTGTGGCCCCGATTCATCAGTTGGCTCGGAGCCATCTGATGAATAACATAATGCTTGTCAATGGTTTCGGGTGTTCAGCCCCTGCCGGCATCAACGGATTTTTCTTCAAAAATCAGCGGGAAAAAATTCTCCGGAGCAGCACCTGCAAAATTCGGAGGGGTGGCTCTTGTCAGTACCCGTACACCCGCACGCTTCCATCCTGCATTAACAACAATCTGCGCGGCGACAGCATGGCTACAGTTTCAGGAGAAAGCAAGTCGGCAAAACCGATCTCCCGGTTTGCCCTTATCTGTAATCGCTCGGCTACGATCCTGCCTTCAAAGAGGTATTGTACCTGATCGTCTACCACCTGAAACTCCTTTACGGGATGCATGGGCGGCCAAAAGCGGTCAAACTGGGCAAAAACATCAAATATGAACAAGCCCTGTATGGAATCGGCCAAATATACCCGGTCGTTGTACTCGTGCAAACAGGAGACGGAACGGAGCGTCGGCTCGAGTTGGTTCATCGACTGACTCTCGAAGCGCTGTTCACCGTCTTTCGTGATCTTTACCAATCGAAAATTCACTTCGTCATACAGCCAGAGGTTGCCGTCCTGCGAGGCGCCTATGGTGCGCACTTCCGGGTAGCCGGCGCTGATCAGGTTCAGTTCGCCCAAAAGGGTGAGACTCCTGTCCAGAAATACGGCCGTGCGAAAATCCGGATACCAGACCAGCACTTTAAGCGGATTTGA
>JAKOXM010000385.1 GCA_029781095.1 Bacteroidota bacterium
CGAAAGCCTGAAAGCCATGCCCGGCGAACGTAAAATTGCCATTCTCGGCGACATGCTGGAACTCGGGCACGACAGTCACAAAGAACACGAAGCCATCCTGCGTTTTGCCGCCCGGCAAAAACCGGATGTGCTCGTGCTGATCGGGCCGGAATTCGGCCGCACGAACTTTGCCAAATACAAGGCTTTGCATTTTCCCGATACGGCCGCCGCCGCCGCATGGTTTGACAAGCAAATACTGGAAGACTGCACGATCCTCATCAAAGGCTCGCGGGGGATGAAACTGGAGCAATTGCTGTGATTGCCGGATTGTTAAGATTGTTTCATTGCTTTGATTGTTAGGATTGCTGCATTGTTTCAGCATAAAGCTGGCAGTCAACACTAACAATGCAACAATCGCAGCAATGAAAGCAATGGAACAATCCTAACTATGCCTCAATGCCTCGCGTACGCTGCCGAAGCGCAGCAGCAGGTACCTGGCGCCTTCGTATTCAAGGCCGGTTGCCTGCATGATCATGCGGGTGCCGCGGTCCACCAGTTTGGCGTTCGAGAGTTGCATATCCACCATTTTATTATCCTGAACCCGGCCCAGGCGGATCATGATCGAGGTAGAGATCATGTTGAGTATCAGTTTTTGGGCCGTACCTGCTTTCATGCGCGTACTTCCGGTAACAAATTCAGGCCCCACAACAGCCAGTATCGGAAAATCGGCTTCGGCAAGCACGGGAGCGCCGGGGTTGCAGGCGATGCAGCCGGTGGCGATGCCGTGTTCGCGGCAGCTGCGCAGACCGTGTACCACGTAAGGCGTGGTGCCTGAAGCGGCGATCCCGACGACGATGTCCTGCTCGTCGATCTGCCATTGTTGCAGGTCGTTCCAGGCCTGCGTCTCGCTGTCTTCGGCGCCTTCCACGGCCCGCCGGATTGCCTGGTCGCCTCCGGCTATGAGACCCACTACCCATTCGGGCGGCGCGCCGAAGGTCGGCGGGATTTCGGATGCGTCCAGCACGCCGAGGCGCCCGCTGGTGCCCGCGCCGATATAGAACAGCCGCCCGCCTTCACGCATTTTCGGCACAATGGCCTCCACGAGAGCCTCAATCTGCGGGATGGCGTTGGCGACGGCGAGGGGTACGGTCTGGTCTTCCGTATTAATGTTCGTCAGCAATTCCCGAACGCTCATCTGTTCCAGGTGCCGGTAGCGGGAAGGGCTTTCCGTTATTTTTTCCATGTTGTTTAAACTTGATTTACAAGTGTTTGCGAATCATTGTGGATTTTAACAAATTTTGCGAATCCCATAACATCATTTAAAAGCACGGCATGCATCAATGGGCGCACCTTTCGGTCAGATTTTGAAAACAATCAAAACGAAAAGGTTATGTTTGCCAAGGCTCGCTTGCTCGCTCCTGTTCTCATCCTCAGTTTCCTGCTGACTTCCTGCCAAACGGCACAAAAATTTGTCGAAAGCGGCGACTACGACAGCGCCATCGAATTCTGCGTGCGCAAATTACGAGGCAAATCGAAAAAGAAAACGGAATATGTTCGCGGTCTGGAAGAAGCATTCGCCCGCGCACAGGCGCGCGACCTGAGCACCATCAACCAGCTCGTTGCCGACGACCGCCCCGAAAACTGGGAACGCGTCAATAACATACACCGCGACATGGCGGCGCGCCAGCGCCTTGTTTCCCCGCTGACACCTCTGGTATCAAAAGACGGTTACCGCGCAAAATTTAACTTCCTGGACGTGGGCACGCTCGAGCGCGACAGTCGTAATAAAGCGGCTGAATATCTGTACAACCATGCAAAGGATCTTCTTGCACGGGCCGAAACAGGCGATAAAATCGCGGCGCGGGAAGCCTACAGGCAACTGCTCGATATCGGCCGGAAATACTACCGCGACTACAAAGATACCGATCAGTTGCTGAAAACAGCGCGCGAGCTCGGCACATCCTATGTCTTGTTCGAGGTAAAAAACCAGTCGGACAAGGTACTGCCGCGTACCTTTTTCGATCGTGTGCTGGCTATCGGAAAATCCGACCTCGACAGCGAATGGAAAGCGTATTATTTCAACGCCGAACCCGGTGTGCAATATGACTATCGCGTCGTGTTTAAAGTGCGCGATGTGGATATCAGCCCGGAACGGGTACACGAACGCGCCTATGTAGACGAAAAAGAGATCCAGGATGGATGGGACTACGTGCTTGATTCGAAAGGAAACGTGATGAAAGACACGCTCGGAAACGATATCAAAACCCCGCGGAAGGTACATATTCGCGCCAAGGTGCTGGAAGTGTTTCAATCAAAAGCAGCCCGGCTCACAGGATTCATCGAAGTGTACGATGCCGGGAAAAACACACTGCTGGATAACCGAAACGTCGCTACAGAAATCCTTTTTGAAAATTATGCATCCACTTTTACGGGCGACAAACGCGCGCTGAGTGAAGAATCGAAACATCGTATCGGCAATACGCCCCTGCCCTTTCCGCGCGACGAGGATATGCTGGTGCAGGCCGCAGATCGCCTGAAACCCAATTTGCGCGACGAACTGCGGAAAAGCAGGGCGATTTTATGAATGATGAATGAATAAAAACTTAAAAAAATTGGTTTTTATTGATATAACTAACTAAAGATCAAGCAAATAGTCAATTTTAATTCATCACTCATCGTTCATCACTCACTTCACCTCGGCACCTCGATTTTCTTCACCACCTCGTCCAGCACATCGCGGGTCGTGTAACCTTCCATTTCGCGTTCGGGTGTCAGGATAACGCGGTGATTGAGCGCGGGATAGGAAACGTAGCGAATATCGTCGGGCGTCACAAAATTGCGGCCGCTCATGGCGGCGACAGCCTTGGCGGTTTTCATGAGAGCCAGGGATGCGCGCGGGCTTGCGCCGAGGAAGAGGTCCGCATTATTGCGGGTGTTGTGCACAATAGCCGCGATATAGTCCAGCAGTTCTTCCCGGATGTAGACCTGCTCGATGCGCTTTTGGCAATCGGCGATGTCGGCGGGCGTGATGGCAGCCTGCACCGTTTCGCGTAAAATACCGGAAAAGTCGTTCCGGAACCGGCGCAGGATCGATTGTTCTTCTTCGAGGCTGGGGTATGAGAGTATAATCTTGAACAAAAAGCGGTCGAGTTGCGCTTCCGGTAATTTATAGGTGCCTTCCTGCTCGATGGGATTCTGCGTGGCGATCACGAAAAAGGGAGCTTCCATGATATACGTCGTACCGTCTACCGTCACCTGTTTTTCTTCCATGACCTCGAAAAGAGCCGCCTGGGTTTTGGCGGGCGCCCGGTTAATTTCGTCGATCAGTACGACATTGGAGAAGATCGGTCCGGCCTTGAAGTTAAAATCCGACGTTTTCATGTTGAAAATCGGCGTTCCCACCACGTCGGCAGGCATCAGGTCAGGGGTAAACTGGATTCGGCTGAACTTTGTATCGACTGTTCGCGCGAGAAGTTTGGCAGTGAGGGTTTTGGCTATGCCCGGC
>JAKOXM010000394.1 GCA_029781095.1 Bacteroidota bacterium
GTAGCGCCCGCTCCCAAATCCGGAGGGAAACAACCCAAAGAAGAGCCCAGCATGATCGAGACCATCGCAAAAGACCCGCTGACCCGGCAAATCGGCCGTACGGTGGCGCGGGAACTCACGCGCGGACTGCTCGGGGTACTCGGACTGGGCGGCAGCAGCCGGACGAAAAAGAAAACCGGATGGTTCTGATGAAATAGCAACTATCCGGCAGCACTTCTGAAAAAATCATTCAATGGCTTGCCGGCCCTGAAATATTCGGCGGCAAAATCAGGAAAATCGGCCCGCAGGGCGTTATCCGGGTCGATTTCTGCCATAAAATAAAATTGCTTGTGCGCCAGAAGCGGTTCCTTTCGGACCGCTTCTTTGAATTCAGGCGGCAACACCTTGTTCTTTTCGCCTTTCAATTCGCCGAACCTGGTAACAAAATTTTTATCTGAAACCAGCCTGCGAAAGGATTCCGGGTCCTGCGCGATGGCTTTGCGGACTTTATAAAGCGGTTCTTTATCCAGAAAATAGGCGCCGCCGCCCAGCATCAGATTGCCGAATTCTATTTGCAGATAATAACCGGGCTGCTCCATATTCTTCCTGCCCATGCTGGTCAGAATAGCACCTACATGGGTTTTATACGGCGTTTTATCCGCCGAGAACCGGGTGTCCCTGTAAATGCGGAACACACAGTCTTTCGCCGTCGCGGTAAAATCCGGCTCGAACTGTTTCAGGCGCTCGATAACCGCTCCTACAGTCTCTTCAAACGGCTTTTTTACCGTGATTTCGTAGCGTTTTTTGTTTTTCTCGAACCAGTCGCGGTTGTTGTTCCGGCTGAGATCGTATAGGAACTGGAGAAAGTCTTCATTCAACATGGCCGAGATGAAATTACCACGACGAACCACGACGCATAAAATCAATGTTGCCAATAAATTACGTCGTGGTTCGTCGTGTCGTCGTGATGGTGATTTACTTCGATTTCATTTGAGCGCAGCGATGATCGTCGCAAAATCTTCCGCCTTGAGCGATGCGCCTCCGATGAGACCGCCGTCCACGTCGGGTTGTGCAAACAGTTCGGAAGCGTTTTGGGCATTGCAGGAACCGCCGTACAGGATAGTTGTGTCGTTGGCTACGATCTTGCCGTATTTTTTGGCGACGAGCACCCGGATGGCGTGGTGCATTTCCTGGGCCTGATCGCTCGAAGCCGTACGTCCGGTGCCGATAGCCCAGATGGGTTCATAGGCGATCACCACCTTGCGAAAATCTTCTTCATGCAAATGGAACAGACTGGCTTTCAGTTGCTTGGCTACATAGCCAACATGCGTGTCCACTTCGCGGATGTGCAATGGCTCGCCGCAGCAAAAAATCGGACGCAGACCTTTTGCCAGGGCAACATTGACTTTTTGCGCCAGCACGTCGTTTTTCTCCTTGAAATATTGCCGCCGTTCGGAGTGGCCGATGATGACAAATTCAGCGCCGCACGAAGCGATCATGTCGGCGGATACCTCACCGGTATAGGCGCCTTTTTGCTCGTGGTGGCAGTTTTGTGCGGCAAGATGGAAATGTTTTCGAACCTTGATCATCTTGCCCACGTCACGCAGATGCGTGAAAGGAGGCGCAATGACGACGAGGCCGCGCGGCTTTTCTACGGTTTCAAGGATGCTTTTGGTCAATTCAATCCCTTCGTCGAGGGTTTTGTTCATTTTCCAGTTTCCGGCAACGATCTGTTGGCGCATGCGAGTAAGAGGTGAAGAAGGAGTGAGACTTAAAATTTGAATTTAACTTCGGCCAAAAGTAGGGTTTTTAACAAAAAATCTCCTGTCTGTCCAACAGCAAACTTATCTGACAGTCTCCTTACCTTCACCGCTTCATATGGCCACCACGCAACAGCAACGGATCATTCTGGGTTTGAAAGTCCGCCAGTTCAGGCAGGAAAAAGGCTGGAATTTTGAAGAAATGAGCAGACAAACGGGCATGTCGGTTTCGTACCTGAACGAAATCGAAAAGGGGAAGAAATATCCTCAGCCCGACAACCAGCAACGCCTCGCTGCCGCACTTGATATCAGCCCCGAATTTCTCGTTTCCCCTGAACTGACCAAACAGTTCGCCCCGCTTGGCGAATTGCTGCACAGCAACTTTTTGAATGAGTTGCCGCTGGACCTTTTTGGCATCGAAATTCAGCAGGTGGTGGAGATTATTGCCCGGGCGCCTGACAGGGTCAATGCTTTTATCTCCGCATTGCTCGAAATCGCGCGCAACTATTCACTGCGTGACGAAAATTTCTTTTTTGCCGCCTTGCGCGCCTACCAGGAATTGCGGGCCAACTATTTCGAAGAAATAGAGATTGCAGCAGATGAATATGTGCAGAAACACAGCGTTCCGGCAAATGGAGGCGTGCCGTCGGCTCTGCTGGCCGGGTTGCTGCGCGATCAGTTCGGCTACACCATTGACGAGAACGAACTCGGGACTTATCCGGAGTTACAGAGCCTCCGGTCCTTGTTCAATCCCCACAAACGCCGACTTTTGCTGAACAACCGGCTGAGTGAGCGACAGCGCGCTTTCCAGTTGGCTAAAGAACTGGGATTCAATGTTTTGGGTTTAAAAGAGCGACCCTTCGCTTCCAGCCTGCTTCGGGTCAATTCCTTTGAAGAAACCCTGAATAACTACAAGGCCGCCTATTTTGCAGTCGCAATTCTGATCAACCGCCACGCATTTGTTCGCGATGTCGGACATTTTTTCAAACAAGACAGA
>JAKOXM010000398.1 GCA_029781095.1 Bacteroidota bacterium
CTACTACCTGAATGAAGATGCTATTTTGAAAAACGTGCCGACTTACCGCATGGAAGACGCCGAGGCGCGCGCATACGTGTTTGAGCATCTGGAAACCATGGTGGTGAAACGGACGAACGAATCGGGTGGCTACGGGATGGTAATGGGCAACAAGGCATCCCCGCAGGAACTCGAACAGGCAAAACATGATATTGTCGCCGATCCACGCTCCTTTATTGCTCAGCCAATCATCCGCTTGTCGACAGTTCCCTGCTTTATCGATGGGCAATTGCAACCCCGTCACGTTGACCTGCGGCCATATGCGATTTGCGGCCCCGGGGGCATCGACATCGTGCCGGGAGGCCTCACCCGCGTAGCCCTGCGCGAAGGCTCACTGGTGGTCAATTCGTCGCAAGGCGGCGGCAGCAAGGATACCTGGATAGTAGAGTAATGTAGGCATGCCACCAACCAACAAATTTCTAAACCCTCTCAACCTTTCTCAACTCCTCTAAACCTCCCTCAACCCTTCTCAACCTTCAAATAACACACTCATGCTCAGCCGGATTGCAGATTCCCTTTTTTGGATGGCGCGCTATATGGAGCGCACCGACGGCATTTTGCGGATGCTGAAAATCAACTTCATCACGGCGCTTGATCGCAGCGGTCAACCCGATTACAACTGGCAGCCGGTGCTGAAGATATTTACGCCCCTTGGTGAGGAAGAGGTGGAGCGCATGGCATTGAAAAGCGATGAGGTGTTGCGTTACATGATTTTTAACCGTGACAACAACAATTCCATTCGCAATATCGTGAGCCGGGCCCGGGAAAACGCCCGCGGCGTGCAGGACCATCTGACGAAGGAAGTTTGGGAAAGCATCAACGAGTTTTACCTGAAACTGAACGACCCTGAACTGGAAAATGCCCTGAACCGCGGCGAGCAGATCGTAATGCTCGGCAGCCTCATTGATCAGTATCTGCTGTTCAACGGGGTGGCGGAAGTGACGATGCCGCGCGGGCAGGGCTGGAATTACCTCAACCTGGGCAAGTTTATCGAGCGCGGTATTCTGACCGCCGATATTCTCGGTGTCAAGTTCAACAACGTAGTGTACGATCAGAGCAACCTGACCGACGTGCCGTACTGGCGCAACCTGCTGCTCTCGCTAAGCGGGTACGAACTCTACCTCAAACGTTACCAGGGCGGGCTAAATGGACATAATGTGGCTGATCTGGGAATTCTGAACCCGCAATTTCCGCGCTCGCTGGCCTATTGCCTGTTCCGGCTTGACCGCATTATTCAAAATCTGGCGGAAGACCAGGTTGAAACGACCGAGCCTTTGAAAAAGATTATCGGCCGTCTGCGGGCAAAAGTGGAATACGCCGATATGGAATTGATTTCCCGGACGGGTATTCATACCTTTTTAACGGAAATGAAAAACGATTTTTACCAGTTCAGCAACGCGTTGGGCCGGAGCTATTTTGCTTACAATTGAAAAAGCCGCGACGTCATGCCAACTTTTGTGATCCATCACCTTACCCAGTATAGTTACGACCGGCCCGTGCGGGAAAGCACTAACCTGATCAAAATATTCCCTTTTGCGCATCCCGGGCAGGAAACCACTAGGCACGAATTGCTCATCACCGGCGAGCCGGCTATCAACCGCTTTGTAGATTACTGGGGAAATCAGGTCGGCTGTTTTATGCGAAGTGAGCCTCATGACCAGTTGATCATCGATAGCCGCCTGTCGGTCCGGACCTCCAGTTCGGCCCCAAATCCGCTTGTGAACTCCAAATTCGCGGATTGGAATACGATCCGCACCGAAACAGGGAATGATATGCTTCTGCTCGACCTTTCGCGACCGGAGGCTATTCAATCGGCCGGCGCCATCCGGCAGATGGTGGCGGAATTGCGCCATACGCGTGACTCCCCCGCTGTGTTCATACAGCGCTGCTCGGAATATATTTTCGACAATTTTACCTATCAAAAAGGCATTACCACGGTAGAAAGTACCATCGACGAGATACTCGAACTTCGCTCGGGTGTGTGTCAGGATTTTGCCCATGTGCTGTTGCAGATACTCCGGGAAGAAGGCATCCCTGCGCGCTATGTCAGCGGGTATATCTGTCCCAATCAGGACGGCGCACGCGGCGCCGGCGCCACCCACGCGTGGGTAGAGGTATGGCTTCCCGGTTCGGGCTGGGTAGGCATCGACCCAACCAACAACACCTGGGTAAGCGACCGGCACGTTGTGCTGGCTGTTGGCCGCCATTTCGGCGATTGCAGTCCGGTGAAAGGCACTTTCAAGGGGCCAGCCAACCAGGAACTAAAAGTCTTCGTATCCATCAGTTATGAAGACGGGAGCAAACTGGAGGATAGCAGCACCGTGCTCATGAGCAAGGAACCCGCGCTGGTCGTTCGGGAGAAAGCAAGAGAGGGGATGCAGCAGCAGTGAGTTCCGGTCAGAAATAATGAATGTGCCCGATAAGCAATCATCTGGCGGGTTCAGGGCAAGAAAAAAGGCCTTTGCGATACATCGCAAAGGCCTTTGATGATTTTTGCGGAGGGGGAGGGATTCGAACCCCCGGTACCTTTCGGTACGACGGTTTTCAAGACCGCTCCATTAAACCACTCTGGCACCCCTCCTGGCGCAAGTGGGCGCAAATGTAGAAAAAGAACCGAATCTGCACCACGAAAGTTTGATTTTGAAAA
>JAKOXM010000410.1 GCA_029781095.1 Bacteroidota bacterium
CTTCACACCGTCTTTTTCATTTTTAAATATCCAGCCTTCGTTCGATTGGGCCTGTAAATGGATCAATGCGAGGGCATGAAAAACAATGGTCAGCAGGAATTTGCAGAGGGTAGATTGAAACATTAATCAAGTTTTACCGGGTGGTGAGGTGCGTCTTGTACAAGCTATGCAACAAGACCAAGCCAAAACGCCCGAACGTCATCGGTTGTTTTTGAAACGGGAAGAAAATGAAAAACTTTTCGAATCGGCAATCCGGAGAGCGCATTACCGGACGAAATCGGCCACGGCTTTTGCCCAGGCAGGCTGGTCGTTCAGGCTTTCTACCAAATCCAGCCGTTCGCCGCCCCAGCGCAGAAAGTCATCGCGATACTCCCGGCCGATCTCAATGGTCGTTTCCAGACAATCGGATGTAAAAGCCGGGCAAAAGACGAGCAGCCGTTTGACGCCGCGCCTTGCCAGTTCTTCGATCACCCGGACCGTATATGGCTGCGTCCAGGGGTCGCGACCGAGGCGGCTCTGGAAGCAGATGGTATAGCGTTCCGGCGACAGGTCCAGTTTCCCTGCAATGGCCCGGGTTGTGGCATAACACTGGGCGGAATAGCAAAACCGGTTGGTGGGAGTCAGCGTCTGGCAGCAGTCACTGCTTTGAAGGCAATGGTTAAAGGCGTCGGCCTTGCGCAGTTGCCGTTGCGGAAGGCCGTGGTAACTGAACAAAAAATGATCGTATTGTCCCAGATCGAATTTGCGGGCATTTGCCGCAAAAAGATCGATCATCGGTTCCCAGGTGGCGTATGAACTGATAAACTCCGTCGCAGGAATGATTTGTTGTCCCGAAAGCACTCGCATCACTTCCTCGTGTACCGAACCGGTGGTCGCGCTCGCGTACTGGGGAAAAAGGGAAAAGACCTTGATTTTTTCCACTTTGGCCGACATCAGTTTCCCGATGGCCGATTCAATGGACGGCGTTTGATATCGCATTGCCAGTTCTACAACGTATTCATTTCCAAGCAGTTTACCTACTTGCATGGCCAGTTGTTCGCCATAAAATTTCAGGGGAGAACCTTTATCCGTCCAGAGTTCTTTGTATGCTTCGGCCGACTTGCCGGAACGAAACGGTGCGATAATACCGCGTACAAGCAGGTTGCGTGCAATGGGGTTGATGTCAATAACACGGGGATCAAGCAAAAATTGCTTGAGGTACCGATACACGGCGCTGCGCGACGGTTCGTCTGGCGTGCC
Source organism: Bacteroidota bacterium (assembly GCA_029781095.1). GTDB lineage: Bacteria > Bacteroidota > Bacteroidia > Chitinophagales > Saprospiraceae > M3007. The sequence goes on from JAKOXM010000410.1 coordinate 1,240, forward strand.
GAGGTTAATTAGCAGAATTCCGGTTTTGGTCATAGTTTAGGCCATTTCAAACTGAAGACGCGCGAGACTTCCGTACACCCCGTCCGGGATCTCGGAAAGTTCTTCGTGGGTGCCTTGCTCAATAATGCGGCCGCCTTCGAGCACATAAATGCAGTCCACGTCGCGTACCGTGGCGAGCCGGTGGGCGATGATGATGCTGGTTCGGCCTTCCATCAGATTATTCAGTGCGTCCTGCACGACCTTTTCGGATTCTGCATCGAGTGATGATGTGGCTTCGTCGAGCAGCAGGATGGAAGGATTGCGCAAAATAGCGCGCGCAATTGCGATACGTTGCCGCTGGCCACCCGAAAGTTTTATGCCGCGTTCGCCGACGACGGTGTCGAGTTTGTCCGGAAAGGTTGATATAAAATCCCAGGCATGCGCCTGCCTGGCAGCAGCGATGATCTCTTCTTCTATCGCGTCCGGATTGCCATACAGTATATTTTCCCGGATCGTACCGCCGAACAGAATGACCTCCTGCGGTACGATGGCAAAATTGGAGCGATAGGATTCAAGGTCGTAGTCGTAAATATTCCTGCCGTCCACGGTTATCTGTCCTTCTGTGGGAAAATGAAACTGCAGCAGCAACTGCATGATGGTGGATTTCCCCGCGCCGCTTTGCCCCACAAGCGCTACTTTTTTCCCGGCGGGAATGTTCAGGCTAACGCCTTTTAACACGGGCACGTCGATTCGGGTGGGGTACGAAAAATGCAGGTCTTCGAACAAAATATTACCGCGCAAACGGCCTGCATTTACTTCGCCGCGCACCCGTTCCTCCACTTCGGACGGCGTTTTCAGTATCTCGCGGACACGCTCTGTCGCGCCCACTGCGCCCACCAGTTCCGTGTAGAAATTGCCGAGGCTGGCAATGGACCCGCCGATAACCGCCGTATAAGTGACAAAGGCAATCAGATCGCCCGCCGT
>JAKOXM010000419.1 GCA_029781095.1 Bacteroidota bacterium
GGTAAGCGATGAGGTGGTGGTTCGCCTGGACCCCACCGTGGCCGAACAGCATGGTTATACAGTGACCAATTCATTGTTTGTCAAGGATAATTCGGCGCCCAATACCTACAAGGAAATGGTGTACGTAAAAGCCCCTATCACCAATGTGCCGTTCTTTAAAAACAATGAACTGGACTATTCCCGCCTGCTGTGGTTCCTTGGCGACAATGCCCGCGGCATCAGTTCGATCCTTTTTGTGATCATGACCATTTTCGTCATCACGGCTGTCAGCAACGGCGCCAACCTGACGGACGGTCTCGACGGACAGGCAGCCGGCGTGTCGGCCATCGTCATTACCGCACTCGGCATCCTGGCGTATCTCAGCGGCAACTCTGTGGCCGCGGATTTTCTCAAAATCCTGTACATCCCGTACAGCGGCGAACTGGTGATTTTCGCGGCTTGCCTGATCGGCGGCTGTATCGGGTTTCTCTGGCACAACGTATATCCCGCGCGGGTATTCATGGGCGACACCGGAAGTCTGACTCTCGGAGGCATCATTGCGTCTCTGGCGATCATTATTCGAAAAGAATTACTGATCCCCATCCTGTGCGGCGTATTCCTGGTCGAGATCCTGTCCGTGATCATCCAGGTCTGGTATTTCAAAAGAACAAAGAAAAAATACGGTGAAGGACGGCGGATATTTTTAATGGCGCCCCTGCACCACCATTTTCAAAAACAAGGATACCATGAAGTGACGATTTCGGTGCGCTTCTGGATCATCCAGATTCTGCTGGCAGTACTTACGGTAATCACACTCAAAATCCGCTAACAAAATCCGGAAGAACGTTTTGAACGCCTTCTGCAATATTAAATAAAAGAGTATCGAAACATGAAAAAACGCATCGCAATATTAGGCTCCGGCGAATCCGGTACCGGCGCGGCCCTGCTGGCCAGCCAGGCGGGTTACGATGTGTTTGTGTCCGATAAAGGCGCCATCAAAACGCAGTACAAACAGGTGCTCGATACCCACGGAATTGCATGGGAGGAAAACGGGCACTCGCTCGACAAGATATTGAATGCCGGAGAGATCATCAAAAGTCCGGGCATTCCGGAAAAGAGTGAGGTCATGCAGGCTGTCCGGGCAAAGGGAATCAATGTCATCGGCGAGATCGAGTTCGGCTGGCGTTACGCCGGCAAATGCAAAATCGTTGCCATCACCGGCTCGAACGGCAAAACGACGACGACCGAACTGACGTACCACCTGCTCAAAACAGCCGGACTGAACGTGCGCATGGGCGGCAACGTGGGCAACAGCTTTGCCGCCATGGTACTCGATGACCTCAAGGCGAAACAAACCAAAAACAGCGACCGGATTTTTGTGCTGGAAGTCAGCAGTTTTCAATTGGATGATATTCAGCAGTTCCGGCCCAAAATCGCCGTGCTGTTGAACATTACCCCCGATCACCTCGATCGCTACGACTATAAACTCGAAAACTACGCGCGTTCGAAATTCCGGATCACCATGAATCAAAAACGCGGCGATGTGTTCATTTTCAACGGTTTCGACCCGGTGGTGAATAGTGGTCTGATGACCCAAAGTCATCTGATCACTAAAACCTATGACACGCCAAGTGATCTGATGACCCAAAGTCATCCGGTCACTAAAACCGCAGGGCCGAAGCGCATCCCCATCCGCAAAGGCTTCTTCAAAAACGGCCTGATCCGGATCGGGAAAAAATACATGTTCGACATGACGCGCGGTAAACTTCGCGGGCCGCACAATATGTTCAACGCAGCCTGTGCCATCCGCACGGCGCTGCTGCTGGGCGCGCTGCCGGAGAAGGTGCAACTTGGCCTCGACACCTTTACATCGCCGCCGCACCGCCTCGAACTCGTAGCCGTAAAAAACGGCGTAACCTGGATCAACGACTCGAAAGCCACCAACGTCGACTCGGTTTTCTACGCCCTCCAGGCCATGGAAACCCCGACTGTCTGGATCGCAGGCGGGCAGGATAAGGGCAATGATTACAGCCCTCTTTTGCCGCTGGTAAAGAAAAAAGTGAAGGCCATTGTGTGTATGGGCGTGGATAACTCAAAGATTATCAGTGTTTTCAAAGATCTCAAAAAACCGATAACGGAGACGCGGAGCGCGGAAGAAGCAGTAAAGGCGGCGGCCGGTTTTGCAGAGAAAGGCGATACGGTGTTGTTGAGTCCTGCCTGCGCGAGTTTCGATCTTTTCAAGAATTATGAGGACAGGGGAGCGCAGTTTCGGGAAGCAGTGTTTTTAGTGATGAATGATGAATGATGAGCAACAGATCATCATTCATCGCTCATCGCTCATCATTCATCGCTCATCACTAACTAACTCATTAATAAAGAAAAATGTCACTAGGCAACCGCATCGCAGCAGAATTAAGGGGTGATCGCACCATCTGGATGATCATCGCCGTGCTGAGCCTGTTCAGCTTGCTGGCCGTGTATTCGGCATCGGGCTGGGAAGCCTGGCGTATGCGGGGCGGTAATACGACCGCCATGTTTGTCGGCCACATGATCCGGCTGGCTTTTGGATTGTTCCTCGTTTACCTGTGTCATTTGCTGCATTATCGCCAGTATCAGCGCGTAGCGCCGATCCTGATCCTGATTTGCATTCCTTTATTGGCATTCACCCTGTTTTTCGGGCGCAACGTGAACGATGCGCAGCGCTGGATCGGGTTTTTCGGGTTTAGTTTTCAGCCTTCCGAAATGGCGAAAATTGCGCTGATCATCTACATAGCCCGCGAATTGACGCGCAAGCAGGACTATATCAGCAGTTTTAAAGACGCCTTTTTGCCCATCATCGTTCCGGTGCTGATCATTTGCGGTTTGATCGCGCCTGCCAACCTGTCCACGGCATTGGTGCTGTTCGTTACCTGCATCCTGCTCATGTTCATTGGGCGGGTGAGCGCGAAATACATTTTCCTGCTGGGCTTGCTGGGCGTTGTGGTGTTTGCAGGCCTGGTTGCCGTAGGCAAACTTTATCCGGAAGCCGATCTCGTTCGGGTAGATACCTGGGTATCGAGGGTGCAGGAGTTTTTGCACAGCGAAGACGGCGGTTACCAGGTGCAGCAGGCAAAAATTGCCATCGCAAGAGGGGGCGTTATCGGCAAGGGGCCGGGCAATTCCATCATCCGGAACTTCCTGCCGTATGCGCATGCCGATTTTATTTATGCCATTATCTGTGAAGAATACGGGCTGCTGGGCGGCACCGTGATTATGGCACTTTACGTCCTGCTTTTCCTGCGAAACGTAAAACTCGTGACAAAAAGCCCCAAAGCCTTCGGAGCGTTCCTGGCTATTGGCCTGAGCCTCCTGCTGACCGTGCAGGCCCTCGCCAATATTGCAGTGAACGTCAACCTGGTGCCCGCCACGGGTCTCACTTTACCCCTGATATCGATGGGTGGTACCAGTATGTTGTTTACCTGTATTTCACTCGGTATGATATTGAGTGTCAGCAAGTTTATAGAAAGTCTTGAATAATGCAATGACAAATGATGACCCTCCTTCGACTGCGGTCAGGGCGGGTAATAATGACGCGATAACGAATTAACGATCATGACAAAAATAAAAATTCTCATCACCGGAGGTGGCACAGGTGGCCACGTTTTCCCGGCCATTGCCATTGCGGATGCCATCAGGCGCCTGCAACCGGATGCGGAATTTTTATTTGTGGGTGCGAAGGGAAAAATGGAAATGGAGCGCGTGCCCCAGGCAGGCTACCCGATCGAGGGTCTGAATATTTCCGGATTTCAGCGCAGCCTGAGCCTTCGCAACGTGGCATTTCCGTACAAACTGCTTACCAGTTTGTGGAAAGCCCGCCGCATCATCGAACGGTACCAGCCGGATGTGGTGGTGGGTACAGGCGGTTATGCATCCGGTCCGGTAATGAAAGCCGCACAACGGGCCGGTGTGCCGACGCTGATACAGGAACAGAATTCATATGCCGGTGTGACCAATAAATTGCTGGCGAGAAAAGCATCCGCCGTTTGTGTGGCTTACGACCACATGGAGCAATTCTTCCCGGCGGAAAAAATCATATTCACCGGAAACCCGGTCCGCCGGGATATCCTCGATCTGCAGAACAAACGCCAGGAAGCGATTCAATACTACGGCCTCGACCCGCAAAAGAAAACCATTGTGATTGTGGGCGGCAGTATGGGAGCCAGGACACTGAACAATGCATTGCGCGACAATACGAATCTGTTGAAAAATAACCCGCAGGTGCAGGTTTTATGGCAATGCGGCAAGTTCTACGAATTTGAATTCAGCGGTTGCGATACCGCGGCCTTGCCGAATGTGCAGATGAAAGCCTTTATCGACAGGATGGATTTGCTGTATGCTGCTGCGGATGTGGTCGTGTCCCGGGCCGGCGCCCTGACGATCAGTGAGTTATGCCTGGTGAGCAAACCGGTCGTATTGGTGCCTTCTCCCAATGTTGCGGAAGACCATCAGACGAAAAATGCGCTGGCGCTTGTGGAAAAAGGAGCTGCGCGGCTGGTGCGCGACGCAGAAGCGGGCGGAAAAATGCTCCAGGAAGCCATGCTGATCCTCGAAAATGACGCCCTGGCATTTAGCCTCGGCGAAAGCATACACCATTTGGGCAGGCCCAATGCCGCCGAACAGATTGCGAGGGAAGTGCTAAAATTGAACACAAGAACCGAATCATGAAAGCCGCAGACAACATATTAGGCTCTCTCAGGAGGTTCCTGCAATATCGCTTCGATCTGACCAACGATAAGCAGGACGAGCAAACCGTCATCGATGCCATGCGCCGCGATGCCGTGTTTCGCGGTACGAACCTGTGGACGCTTGTGTTTGCAATTTTCGTGGCTTCCGTCGGTCTGAACGTCAATTCGACGGCAGTGGTCATCGGTGCGATGCTCATCTCGCCGCTGATGGGGCCCATCATGGCTATCGGGATGGGCATGGGGGTCAATGACTTCGACCTGATCAAATCGGCGGCAAAGAACCTGATGATCGCGGTTATCATCAGCATACTTACTTCGGCTTTGTATTTTCTTCTTTCTCCGCTCAACCAGGCGCAATCGGAACTGCTGTCACGCACAACGCCGACCATTTGGGACGTGTTCATTGCCTTGTTTGGCGGACTCGCCGGCATCGTTGGCGTTACGCGCAAGGAAAAAAACAATGTCATACCGGGTGTCGCCATCGCTACGGCGCTGATGCCCCCTTTGTGTACTGCCGGTTTCGGATTGGGAACGGGGCAGTGGTCATATTTCCTGGGAGCGCTTTACCTGTTTTTCATAAATACCGTTTTTATCGGCGTTTCGGCGTACCTGATCGTGCGCTTGCTGAAATACCATAAAAAAGAATTTGTCAGCGCCGAAATAGAACGCAGCGTCCGTCGGAATGTATTGCTCGTGGTGATGGTCACGGTGATCCCCTCCATTTATTTTGGATACCGGATCGTTCAAAAAACGCTGTACGAGCAAAGGGCCCAGAAATTCGTGCAGCAAGAAGTCACATTCCGCAATACCGACCTTTTAAAAACAAATTATGACTTTGAAAAAGACACGTGCAGGATCACGCTTTATCTGATGGGGCATCCCCTTTCATTTGACGATATAGAAATGTTGAGGAAAAAGATGCCGAATTATGGGCTGTCCGGCACCAAACTCATTGTGAAACAGGGAAATGAAACGCAGGGGATTACGGACATGAACACACTTCGTGCGGGTATCATTGAGGACTTGTACAGCCGGAATGAGCACATTCTGGAAGACCGGGACAAGCGCATTGCGCTGCTCGAGTCCACACTGTCCTCCTACAGGAAATATGACTTCATCAGCAAGGACGTTGCGAAGGAAGTCAACGCGCAATACCCGATGGTAACGGGTTTTTCAATGAACCGGAATCTCTTTGTCAACCTGGCTGGGAACACCGTTGACACTTTGCCGGTAGTCTACCTGACTTCCCAAAAACGAATCGCGGGCACTGATATGAGTCGTTTATACAACTGGTTGAAAATAAGGATTAAAGCGGACACATTGATCGTAATCCAAAAATAGATGCACATGAAGGAATTACTGGAATATAAACTGTTTGAGATCGGAGAATACAGCCTGTCGGTGTACTCGATCGTACTCGTTCTGGTCGTTTTGTTGATTACAAGGCTGATACTTACGCTGCTCAAACAATTACTGGACAGAAACGCCAGCCGGCGCAACCTCGATGAGGGGCGGCAACACTCGTTCTACCTGCTGCTCAAGTATTTTATCTGGACGGCATCGGTGCTGACCATGCTGTCCATGCTCGGCATCAAACTGACATTGCTGCTGGCCAGTTCGGCCGTTTTGCTCGTAGGTCTGGGACTTGGCCTGCAACAAGGCTTTTCAGATATGTTGTCGGGCATAATCCTCCTGTTTGAAGGCACCATCGAGAAGGGCGATATCATTGAAGTGGACGGCGTGGTAGGCCGTATTGAAGATATTTATCTGCGGACAACGAAATTCCGCAACCGCGACGACCAGGTAATGATCATACCCAACCACAAATTCGTGAACGATAATGTGGTGAACTGGAGTCATGATAAACACACGACCCGATTCGCCGTGAAGGTAGGCGTGTCGTATAACTCGGATTTGAGAAAGGTGAAGCAAATCCTGATCGATTGCGCGCGGGCCAATCCGGATGTCATCAGCGATGCGGACGACAAGCTGCCGGATGTCCGGCTGGAAAATTTCGGTGATAGTTCCGTCGACTTCACCCTGCTTTTTTACAGCAGCAATATGTTCCGCATTGAAACGACCAAAAGCAATCTCCGCTTTGCGATATGGGAGGCATTCCAGAAAAACGGAGTTGAAATCCCGTTCCCGCAACGAGACCTGCACCTTAAAACCGGCAACTGGACACTTAATCCGGCCTAAACATTTGAAATACAACACGATGAATAATAAAACGCTGTTCTTCCAGGTCCTTTTAGCCTCGGCCATGTCCCTGACATGCTGCAAGCAGGCCAATGACCAAAACCCGGTGTTGATCGGCAAATGGCAGGGTACCGATTGGCTCATTTTTGATCAGCCTTCCGGTATGGACGCCGCGCAGGTATTTTTTGAATTCCGCACCGACGGCAGTTATTCGGCCGATTTTGCCAGTCAACACCAGCAGGGAAGCTGGCGCACGGAAAAGGATAAACTCTACACGACCGAAGCAGGAAAAAAAGAGATCATGGTAAAACTCCTGAAAACCGACGCTGCCAGTCTCGAATTCGAAATGAACCGCGGCGGACAAAAAGAAACGCTCAAACTCAAAAAAGTAAACAACTGAACCCGCGAAAACCCGCGTCATATGACATTCGACGAAATCAAACGCATCTACTTCATCGGCATCGGCGGCATCGGCATGTCGGCACTCGCACGCTACTTTAAGAAGCATGGCGCAGCGGTGTACGGCTACGACCGCAGCGAAACCGGACTCACGCGTGCCCTGGCCGCGGAAGGGATGCATCTGCATTATGACGATGACGTGCAACACATCCCGGACGGAATTGACCTGGTCGTTTTCACCCCGGCCGTCCCAAAAGATCATGCAGAACTCAACTGGTTTCTCGAAAAAGGATATCCCGTAAAAAAACGCGCCGAAGTACTCGGCATCATCAGCCGGGCCAAACGCTGCGTCGCCATCGCCGGTACGCACGGAAAAACCACTACGAGCACCATGACAGCCCACCTCCTGCGCGCCTGCGGCGTGGATGCCACGGCATTCGTTGGCGGCATCTCGCTCAACCTGGGCAGCAATTTCGTGGAAGGCGCCAGCGACTGGGTGGTGGTGGAAGCCGACGAATACGACCGGAGTTTCCTGCACCTGCACCCCGAAATCGCGGTACTCAACTCGCTCGATCCCGACCACCTCGATATCTACGGCACGCCCGAAGCGGTGGTGGAATCGTACAAACAATTTATCCGCCAGATCAAACCGGGCGGGAAACTGATCTACCGGCAGGGGCTGCCGCTGGACGACGTCGCAGCGGAGCTGCGCGCTTCCGGTCGCCAGGTGTTCAGTTTCGGCATCGATAGCGGCGATTACGAAGCCTTCAATGTGCACGTCGAAAACGGCCAGATGGCTTTCGGCCTGCGGTCCGGCATCGTCGACTGGAGCGATTTGCGCCTCAATTATCCGGGCAGGCACAACGTACTGAATGCTACGGCAGCCATTGCGGCCACGTTGTCGGCGGGCGGATTTGCACCCGAATTGCCCGCCGCGCTGGCGGATTTCAAAGGAGTAAAGCGCCGTTTCGAGTATATCGTACGCAGACCGGATGTTGTGTACGTCGATGATTATGCGCACCACCCCGCAGAACTGGAAGCGGCGATCGGAGCAGCCAAAATGTTGTACCCCGAGCGCAGGGTGACAGGCATTTTTCAGCCGCACCTGTACACCCGAACGCGTGATTTTGCCCAAGGGTTTGCCGATGCGCTCGACATGCTCGACGAATGTATCCTGCTCGACATTTACCCGGCGCGTGAACTGCCCATCGCAGGGGTTACTTCAAGCATGATCGCCGGGCTGATGAAAAATAAAAACGTAACCCTGACCACAAAACATGAACTGCTTAACGTGTTGAAAAACAGAAAAATAGATGTCTTAATGACCATGGGAGCGGGAGACATCGACACCATGATCGAACCTATAAAACAATTGCTGACCAGGGGCTGATTTCTTTTTCAAAAAAGGAGCGCCGGACAAAAACGGAACAATGGCATATCAGTATTACATAAAAAGATTTGACAGCACTTTTCAAAAAGAGCCGAAGATCAGGCAAAAGGAATGGCTTGACTGTGCCGAGGAACTCGACCTTGAAATTCAGAAGGACGCGGTCATCGGTCCGGGAGGCGGAAAGCCATCCGTTGCGCATCATGCACTGCTTTATTGCCCGGAGCGCGGTGGGAATCGGGAAATACTGCTGTTGTTCTCCGAAGAGGTCGGTTACGGCATAACGACGCGCGTTGATTTTGATGAGGCGATCGATACGCTCCGGGAGGTTGGAGAATACCTTCAGGCATTCGTGTACGGTGATGAAGGGGAACTCTATTACATGCCGGGTTATGGCGATGTCCAGGGAGATATCTCCATACACGACATCCGAGAAGGCATACAAGAACCCGTGAACGACATGCGCGAGGTATACCTGAAATTCAGAAAAACCGGATACTAAACCAACCTGATTGAAAAACAAATAATAAAAAATTGTAAACACATACAATGCTCGGCATTCCAAAACTTCGCTACGACCGTATTACCTGGATGGTGTTCATCCTGGTGGTGATCCTGGCGCTTTTTTCGGCCATCAACCGGAAAAAGAACAGCTTCGCGGGCGGCGTGGAAGTGGAAGTGATGCCTTTGGAAAGCGGCGACAAACTTATCAGCGAGCGCGATGTGAAGCAGGCCCTGCTGCTCGCTTTCGGCAATACGCTGGAAGGTACGGAACTGGGCCAACTCGAAGTGGATCGTATGGAACATGTGCTGGAAGAAGACCCCTTCGTGCTCGACGCCGAAGCATACATCGATCAGCGGAACATTCTGCACGTAAAAATCAAGCAACGTGAGCCGATGCTGCGCATACTGGACAACAACGGCGGCAATTATTATATCGACAAGGACGGCGTGAAGATGCCGCCTTCAAAAAACTTCGCGGCACACGTGCTGGTCGCAACCGGCAATGTGGCGCCATATACCCCGGAATTCCGGAAGAAGAAAAAAAATACACTGAACGACCTGTACACCCTGGCGCAAACCCTGCAAGCCGACGATTTTTTTGCGGGTTTCATACAGCAGATACACGTCAGCAACACGGGGGAATTCACCCTTGTGCCGCTGGTAGGCGACCAGAACATCATGTTGGGACGCGCCCGGAAAATAGAGGACAAACTGAGGCGTCTGAAGATATTTTACCGGCAGGGTATGCCGTACGCGGGGTGGAGGGCCTATGAGTCGATCAACTTGAAATACAACGGGCAGGTGGTTTGCAGGAAATGACAGGGATCATAACCCTCAAAAGCAGTCCAAACCCCTTTTTGAAAAATTTAAAACAATTTGGTGAAAAAAATAAAACAAAATATTTAAAAATAAATACCTTTGGCGCGGGAAAGAGTTTCATCTGTGCAAAGGGTATCACGAGAAAACAAACTGAAACTCAAAACCATTTAAACAAAAAAACATTATGATGGAGTTTATCCCACAACCCCATGATGTTGTCGTTGCTCTCGATATCGGGACGACAAAGGTTTGCTGCCTTGCGGGCCGCAAAAACGCACATGGTAAACTGGAAGTCCTAGGAATAGGCAAGGTTGAAAGCGTCGGCGTATTGCGCGGCGTGGTCAGCAACATCGAAAAAACGGTAGGCGCCATTCGCGAGGCCGTTGAGATCTGCGAGCGAAACGCCCGCATGAAGTTTCGAACCGTTCACGTCGGCATCGCAGGCCAGCACATCAAAAGCCTGCAACACCGCGGCATCCTGACGCGCGAAAGCGATCACACGGAGATCGGCCGCCGCGACGTGGACCGCATCGTGAACGACATGTTCAAACTGGTGCTTCCTCCGGGCGACAAGATCATCCATGTATTTCCCCAGGAGTTCACGATCGATTCCGAACAAGGTATCGTGGATCCCATCGGCATGTGCGGGGTGCGTCTGGAAGCCAATTTCCATATCATCACCGGCCAGATCACGGCCATTAACAACATTTACCGCTGCATCGAGAAAGCAGGTCTGAAAGTGGCCGACCTGACCCTCGAACCCATCGCCAGCGCCGAAGCGACGCTTTCCGAAGAGGAAAAACAGGCGGGCGTGGCCCTGGTGGATATCGGCGGCGGCACAACCGACATTACCATTTTCCACGAAGGCATCATCCGCCACACCGCCGTGATTCCTTTTGGAGGCAATGTCATCACTGCGGATATCAAAGAAGGCTGCACCGTGATGCAACCGCAGGCCGAAAAGCTCAAGGTTAAATTCGGCTCCGCGCTGACAACTGAAGTTTTTGACAATCGAATTATCACAATCCCGGGCCTCAAAGGGCGCGATCACAAGGAGATCAGCGAGAAAAATCTCGCCCGCATCATCCAGGCGCGCATGGAAGAGGTACTCGACTACGTGCTGTGGGAGATACGCCGCAGCGGCTACGAACGCAAGCTCATCGGCGGCGTCGTGCTCACCGGCGGCGGCTCGCTGATGGCGCATTCCGACAAACTCGCCGAATACCACACCGGTATGTCGAGCCGCATCGGAGTGCCCGTCGAGCATCTTGCACATGGCTACCACGAAACGGTCAACAGCCCGATCTACAGCACGGCTATAGGCCTGCTGCTGCGCGGCCTGCAGGACGTGGAAGCCGGGGCATCGGAGGCTGCGGCACAGGCCGTGTCGGACGAAAACAGAGAACCTTCCAACGTCTCGGAAGAGAAAGAAGCCTCCTGGCTGGACAGCGTCTTCCGCAAAACCAAGGAATGGTTCGAGGCCGAGCCCGACATGGATTTTGAGCGGAAAAAATGACCTCCCGCAACCCTTATTCGATAACTCATTAAATTTCAAATATCATGCTTTTTGATCTTCCGAAGGATGAACCTTCCATCATCAAAATAATAGGTGTCGGCGGCGGCGGTTCCAATGCCGTGACCCATATGTACAAGCAAGGCATCGTCGGCGTGGACTACGCCATTTGCAATACGGACGCGCAGGCCATGCAACTCAGCCCTGTGCCGACCAAAATTTCACTAGGCCAGTTGCTGACCGAAGGCCGCGGAGCCGGCAGCAAACCAAGCGTGGGCAAGCAAGCCTGTCTGGAAAGCCTCGATGACATCAAGCGTTTTCTCGACGACGGCACTAAAATGGCCTTTATCACGGCCGGCATGGGCGGCGGCACCGGTACCGGCGCAGCGCCCATCATTGCCAAAACGGCACAGGAACTTGGTATCCTGACGGTTGGTATCGTCACGCTGCCCTTCCTTTTCGAAGGCCGTATCCGTGTCAGCAACGGCATGGAAGGACTCGAGGACCTGCGCAAAAGCGTCGACTGCCTGGTCGTGATCAGCAACGACAAACTGCGCCAGATACACGGTAATTTGTCCATCTCGCAGGCCTTTTCGCAGGCCGACAATATCCTTTGCACCGCTGCCAAAGGCATCGCCGAGATCATCACGGTGCCCGGCTACGTCAACGTCGACTTCGAAGACGTCAATACCGTCATGCGCGGCTCCGGCGTGGCCATCATGGGCACTGCCGCCGTCGAAGGCGAAAACCGCGCCCGTCGCGCTGTCGACGAGGCGCTGAATTCTCCGCTGCTGGAAGAAAACAACATCCGCGGCGCCAAGAACATCCTCGTCAACATCACCTCGGGTGTAAAAGAGGCTACCATGGACGAGATATTCGAGATCACGGAATTCATACAGGAAGAAGCGGGCAACGAAACCAACCTCATCTGGGGTAACTGTTTTGACGAACGTTTGGGTGAAAAACTGGCCGTCACCATCATTGCGACAGGATTCGAAGCCGGCGAACGCCGCTTTATGTCGCAGGGCGCCGCCCGCCAGCACCAGCCGAACGAACGCCAGGTGGTACACCTCGACGAGGATGAAAAAAAGCCCCAGCCTTCTCTCTTTACGATTACGTCCGATGAGGAGTATCGCCCGGTAGACGAGAAGGCGGCCAACAAACTCGAATTCGAGTTTGACAATATCCGGGAGTCGGTGGAAAAGATTCGCCGTACGCACAGCGTCTCCGGTGACCCCTTTGTGGGCCGTGGAGAGGAGGACCTGAGCCCGGAAGAGCGCCGCAAACGCATCGAGGAGGCCCAGCGCCGCCGCGAGGAGATACGCAACCGGCCCATCAACGTGGTGAAACTCAATTCGCCGCAGACGATCATCGAACTCGAAAGCCAGCCGGCCTACCTGCGCAAGAACATCAACCTCGACGATGTGCCCGACGCCGAAAAGCCCGGCATGTCGAACTGGACGATCTCGCTGGAAGAAGAAGGCGAGATCAAACTGGGCGGGAACTCGTACCTGCACGATAATGTAGATTAAAGGGGTTTCGGGTTAAGGGGTTCCGGGCTGGCGGGTTGATAACCCGAAACCCGTGAACCCGAAACCCGATAACCTGAAAAGATTATTTCTGCTAAGTAGTAGCGGCCTCGGAGGGTGGGACTCCGGGCCGCTTTTTTGTTGTACCGCCAACTTTTAGTTGGCGAAAGACGGTGACCAACCGGAAGGCTGATGTTACATTTGTCAATCGGAAGAAGGATTTTCTTTCCCCGGCTTACTTGCGTCGCCAATTCTGCCGCTATCCTGATGCCCACTCACGAAATACAATTCAGGGGCAAAGAAACAGGCAAGGTTGAAGTATCAATAACAGGCTGATAGCCAGCACTATAACACTGCCCATTCCGATCAACGAAGAAAAGATCATATCCCGCCCCTGTGGCAGACACAACAGCACACCGAGCGGGCCCAGAAAGAATCCCAGCAAAAAACCACCCCATTTGAATTCGAACCCGCCTGCCCGCATCGCGCGCGCTAGTTTTCTGACGAGCCTGGCTTTTCCGAAAAATTGCGCGATGCGTTGCCGAGCGGACAATCCGGATTTCCCGGTTGCTGCGGATGTCCGGCCTTTTAAGAAACTTGAAACGGGGATTGCCGCAGATTCGATTGACGCGGTTTGTGCCGTATTGATTCTACTGCTTACAGGCGCAAGGACACCTGAAGTCAGGGTAGTGGAGGCATGAGATGTCGCTCCGAAAGCCGGCATTATTGCAGCCACCATCAGAACCTGCCCGATAAAAAATCTGATTTTATCCATGTCGGCCATATTGAATTCCTGTGTGCAAAGATTGGCAAACGCCGCTGACCGCACGAATGACTTTGGTTATGCCTGCCGTTGATTTCCGGTGGCAAGGGCTGTTCCACATGTATTGATATAGCCCCAACAACTTCCACAAGATTTATACATCACCTGAACCGCAAGGGACGGGAACTTGCCGGAAACCGGACTCGATTCGTCACGAATTTCCGGTCAGCCCAATCCCCTGCACTCCCTGTTTGGGTCCGCTGGCATGTTATGACATGACATGTCATCTCATGTCATAACATGTCGCGTTTTGGCATGTTCGAATGGCGGAGTTTTGCAGTGCAGTTGTTATTGCAGGTTTATGTGTTCACCCAGACTTAATCACATAAAATTATTCACGCTCAAAATGATCGTTTAATGAAAGTATTTCTCACTTTTTTCTCGTTTTTCCTGGTCGCCAGCATGTTCGGCCAGAGCAGCGGTGAGTGTTCGGCCAATGCAGGCCCCGACCGCACCATTTGCTACAACCAGCAAATGATACTCGACGCACCGGCTTCGCTGGATTACAAGCAACCCCTGGACATTACCTGGTCAGTTGTTACGTCGCAAATGCCGGTGACTATCGCTTCGCCGCACAGCTACCAGACACAGGTTAACCCCGGGCCCGACTGGGTGCCGGGACCATACACCTTCCGGTTTTGTGCGCGCTGCAAGGACCTGAACGGCGACGGCAACTACGACCTCGTCTGCGACGAGGTCACCATCACGGTGTCTCCCGAACCCACCGAACCGCATATCACTGAGCCGGACGGTAATGCGGACGGCCAGTTTACCGTTTGCTCCGAAGCGGATATCACGGTGACAGCGCCGGGCGCCGGCGAGATATCCAGCGTTTCCGTTACGCCGTCCGACGGACTGGTACAGGTTACCACAAGCGGTACGACCGTACATTTGAAGCGTTTGGATACGAATACGGACTTCCAGGGAGAATGCACGTACCAGATCACCTATTCCATTTCGAACGGTGGTTGTGTGAAATCGACTTCCGTCAAAGCGACTTTTATCAAGCCGCTGGACCCCAATGGCGACGGTATTATCGAAGGGTCGATCGCTATATGCCCTTCATGCGGAAACGAGCTTTCCTTGCTGGGTGACAGGCCCGGCTGTGGCGGAGAGGGGAAATGGAAACTGGTTAGTGGTCCTCTCGGCGCTACCGCGAGCTTTTCGAATGTCTTACCCCAACTCGGCGACGCGACAGTTACAGTATCCCTGCCCGGCGATTACACTTTTGAATACGATGTGACGAACATTGCACCTTGTGCCAATTCAGCATATCAGGTTTCCTGTACCGTATTGAACATCGGATCGTTCTCGCTGGGTAACAGTAAAATCCTGTTGTTTTGCGACAACACAGCCCCGGCAGGACCGTATCATTTTGACTTTAACGACGTAGGTAACGGATTTTACAACTGGGCAGTTGTGGCGGGGGACCCATTGCAGATCACCATTGTCACTCCGCACAGCTACATGTCGGACGTGATTTTGCATTCTGACATTGGCCTGAGCGGGGGACCGGTCGTCATTCAGGTAGAGGGATGGAAATTTTTCTATGATCCGGACTGCGGAGGCCCCGAACCCGCGACCGAAGTGAAACTTCCTTTTTCGGATCAAGAAGAAAACCAGCATTATATCGATGAACTGCAAAGCCAATCGGAAGGCTGCTTCACAAGATGCAGTGATGTTCAGTATATTTATTTTTACGGAGCCCCCAAGTTGAAAATCCAGACCCAGGATGTACAGTTATTATGCAGCAACGGCACGGAAGTGGTAAAACTTAATAACTATTTCAGCGTCCAGAACGCAGGTGCTTACCATACGACCATCACGGTTCTGGAACAGCCTCCCGGCTCCAATCTGCCGACCACCGTTTCGGCCAACGACCTTTTGCAACTCCACGTTCAGGACTGCGGGGTTTTTAAATTCAAGATCGATGTTCATTCCAATACCAGCGGCGTTACACCTCCATTGTCTTGTGTTACAACAGATTATCTTACGATCACCATCGAAGTGGCCAAACCGGTGACTGCCGGAACCGACCAGATGAAGTGCTGTAACGAACCGATCCGGTTGAACGGCAACAACCCGTACTCGTGCGGAGCGCAGGGCACCTGGTCGCTGCTTAATTGTAGCAACGGATGCACGGTTACATTCGTTGATCCGCACGATCCGAACACGCAGATGTACGTAAACCACGACTGCAGCGATCTGCCCATTACCCTCGACCTTCAGTGGTCCTTTTCGAGCCAGAGCAATTCCTGCAGTTTGTCCGACGCCACCCAAGTCATCATCAAGGATTGTTTTGTGAACTGCGATCCGATTCAGGTAAAAGTGAGCTGGGTGTGTATCGACGACCAGATCACCTTAACTGCCGAGGATAATAACGGCAACATCCTTAGTCCATACATCTATGACTTCAACTGGACCATCGATGGCCTGCCAATGACCGGAAACCCCGTCACCGTCGCCTATTCCGGCGCGCCGGTCAATTTCCAGGTGGATGTGGAACTTTTCATCAACGACGAACACAGATGCACCGGCACGGCTTCCGGTTTTGCTACCTGCGGCCCCCCGCCATTAGACTGCGGCATCCGGATCGTCGAAAGTTGTGATACATGTGGTAACATCACCCTGACGGCCATAAACGGGAGCGGCGTTCC
>JAKOXM010000440.1 GCA_029781095.1 Bacteroidota bacterium
AACTTCCGCGCCGGTGAGCTGCGCGAATGTAGATATTTTGATTTCGGTCGACGGAGGACAGACTTTCAGCACTTTGCTGGCCAATACGCCCAATGACGGCAGCCAGAGTGTGACGATGCCGAACGTGGCTTCGAATAGTTGCAGGATATTGATTCAATGCAGCAACAACTATTTCTACGATGTTTCCAATACGGATTTTCAACTTCAGGTATTGCTCCCTGTGACCTTGCTTGATTTCAACGCAACATCGCACGGAGCCGACATCGTGCTGGACTGGTCTACCGCTTCCGAAAAAGATAACCAGGGGTTCCGGATCGAGCGGAGCACCCGGCAAGGCCTTGATTTTCAGGAAATCGGCCGGGTAGATGCTCTCAGCAACACCTCCGGCATACGTCATTATACGTTTACCGATCCGCACCCGGTGCAAAACGGTATTCTGTATTACCGCTTGAAACAAATAGACAATGACGGCCAGGTACATATTTCCGATATGCGCGTTGTCCACACGAACGGCCCGGGTATTGTTTCGGTGTATCCAAACCCGGCTAATCAGAGCATCCAGGTGACGATTCCGGAAAACCGGGAAAAGGCTGGTGCGAGGATCAAAATCTGGAATCAGAAAGGAGAACTGGTGACGGACCAGGCATTCGAACCGGCAATACCAATTGATATTCAGGCGCTTGCAAATGGCGCCTATAACGTGGAAATTGCAATGGAAGACACGTTATGGCATACCACGTTTATTAAAAACGGGATACGATGATAATGAATTGAATTTCGGAAGAAAGCCGTCCGAGGTCGATTTTTCCGGCATAACGTCAGGTAACCGGCAAAAAAATGAGTCATCCCGGTAAAATCCGGGATGACTCATGCAAATCTGCAGCACAAAAGGGCAGCAGGAGTTCTTATGCCAGTTTGGCGTCCAGTTCGATTGGAACGGCCGATAAGGCCTTGCTTACCGGGCAGCCTTCCTTGGCCGCTTTGGCCAGTTGCATAAATTGTTCGGCGCCGATGCCCGGCACATCGGCTTCGAGGTGAAGTGTGATTTTTTCGAATCCCCAGCCGCCGCCGCTGTTATCCATGTCAATAGTTGCGGAACAGCGAAGTTCAGTGGGATTAAAACCTGCTCCGGAAAGCTGGAAACTCAACGCCATGATATAACACCCGGCATGGGCTGCAGCGATCAGTTCTTCCGGGTTGGTGCCGGCTTTGCCGTCTTCGTTTTGAAAGCGGAGTTTTGCTGAATAGGGCGTTCCGGTCAACACGCCGGATGGGCCGTCGAGTGAACCGGAGCCTTCGGCTCCTGTACCGTGCCATACGGCAGAAGCGGTGCGTTTGAAATGGGCCATAGTTAAAGATTGAGTCAGTTAGTGTTTAAATTATTGTTGCATTGTTGCATTGTTGCCGGCAACAATGCAACAATGCAAGCTTGTCGGGAAAACATGGAAACGCATAAAAGGTTTTAACTACGCCGGTAGGTTTTCAATTTTACTTTTTTCCCTTTTTCAGTGGTTACGGCATCTTCCCAAACCAGCTCGATGCCGGGAAGTTTTTCCAGTTCCGGTCGTTTGTGGGGTGTGATCACCACCAGGGTGGGAGCAGATTGAAACAGGTTCCATGTAAGGGAAAAAAGATCTTTTGCCGGGCAAAGATGCATCGCAAAAGAACTGATTATCAGGGAATAATGCCCTACAGACATTCCTTTTAGCACTTCTTTAAAGGAGTAGTGCAGGCAGGTACATCCTGTTTGTCGTTCGTATAATTCAAAGGTAAATGGATCGCAGCCGGTAATCGGACCTGCTCCCAGTTGTTGGAGCACCTGTGTTACTTCTCCTCCCCCACAGGCAAAATCGAGCACACCGCCCGAGCAGTCGAACCTTGTAAAATTTCGCTTCAGCAGTTGACTGATTTCGGGAAAATGCGGATTGGCATAATCCGCGGCATGCTCCCTGTAGTAGTTTTCCGCGCCGTATTTTTCATACAGTGGACGAATCGATTTCACGGTCAGTTTTTGGACTTGTCTTCTTCCCGGAGTCGCTTTTCCAGTAGTTTTTCCAGGCTGTCGGCTTGCATCGAATAGATTGGATCATCGAACGGCGTGGCGTAACCCTTCGTTTTGTTTTTGCCGAATACTTTGAGTTTTACCGTGGTATAGCGTTTCGGGTTGAGACGCAGGTCCTGGATGAGCAATTGGGTATGGCGGATGGTTCGTTCCAGATCTTCCGCAAATTGATCGTCGTTGAGCATTTTCCCGGCAAGCCCTTTTCCCTTCATCAAATTTTGGGCGAGGGTATCCACGTGTGAAATGGTCCGTTCGGTCGTACTGAGCGTGTGGCGCAGGTTGGAGATGTTGGCGCTGAGCGTGTCGAGAGTCTCCCTTACTTTTTGGGAACTTTGGTCCAGGCCGGCATTTTTGAGTTGCCGGCTGAGTGTATCCAGGTTGTTCAGGATACTGCTGATCTCGTCCTTATTGTTGCTCAGTGCCTTGGAAAAAACTGCGGCATTTTCTGCGGTGGCAGTCAATCCGGCCGTCGTGGCGTCGAGGAGGTGATTGACTTTATGTGTAAGCATTTCGATATTCTTCAGGGAGTGGTCCAGTGCAACCAGCGAACCGGCCATGCTTTCAGGATTGGCTTGTGCCAGTGAATCGAGGTTGATTGCGAGGCCGTTGCGCAGCCGTGCCGTATACAAATCGATTTCGCCGGGTTTTATCATACCGGCCAGAAAGGACCGGGAATCACCCTGCAGGTAATCGCCGCTTTCCGCACAGTTGTCGCCTTCACAGGGATGATCAAAAACAAGTTCAACTGCCCGGCCTCCCATGAATGTCGGACTCGTTATCGTGGCTTTTGCATCTTTTGGTATGTCGAAACCCCGCTCGATATTGAGCACCACGATGATGGTTTGGTCATCAGCCTTATCGATGTAAATGTCTTTTACCATGCCGACCCTCAATCCACGGATAAAAACGGGGGCCGAGGTGTTCAGTTCCTGCACGTTTGAATACCTTACGTACAGGGTTTTGGACGTTGTGAGGACGTTGATGCCTTTCAAGAATTTGAATCCCCAGATCCCGAGGGCTACGGCTGCAATGGCAAGCAGGGCGACTTTTGTTTCGTTGCTGAGTTTTAACATTTGATATGCTTATTAGGCTGGATGGTGGTAATGCGGCCGCTTAGCGCCTGCTATTTGCTGTTGTTGTTCGTCGAAACGATGGTGGCGGTTTTAAAACCCAGGTTTCTGATCTCCGGCAGCATTTTTTCTGCTTCGGCCAAAGAACTGTAACTGCCGGTGAAATAATGGTACTGGTTGTCGATCTTTTCTTCCCTGATATCGCCGATCAGACCCAGTTGTCCGGAATTCCGGTCCATTTTTATCGGCCATGAAAGCAGGAAAATGCGATAGGGACCGGTTTCAGCGACTTTTGCAGCAGTTTTGCTGCCGGTATTTTGGGAGCCGGATACAGAAGGCGTTTTTGAAGAAACCGGCACCGTTTTAACAACCGTCGTCTCCCCTTGTTTTTGAACTGATACCGGCCTGTTGCCGGCAGGGCTTGTATCGGCGCCTTTGGCGGTACGAACCGTTGTTTTGGTCGCCACCGTTTCGGTATGTTTCGATTCGGTTGCAGCGCTTTCGCCCTCCATTTTGCTCTTATACGCTTCGAAGGCTTCGAAGATGGCCTGCGCCATCTGCATCTGCCCGTTTTCGGAAGCGATATACTCTTCTTCCGAACGGTTGGTCAGGTATCCGGCTTCCACCAGTACTGCGGGCATGGCCGTTTCGCGCAAGACGAGGAATCCGGCTTGTTTTACCCCTTTATCGTCGCGGAAAGCGGTGCTTTTGGCTTGTTGCTGCACCATGCTTGCAAACAGAATGCTCTGTTCAAGGTATGCGCTTTGCCAAACGCTGCCAAGTATATGTGCTTCCGGGCTGTTGGGATCGTAGCCTTCGTAGTTTTTTTCGTAGTTATCCTCGAGATAAATGGATGCGTTTTCGCGTTTTGCCACTTCCAGATTGTGTGCGGCTGTGTGCAACCCCATCACGTAGGTCTCCGTACCTTTCACCGTCGATACGCTGATGGAATTGCAATGGACGCTTATAAAAAGGTCTGCATTGTTGCGGTTGGCAATGGCGGCGCGTTCGTTGAGCTCGATGAACACGTCGGAATCGCGCGTATAGATAACCTGCACATCGGGGTGGGCATCCTTGATCAGCGCCCCCAGTTTTAGCACGATCGACAGGGCATTGTCTTTTTCCTTGGAAGTAGCGCCGTGGCAACCCGGATCTTTGCCACCATGCCCTGCATCGAGCACGACTTTTTTTATCCGGTAAGCGTCTGGCGCCAGATAGTTGGCGGGTTGGAAGGATTCTATACTTTTGCCACCTGGAATACCGTGACTCCGCGCAGGCAGGATGGCGCCGGTATTCAGAAGGTTAAAATTTTGAAAAACAAGCCACGTTGCGAGCAGCAAAAACGTTCGTAGTGCAAATTTTAAGTTCATAACTCAGTTTTGGGCACTTTTTTCGAAGAACTTCAGGGCTATTAAACGCATAAAATCTCAAAAGGCTTCATCCCGAACCCATTTCTTGTGAGAAAATTACAGGGCAAATATCGTCATTTCTTCCAAATCGCCTCGCTGCTTGTGTATACAAGTGCGTGGGCCCAGGTCCCTGTCGATTCAATTGCCCTGCCGGTCGTGCCGGGGCAGGGCGTTTCGGATACCATTTCGCCTGCTTTTCGCGACTCTTCCGTTGTGGACCTGAGCGGCATAAAAATATCGGACGAGGCTCTGGATGATGTAGTGGATTATGGTTCAGTGGATTCGATGTGGTTCGATGTAAAAAACAAACAGGTACACCTGTACGGCGCCGCTTTTGTAAAATATACTACCCTGAATATCAAAGCCGGCTATATTCTGCTGGATTACAACAAAAATGAAATTTCGGCCGAGGGATTTCCCGACAGTACAGGCCAGCTGATTGGCTTGCCTGATTTTCAGGACGGCGAGCAAAATTTTACGGCTTCGCGGCTGCGCTACAATTTCAAGTCAAAAAAAGGCATCATTTACGAGGCCCGGACGAAGCAGGAAGACATGTATGTGCTGGGCGCGAAGGCTAAATTTGTCGGTTCTCCAGGGACAGATACCCTCCCGTCTCGCAATACCATATACAACCAGGATGCCCTGCTCACCACCTGTGACGATCCACATCCGCACTTCGGGATACGGACAAAAAAACTCAAAGTGATTCCCGACAAACTCGTAGTGACCGGTTTTTCGGTGCTGGAGATCGGTGGTATCCCTACGCCGCTCGTGCTGCCGTTCGGCTTTTATCCCATCACCAAAAACCGGAAAGCGGGTCTCATCATACCAAAAGATTTCGAATTTGCCGATGCGGAGGGCCTGGGAATCAAGGATTTCGGGTGGTACCAGCCGATTTCTGAACACATGGACGCCACTATGCTTTTCAATGTCTATACCAGCGGCTCCTGGGGACTTACCGGCAACCTGCGCTACAACAAGCGGTATGCGTACACCGGTGACTTCCGCCTGCGCTACAACCGCCGTGTTTCGGAAGACAAGTTTGCGCAGAAAATTTCCGCCAAGTCGTTCGGTCTCACATGGACGCACAATCAGGACGCCAAGGCTCACCCCACGAAACGTTTCGGCGGCTCCGTGAATATTGAAACCAACCGCGACCAGAACCGCAACCGGAATGATTTTCAGAGCGTATACCGGAATACGCTGAACTCCAACCTGAACTTTTCGCAATCCTTTCCGGGCAAACCTTTTGCCCTCAACGCCGGTCTCACACACTCGCAGAACACGCAAACGCGCGTCATGGATATCAGTTTGCCCAATGTGACCTTCACCATGCAGCGGATTTTTCCCTTTAAGAACAAGGAGGGCGGCGGGAAAGAGCACTGGTACGAGAAATTGTCGCTTACCTATTCATCCAGATTTCAGAATACGTTCCATACGGTTGACACACTGCTGTTCTCGCGTCAGACGCTTGAAACCGCGCGGATGGGCATGCAGCATACAGCAAGTACCGACTTTACCTTTAAACTTTTCAAATATATCAATGTAGCCCCGCGGCTGGATTATGAAGAGAACTGGTATCCGTATACTATTGAAAAAACACTGAAAAACGAGATCCGCTACCAATATGACACCATACGCGACGGCGATACGTATATTGTAACGGTCGACAGTGTCAAGACCAGGTGGGGTGTGGATACAACCCTTCGCCACTGGGGCTTCAACAGTTTCCGAAAATTCAACGCGGGGATATCGGCCAACACGGCGCTGTTTTTTACCCAGCAATTTAAAAAAGGCTGGTTTCGGGGCTTCCGGCACACCGTGAAGCCTTCGGTGGGACTGGGTTTCGGGCCGGATTATACGCAGGCGCCATACCGGAACTACTACCGAACCTATTACACTGATGTGCGACCGGCATATAATGACACGCTTTCCTATAATATTTTTGACGATGCCATATTCGGGCGACCGCCCTCATCCCCTTCGAAACGGGATATTATTGTCAATTACAGCCTGATCAACGTGCTGGAATTCAAGTATTTCTCCGCCAAAAGGGATACCGTTCTGAAAAAGCGCATATTTGACAACCTTACGTTCAGCGGCAATTACAACCTGACGGCCGACTCCCTGAACTGGAGCGAGATCGGTACGGGCGGCCTTTTCCGATTCTTCAAAGGGGTGGTGAACCTGACCTGGAATGCCCGATTCGACCCATATATTGCCGATGCGAAAGGAAGGCGCGTGAACCGATCCATGCTCCGGGAAAAAGGAAAACTCTGGCGTACTACCGCTTTTGGCGTGCAACTCAATACGGCATTCACAATCAAGCAGATACGCGGCGTTTTTTCAGGAAAAGACGAAGAATCCACCGGCAATCAGCCGTCCCGCAATCGAACAACCGTCAGAGATGATTTGCTGGGCTGGTTCGACGATTTTCGGGTCAACCACAGCATCGCTCTCAACCGGGTTGTGATACCGACGGGTTATGGTACCGAGCGCGACACCTTTGTGATCAGCCGAAACAACATCAGCCTGGCAGGGAGTATACCGCTCACGTCCAAGTGGACCATCAATATCAGCAACATTGCCTACGATTTTCAGAGCAAGCAACTGGTGTACCCGGACCTTGGTTTCACAAGAGACCTTCACTGCTGGGAACTCAGCATGAGCTGGCAGCCCACCCGCGGCACCTACCTTTTCACCATCAACGTGAAACCCGGCACGCTCGACTTCCTCAAGATACCATACAGGAAGAATAATTATGATGCGAGATTATAGGGTTTCTGGGTTTCGGGTTAGCGGGTTTCTGGGTTAGCGGGTTTCGGAGTTTCTGGGTTACATGGTCGCAAGCAGCCAACGTTCAAAAGGGTAGGTACAACCCCTAAACCCAGAAACCCGCAACCCGCTAACCCAGAAACCCGCTAATGCGCAACCCGCTAACCCCGCAACCCGCTAACCCGCAACCCGTTAACCCGAAACCCGCCAGTCAATCGGTTCCTTTCCCTGTTTTTCCAGAATTTCGTTGGTGTGGGAAAAATGACGGCAGCCTTTGAAGGCGTCGCCGGCGAGCGGAGAAGGGTGGGCGGATTCGAGCACGTAGTGCTTCGTCTGGTCGATGAGCGCTTTTTTGCCTTTGGCGAAATTACCCCACAAGAGAAACACAACGCCTTCTTTTTGCTCCGAAATGTGGCGAATAACGGCGTCGGTGAAAGTCTGCCAGCCGATCTTTTGGTGTGATGCGGGTTTTCGGGCCTCTACGGTAAGCATGGCGTTGAGGAGCAACACACCCTGTTCCGCCCAATGCGTCAGGTCGCCGTGGTCGGGTATCGGGAGGCCGAGATCGCTGTTGATCTCCTTGTAAATATTGACCAGCGAAGGCGGCACCTTTACGCCCCTGGGCACAGAAAAGCAAAGTCCCATTGCTTCGCCGGGGTTGTGGTAGGGGTCCTGCCCGAGAATGACCACCTTCACCTTGTCGAAAGGCGTTTTGTTGAACGCGTTGATAATGAGCGGTCCCGGCGGTTAGATCGTTTTACCTGCCTGCTTTTCTTCAAGCAGAAAAGCCTTGATGTTGGCGAAATAAGCCTGCCGGAATTCATCTGCGAGCGCCTGCTTCCAGCTTTCTTCGATCTGTACGTTCGTGACGGGCGGTGTGGGTTCCATATCGAGCGCTTGTTTGGCTTGCAAGGTAATGCGCCTCCCGGAACTTTCCTGCCATACGCCATGGTTGGGATGCGGAAAGTTTATACTTTTGCACCGTAAACACAGGGTCCCGTAGCT
>JAKOXM010000812.1 GCA_029781095.1 Bacteroidota bacterium
TGCAGGTAGTACACGCCGCAGGCTTCGGGCACGGCATGCAGGCGCTCGAGCGTGATAGCCGGGGGCAGTTTCGATTCCCTGATGCCGTGGTTGACAAGTGATTTGATCGTTTTACCCGACTGCTCGGCCAGTATCAATTCGAAAATTCGGGTGGTGGCGAGTGTGTCGTCGAGGGCGCGGTGGCTTTTTTCGGCGAAGATGCCGAAATGGCGCTTCAGATTGCTCAGGCTGTAACTGGGGAGGCCGGGAAATACTTTCCGCGATAATCGCACGGTACAAAGTTGTTTCCGGGAAAAAGTATAACCCAGACGGGCAAACTCTTCGCGCACAAAAGAGTAGTCAAACGAAACGTTGTGCGCCACAAACACGGCATCTTCGGTCAATTGCACGATCTGTTTGGCTACTTCAAAAAACTTCGGCGCATGCGCCACCATTTCGTCCGTAATACCTGTCAGTTGCGTAATGCCCCAGGGGATGCTGCGCTCGGGGTTGATGAGTGTTGAAAACGTATTCACTACCTTTTCGCCGTCGTGCAGCACGATGGCGATCTCGGTGATCCTTTCGAGGCGGGCGGTACCGCCGGTGGTTTCTACGTCGATGATAGCAAACACTGTGTCAGTAGGATAAATGGTTTATAAGGTTACATGGTTACATGGTTTATAAGGTTTCAGGGTTACAACGTCAAAAGGATTGGAGAGTTATTATATTTGCAAACATAAAACACTATTTGTTTGGAAAAGGAATTATTTAAAGGTGATTTTTTAAAATTCTTGCTGCTGGCCATTCTGCTGGCAGCAGGGCAGGTCGTCTTTTCTCAAACAAATACTGGCAAAACTCCCGGCGACAGTTCATCCGCCGGGGCCGATGTCCGGCAACCGAAACCCGTCATTACGGGGGCGGAGCAGATGGATGCCTGGCTGCCGCTCATCCGGGACAAACGCGTCGGCCTGGTCGTCAACCATTCATCTCTGGTCGGTAACAAGCACCTGGTAGATACTCTTTGCAGCCTTGGACATTGCGTTTCGCGGATATTTGCACCGGAGCACGGATTTCGGGGTTCGGCCGCCGATGGTGACGAGATCAAGGACGGTCAGGATGCACGCACAGGCACCCCCATTATTTCCCTGTACGGCAAAAAGAGAAAACCGACGATCGAAGACTTTGAAAATGTCGACATTGTCGTTTTCGATATCCAGGACGTCGGAGTGCGGTTCTACACCTATATCAGCGCCCTGTTTTATGTCATGGAAGCCTGTGCGGAACAGGGCAAGCCGCTCATCGTCCTCGACCGGCCCAATCCCAACGGCCATTACGTGGACGGACCGGTGCTGGATATGCAGCTGACATCATACGTCGGAATTGCGCCGCTGCCCATTGTTTATGGCTGTACCATGGGCGAACTGGCTAGGCTTTTTTCCGGCGAAAACTGGATTGCACAACCGCAACCGCTTGATCTGCGCATTATTCCCTGCCAGAATTATACGCATCAAACCCCGTACAACCTGCCTGTAAAACCCTCTCCCAACCTGCCGAATATGCGTTCCGTGCTGTTGTATCCGTCGCTGTGCCTGTTCGAAGGTACCTCGGTCAGCGTCGGACGCGGCACCAATTCCCAGTTCCAGGTTATCGGACATCCCGATTTCCCGCGCGATTCATTCTGGTTTGTCCCCCACCCCAACGAGGCCTCCCGTTATCCGCCCAATGAAGGCTGGGTCTGCAAGGGCTACAGTTTTTGCGATATGCCGCTCAGCGAGATCCGCGCTGAGCACAGGATCAACTTGCAGTACCTGCTCAATTTCTACCGCGAACTACCCGATAAATCGACGTTTTTTCTCCCAAGCGGCTATTTTAACCGGCTGGCCGGCACCTATTCCCTGCGCAAACAAATCGAAGCCGGCATGACGGAAGATGAAATCCGTGCCACCTGGCAACCCGACCTGGACGCTTTTAGGGAAATCAGAAAAAAGTATCTGATTTATCCGGAATGACGAAATCACAAATAACCGCCCCTTCACCTGCGGCGGGTAAAAACAACTGAAAATGCCCAACCATATTGACACCGGAAAACGCGGGGAGGCTTGTGCTGCTGAATTCCTGGAAGGAAAAGGATGGCGCATTGCCGAACGGAATTTCCGTGCGGGACGTGGCGAGATAGATATCATTGCCTGGGCCGGAGAGCGTCTTTTGGTATTTGTCGAGGTAAAAACACGCTCGGGCGACGGATACGGCGGCCCGGAAGAGGCCGTGGATGCACGGAAGCAGGATCTGCTGGCCCGCACCGCAGGTATTTATATGGAGCAAATCAATTATGACTGGGAAATTCGGTTTGATATTATCGCCGTGTTGCTTCGCAAAAACACGGTAGTGGAGATACGCCATGTGGAAGATGCGTTTTTTCCGACGTAAGTACTGGGACGTATCCAATTAATAAAATCCACTTTGGTCTTTTGCGTCAATACTGCGTTATTTTTTTCAGCCGTAGCGCTGCTATGCCTTCGAAAAATGC
>JAKOXM010000457.1 GCA_029781095.1 Bacteroidota bacterium
GCCGGCCCTCTGCGGCCAGTCCTGCCACGGGCTTCCTGAAAAAACACGAAAAGGAACAGATAGAGATCGTAGAACAGGCATTTGCCAAATAACCTGTTTCGACATTTTTATACAAAGCCGTCCGGCGACTTGAGGTTGCCAGGCGGCTTTTCATTTATACCTCCTATTTTTGGCAACAAATAAACGCGCCTCCCATGCCGGGCATCCTGTTCACACATTCCTATTTTTACCGGTTCGACGCCAAACAGTGGAAAACCAGGCAGCCCTATCCACCATACGGCACCATCTACGCGGCAGCGCTCATGCGCTCATGCGGTTTCGACGTGCATTTGTTCGATACCAACCTCGCACAATCGGCAGACGAAATACTACCGGTCCTCGAAAACACCCGGCCCGATTACCTGGTTATCTACGACGACGGCTTCAACTACCTGACCAAGATGTGCCTGACCCGCATGCGCGAGGCCGCTTTCGAACTTGCAAAATACGGCAAACAGCACGGCTGCACCGTCATCGTAAACAGCAGCGACGCAAGCGATCATTGCGATCTGTACCTCGGGCAAGGCGCTGATTTTGTAATACCCGGAGAAGGAGAAATAACCTTGCGCGAACTTGTCATGACGCTGGACGGGCGGCAGGGAGCAGCCGACGGAGGGCAATGGGCAATACCTGGAATTGCCTATAAACACGCAGCGTCGCAGCCTGATTCACCGCCGACAGTCCATCGCACAGCACCGCGTCAGGTCCTGAATGACCTCGATTCCCTTCCGGACCCGGCATGGGATCTGGTGGACATGGCGGCGTATAAAGATATCTGGATCAGGCATCACGGCTTTTTTTCCCTGAATCTTGCCACGACACGCGGCTGCCCGTACAAATGCAACTGGTGCGCCAAGCCCATTTATGGCAATCGCTATCACTCCCGCAGCCCCGAGCGCGTTGCCGGCGAGATCGAAATGCTT
Organism: Bacteroidota bacterium; assembly: GCA_029781095.1. GTDB lineage: Bacteria > Bacteroidota > Bacteroidia > Chitinophagales > Saprospiraceae > M3007. The sequence continues at coordinate 963 of JAKOXM010000457.1, forward strand.
ATTGAACGGTACGGTGTTCATCATTTCTGGATGGCTGATGATATTTTCGGATTAAAACCGGGTTGGGTACAACGCTTCCGGGACGTGGTACGGCAAAAAAACCTCGTTTTCGAATACAAAATCCAGAGCCGCGTGGATCTGCTGCTAAAAGAGGACGCGATCGACGCTCTTGTCGATTCAGGCCTGCGCGAAGTGTGGGTCGGCGCCGAAAGCGGCTCCCAGAAGATTCTCGATGCCATGGACAAAGGCACCACCCTCGATCAGATCAGGAAAGCGACCGAACTGTTAAAAAGAAAAGGCGTGAACGTGTGTTTTTTCCTTCAATTTGGCTACCTCGGCGAAACGAAAGCCGACATCGAGGCCACCCTGCGGATGGTGGAAGAGTTGCGGCCGCACAACATCGGCATATCGGTTTCGTATCCGTTGCCGGGCACCAAATTTCACGAAAAAGTAAAAAACCTGCTTGGCGACAAGCAGAACTGGGAAGTCTCCAACGACCTTGCCATGATGTATCCCGCCACTTATTCTCCGGCTTATTACAGGCGCCTGCACAGGCTTGTGCACAAGCGATTCCGGCTCCGCCAAGGACTCGATGAGCTGCAAAAAATCTTCGCCCGGGGCAACGTCAATTTACTAAAAGCCTCTAAATTAATGTATTACGCTCCGGCGGCCATTGTAGACAAATGGCGTTTGCAGCGTCTCGAGCGATCCGGTCCCGGCATCAAAAAACCTTATGCAAATATCTGACCCATCCCGTCCTGTCTTCGACGCCGTTGCCCGCGACTACGATGCCATATTCACGGAAACAGCCGTCGGGCGCCTGCTGCGCGCACGCGTGTGGGCATTGCTGGGTCGCGAAACGGCCAGGAAGTCGGTATTGGAACTCAACTGCGGCACCGGCACAGACGCCGTCTGGCTGGCCAAAGAAGGCTGGCAGGTACTGGCGACGGATATTTCACCGGAGATGGTGGCCGCAACGAATGCCAAAATAGCCATTGCAGGGCTGGAGGCACGGGCACGGGCGGAAGTTTGCGGCATCGAAGAGATAGGGCGCCTCCATCCATCCGTTGCAGAAGGCGAAGGGCCGGGGCTGATATTTTCCAATTTTGGGGGCCTGAACTGCCTTTCGCCAGCCTTGTTAAAAAAACTGGCAACTGATTTACAACTACTTATGCAGCCTGGCAGCTGCTTTATCGCCGTCGTTATGAGTCGTTTTTGCTGGTGGGAAACGCTGTATTTTCTGCTGAAAGGAAAACCCCGCGATGCTTTTCGCCGGCTCGCGAAAGGCCCTGTAAATGCTTCGCTCGACGAAAAAACAACGGTCCCGACGTGGTACTATTCTCCGGGCGAATTCAGGCGGCTGATACAAGCTCCTGCCCGAAGCATGCCAAGGTGGACGGTACGCCCGCTCGGCTTTTGGCTGCCGCCTTCTTACCTCAACCCTTTCTTTGAAAAACACCCGCGCCTGTTGCGGTTGTTAAATATCCTGGAACAAAAATTTGCGCCGGCATGGGTCGCGCCGTTGTCAGATCATTTTTTTATTTGTTTAAAATCGAGTGAAGAGGGCCCTTCGTAGGCAGTGGCACACTGATGAACTGTGATTACGGAGTTAGTTTTTCTTCAACTTTTTGTTGAGTTTAAAGAGAATTGGGGTTCATAGTATCTGCCGGATTGGACGACACCAAAGATTAGTCTGGCTAATTTGTGCATGACGGCGGTAAGTGCCACTTTGCCATTTTTGCCTTTTTCAATGAGTCGTTCATAAAGTGCTTTACAGTTTGGGTTGTAACGCATGGCACATCGGGCGCAGTTGAACAATAGCGCTCGGATTTTGCTGCTTCCATTTTTTGTAATGGATCGTCGGCCTCTTACTGAAGATCCGGAGGTAAACTCGGTGGGAGAAAGCCCGATAAATTTGGCG
>JAKOXM010000461.1 GCA_029781095.1 Bacteroidota bacterium
GCCGAAGAACTGGCTGCCGACGAAATGGTGCGCAAGGTGTACCTGGGCAAAAACTTCGTGTTGAAGCGGAAAGTGATCGAGTTTTAGGTGAAGGGTTGATAGAGGGTTGAGGAAGGTTTAGATGGTTGAGAGAGGAGTTAGGATGCCCGCCGCCAAAAAGAAATCCCCCGTCACGCGAGCGCGACGAGGGATTTTTTATTCCATCTGACCGGATGTCGGGAGATTGATTACTCCTTGTCCAGCTGTTCTTTCAACTGTACCAGTGCTGCGAGATCGCCGAGGGTTTCTTTCTCGACTTTCTTTTGCACTTCTGCGATCGCGCTTTGCGCTTCGCCGGATTCCTTGACGCGTTCGGCTTTCACTACTTCTTCCGCTTTGTGCTTCAAATCCTCGAGGTAGCGCGTATGCGACACGAGGATGCGGCGGTCGTCTTTGTTGAATTCGATGACTTTTACCGTTACGCTTTCGCCGACATCGACCGACTGGCCGTCGTCTTTCCGGATGTGCTTGGCGGGGGCGAATGCTTCGAGGCCGTGCGGCATCTGGAAGGTAGCGCCTTTGTCGTCGCGTTTCAGCACCACAGCCTCGTGGTAAGAACCGACCGGGAAGATCGTTTCGAAAGCATCCCAGGGGTTTTCCTGCGTCTGCTTGTGCCCGAGGCTGATCTGGCGTTTGTCTTTGTCGATATCGAGCACCACGACATCCATCGTGCTGCCGACTTTCGTGAACTCACTGGGGTGTGCGTAGCGCTTCGTCCAGGACAGGTCGCTGATATGTACCATGCCACCTACACCTTCCGACAGTTCCACGAAGATACCGTAGTTGGTGATATTTTTCACCGTGCCGGTATGTGTGCCGCCGATGGGGAAGCGCTCTTCGATCTCGCTCCAGGGATCTGCAGTCAACTGTTTGATAGACAGGGACATCTTGCGGTCGCCGCGGTCGATTGTCACGACACGGGCTTCCACTTCCTGACCCATCTTGAAGTATTCTTTCGCGTTGATGCTCTGGTTGCCCCAGCTGATTTCGCTGATGTGGATGAGGCCTTCGACGCCCGGCTGAATTTCCACGAATGCGCCGTAATCTTCGATATTGACGACTTTGCCGGTCACGACAGAACCTTCTGCCACGTCGGCAGCCAGTACTTCCCACGGATGCGGGGTGAGCTGCTTGAGGCCGAGGCTGATCCGTTTTTTGTTTTCGTCGAAATCGAGTACCACGACGTTGATGCGCTGGTTGAGTTGCAGCACTTCGCTCGGGTGGCCGATGCGACCCCAGCTGATATCGGTGATATAGAGCAGGCCGTCTACGCCGCCGAGATCGAGGAACGCACCGAAGTCGGTGATATTTTTCACGATACCTTCGAGTACCTGGCCTTTTTCGAGGCTGCCGAGGATCTGCTCGCGTTGTTCGGCGAGGTCGCTTTCGATCAGCGCTTTGTGGCTGACAACGGCATTTTTGATCTGTTCGTTGACCTTTACTACTTTGAACTCCATCACCTTGCCGACGTACTGATCATAGTCGATCACCGGTTTGATGTCGATCTGCGAACCCGGCAGGAAGGTTTCCAGACCGTTGCAATCCACAATAAGACCGCCTTTGGTTTTGCTGATGACGGTACCGCGGATGATGGTTCCGTTTTTGAAAGAATCGACGATGCTTTCCCAGGCGCGCAGGATTTTTGCCTTGCGTCGCGACAAACCGAGTTGGCCCTGGCTGTCTTCCTGGCTTTCCACGTATACTTCTACTTCGTCGCCCTGTGCGAGTCCCGGGATGTCGCGGAATTCGCTCATCGGGATCAGGCCGTCACTTTTGTAGTTGATATCGAGGACTACGTCGCCGCCGCTGATGGCGCTGACGCGACCTTTAATGATTTCATTTTCAGAAACATCGCTGAGGGTAGCGTCGTATTGTTTCAGCAGGGTAGCCTTTTCTGCCTCCGTGTATACAATTGCGCCGCGGCGATTCAGATTCCAGTTGAAATCATCGTGCGCGCCGCCTGAGGGAAGGGTATCGAAAATCGGAAGTTCCACTTCGTCTTCCTCTTCCTCCGCGTCTGCTGCTGCGATCGCAGGTGCTGCTGCAGTTTTTTCCTCTGCAGGTTCTGTTGTTTCAGGTTCTTCCTCTTTTTCTGCAGGCGCCGGTTTCTTTTTAGCGGCCGCTTTTTCAGGAACCGGTGTTTCTTCAACTTCCGCTGCGGGCTCTTCTGCTTCGGCTTCTACAACAGGCTGTTCTTCAGCCACGGGTGTTTCTGCTTCAGCTGCTACAACGGGTTGCTCTTCCGCTGCGGGCGTTTCGGTTTCGGCCTCTACAACGGGCTGCTCTTCAGCGGCCGGGGTCTCTTCCGCAGTACTGGCAACGGTTTCTTCAACAGGCGTTTCTTCCTGCTCGTTGTTGATGTCTTTTTCTTCGTCGAGTAACATATATAAAAAGGTAGGTTTCGACCCGCCTTTCGGCAAGGTTGGGGCTTTTTAAGTATTTACCACTAATCGGGCTTCACTTCAGGGCGAAGCCATTACCCTGGCTTTTTAAAAGCGGGCGCAAAGGTAATATTATTTTGTTTTTCTGCCAAGCTTATCCGAGAGCACATCAGGGTTTTCCTGTAAAATAATTTTGCTGCTCAAATCGGTAGCACGGCGTTCACGCCGTCGGGACAGCAGCCGTTTACGGCGCAGTACCGCGCATTCGGCTATAAATAGCCTCATCCCGACGGCGTGAACGCCGTGCTACCGATTTTGAAAAAAAAACCTGTATTTATGACCGGGCTTGAAAATTACCAGGAAGGGACTCTCGGGAAAGAGCTTTGGCTGCTCATGAAACAAAAAAACCTCGCATTTGTGCCCTGGTACGAAAACCACGATCTCAAACACGTGCTGCTGGGTTATCCGCAGTACCCGCCGGATGAAATACGGATGCAGGCGTTCATGTTCGGCAATGCCGGGTTCTCGGTCATCCACACCATGATATTTCTGTTGTTTGTAATCTGGACACCCGAAGTATGGCCTGAATTGCCTTATCACTACCGCGTCGGGAAATTGACGGCTCCGGTCGGCAGCTGGCGACTGGCGGATGTTGCAGACAGGGAATTGGCAGATTTGCGGAAACAGATCGGACTGGAAGCGGCGCGCAGACAGGCTGCCGGGGAGTGGCTCCTGATTATTACGGGCCGGCCGGCAATGCCCTGAAAGCCCCGGACGCCGCTACTCGCCGGGAGGGTCAAATTTTGCGCCCACGGGCGGGCGGTATGTCTGAAACGGCATTTTCAGCAGACTGCCGATGCGCGAATGCTCGTCCGCAGCCATGTGCGTATCGATCCCGAAAACGATCCGGTCATTGTCCATCCGGGAAAAAGTACCGAACAGGCGATCCCAGATCGAAAAGATATTGCCGTAATTGCTGTCGGTATAGGGCAATACGTAGTGGTGATGCACCCGGTGCATGCGCGGAGTGACGAGTACCCAGCTCAGCGCGTCGTCGAGCCACCTGGGAAACTGGATATTGGCGTGGTTGAATTGCGACAATGCTGCCGACAGCGACTGATACAGGAAAACCAGGTATATCGGCGCCCCGCAAACGATAACGCCGGCAGTGGTAAACACGAACCGGAATACGCTTTCACCGGGGTGGTGGCGGTTGGCAGTGGTCGTATCCACGTTGGTATCCGTATGATGAACAAGGTGGAATCGCCACATCCATTTCACCTTGTGCTCCGTCCAGTGCACGAAGTATGCCCCAATGAGGTCGAGCAACAGCAGGCCGACGATCGTGTACCACAACAACGGCATATCGGGCATCCACTGCAGCAGACCGAAATGATTGGCAACCACCCAGTCGGATGAACGCAGCAGGATAACGGCCATCAGAAAATTGACCAATACGGTGGTGGCTGTAAAAAACAGGTTGATGCCCGCGTGCGACCATTTGTTGTATTGCCAGCGAAAGAGCGGGATAGCGCCTTCGAGCAGGAAAAAAAACGTCAGCCCGCCCAGCAATATCGCACTGCGGTGCGCTGACGGGATGTGTTGGAAATATTCGACGATGGATTCCATGTCAGACGGAGAATTTGCTGCACAAACCTACGCGAAAATGCAAATGTATCACCTGTCGCCCCGGATCAATTCTATGTAACCGCTCAGTATATCCGGCCGGAGAGTGACGCCTGTCACGCGGTTTTCATACACTTTACAGACATAGAAATACGAGCCTTCGGGCAGGTTTTTACCGTCGGTGTTGGTGCCGTTCCAGTTAATGGCGGGATCTGTGGTGGCAAAAACCAGGTTGCCCCAACGGTTGAAAATCTGCATATCCACCCGGTCGATAAATCGCCAGCCGGGGAAAGGCGTGTACAGGTCGTTGTGGTCGTCGCCATTGGGTGTAAACGCATTGGGCAGTTCGTAATTCGGGCAGTTGTCGACGCAAACGAGGTTGCTGAGCGCGCTTTCATTTCCGACCGAATCAATCGCGGACACGGCATAACACCCGACAACGCCGATTTCGGGGCTGTGAATATAGGATGTGTTCTCCGCCCCGCTGATCAAATCCAGCAACTTCGGCTGCTCTCCCTGCGACGCTGCATACCACACATGATACTCGACCACATCGCTCGTGATCCCGCAGGAAAGATTGGGATTCGTCCAGCTCAGGTTATTCTCGAAGGGCTGGCCCGGCTCAGGTCCGCCCGGGGTATCGCACAGGTTGCTGAGAGTGAGGACGGGGGGGCATGGCGGAATGGTGTCGATGGGTACGCCGCAAGACTCCTGCGACTTGTTCAGGATAGGGTTTACGACGCCTCCGATGCTGTAGGTGCCCGCACTGCGCACATAATAGCAGTATTCCTTGCCGTTCGTCAGGTTTTTGTCGGCATACTGCCGGGTTATGCTCGATCCGATGGAATCGAACGCTCCGGAAATATCGTTTTTGCGGAAAATGTCGTAGCGGTAGTTGCCCCAGGGCACGATATCCTGCCAGGAAAGCAGGTTGGTCTCGTCGGTTGAGGCGACCGATAAAAATACCGACGAAGCTTCGTTCGTGGAACCGAGCGGAGTGTTCAGACCTTTGACGTAAAAATCGACCTGGTAATGATAGGGTTGCCCCTTTGTATCGAGGTTCACATCGGTGAAACAGGTGTCGTTGGCCAGCCAGAATTCGTTGGCGGTGAAGGAGGCGCCGGGGATTGGCTGCAGGTTGCCGCCCGACAATCCGGGCGCCCGCAATACCTGGTAGCGATAGGGACCGTGGTTGATCACAGTGTCGAGGTCTTCCGCGACGGGTTTCGACCAGCAGACTTTCATTTCGCCGGTCACCGGCGAGGTCGATTCCACTGATGCATTGGTAATCAGCGGAAGGTCGCGCGGCAACTGCACGCAAACCTCGTCGGAAGCGAGGCTTTCCACGAGATTATACCGGTAGCCGCCTGCCGAAATATGCGCAAATTTGGCCAGCACCCGGTAGCAATACGTTCGTCCGCGTTCCACTTTGGTATCCTGAAAATAGTATCGACCGTTCTGATCCTGTTTTGTCAGGAAGACCAGTTCCGTAGAGCCTTTTCCCGCCAGCCCCGGCATACAGGTGTCGCGATCGAAAGGATTGCTGCCCTCCCGTCGCCAGACGGAAAAGCCGAAGAAATACTCCTCGGCGGCATTTTCACAGAAATACGGCTTCGCCCACGAAATCTCCACCTCGCCAAATTGGGCTTCTGCCTTCACATCCTCAGGCGGTGGCCCTACTACCTTGATATTCAATGTTTTAAGATCGGCCAGTTGCGGAATGGTTTTGCTGATGGAATCAAGCGCTTTAAATACGACGGAATAGGGCTGGTTGGAAATGTGCTCACAAACCGTTTGCCAGTGAAATTTACCGGTTATTTCCGGCGGGTTGAAGCCCTGCGGAGCATCGAATGTGGCGGGGCTGTAGGCCGATTTCAAAGGCCCGCCCAATGCTGTGAGTTGCACCAGGTCACCGGTGTCGGGATCGTTTGCCACCACGTCGAATTCGAGCACCTGCCCGGCTACAATACAGGTGTCCTTTATCGCTGTAACCGTGGGCGGATTGTTGTCGCATTTGTCGACAAAAATCTGCATATCCCGAATGGTGGTGTCGATCGGGACGCCTTTTCGCCAGGAGACGATGATAAACGCCAGGTTGTACTCGCCGGCCACCTGCGGCGTTTGCCAGAGAATGTCCCCCGTCACGGGATTCAGGTCGAGGAAATTGTTGTTGGGCGATATCTGATTTGGAAAACTGTAGTTTGGTACCGGTGTTTTGAGCGCCTGCAGGGGT
>JAKOXM010000485.1 GCA_029781095.1 Bacteroidota bacterium
AAATCCTGATCCGGGAAGGCAGCGCAGCGCGCAATTTTGAAGCGCTTTGGCCGCTTCTAACCCTGTTTCCGGAGCAAATCATGTTCTGCAGCGACGACAAACACCCCGACGACCTGGTACGGGGCCACATCAATGAACTGGCGGCCCGGGCGCACCAGAGCGGTTGCGAACTGTTCGATGTGCTGCGTGCAGCGTGTCTGAATCCTGTGGAACATTATCGCCTGCCGGTGGGTCTGCTGCGCGAGGGCGATCCCGCCGATTTTATCCGGATATCCGACCTTGCCTCTTTCCGCGTGCTCGAAACCTGGATTGCCGGAGAGAAAGTGGCGGAAAACGGGAAAAGCCTGCTGCCCCGCTACGAAGCCGCTACGCCTAATCATTTCACCGCCTTGCCCAAAAAACCGGCGGATTTCCGGATAAGGCAAATTACACGGAAAGCCGATCCGGAAATGCCTGTAAGCGTCAGGGTGATCGAAGCACTTGACGGCCAGATCGTAACCGGTTCGCTGGAAGAGACACTTTTCACAGAGGATGGTTTTCTGTTGGCCGATCCGTCGCGTGATTTGCTGAAAATATGCGTCGTGAACAGATACCGGCCCGATGTACCGCCCGCCATCGGCTTTGTGAAGGGCTTCGGGCTTCGGCAGGGAGCGCTTGCTTCCAGCGTTGCGCATGATTCGCACAATATCGTTGCAGCAGGGACCGACGATGACGCGCTGTGCGCTGCGGTGAATGCCGTTATCGAAGCGAATGGCGGCATCGCCGCTGCAGACGGCTCGGGCGATACAAGGGTGCTGCCGCTTCCCATCGCGGGTCTCATGAGCCCGATGGACGGTTATGCACTTGCAGAAGCGTACGCAGAGCTGGACGCATGGACGAAGACAACACTCGGCTGCGCCCTGCGTGCGCCTTTCATGGTGCTTTCATTCCTGGCCTTGCCTGTGATACCGAAATTGAAAATGACAGATTTAGGACTATTCGATGTGGAGCAGTTCGGGTTTGTGCCGGTAGAAATGCCGTAGTTTTGCCGTCGTATATTTGTGGCAGTTTATCATTCAACCAATACAGCTCATTCGTTGGAACTCAGGGGCAAACTGATTTGCGGCCTTGCCGGTGTTTTTCTTTTCGACCTGATGGGTATCCCATTCGGTGGTTTGATCGGCTTTTTTATAGGCTCGATGCTGGGGCACTATTTTTTTGACAAACCGAAGGAGAAAGCGGTCTCGGAAGGCGAGTACAAGGCATACCAACGCAGGCAAGGCGAATTTCTGTACCACGTGTTTGCGCTCTGTGCGAAAATGGCAAAGGCCGACGGCGCCGTGACGGACAAGGAAATATCGCACATGGAATACCTGATGCGCAACCAGTTCCGCATGAACGACCGGGGGCGCTCGCAAGCCATCAAAATATGGAAACAGGCGAAAGACTCCACCGACTCTTTCGATACCTATGCGCGGGCCTTTTATAACGATTTCGGCAGGGAGCGCCACCAGGTTATGAATATGATGGACATGCTTTTTGCCATGGCAGCGGCAGATGGCGGCCTGCATCCGCGCGAAGAGGTAATCCTGCTCAGGGCAGCGGGCATTTTTCACATCGGCCGTTTGCAATATGACCGCATTAAAAGCCGCTACTACCATACGCAGTCCCAGACCCAAAACCAGCAGCGCTGGAGCCCCCTTGACCCGCATTACCTGATCCTCGGCGCCGAACCGACCGATTCTCTGGATCAGATCAAAAGAAAATACCGCACCCTCGCCATGAAGTGGCACCCCGATAAAATTGCTGCAAACGGCGGCTCGGCCGAAACGATGCGCCACGCCAAGGAAAAGTTCCAGCAGATCAACGAAGCCTACGAAAAAATAGTGGAAGCGCGAAAATCGAAGTGACGGCAGCAGGGTTTTCCTGTAAAAATAATTTTGCCGCTCAAAGCGGTAGTACGGCGTTCACGCCGTCGGGACAGCAGCCGTTTACGGCGTAGTACAGCACATTCGGCTATAAATAACCTCATCCCGACGGCGTGAACGCCGTGCTACCGATTTTAAAAGAAAACCCCAGTGACGGCAGCCGGCGGTCGGCTGATACGATGTATTTTAGCCTCCTCAATGCCAATCCTTGCCAACACGAACTGCCGCGACCGCTTCCTGATCCGGGAAGCATTTCTGCCATTTGCGCGTCCCGATTACGTGGAGGGCATGGTCATCGGCGACGACCTGGACAGCCTGCTTTCGGCCATGTTTCTGCATCAAAAATTCGGCTGGCCGGTGACGGGTATTTATTGTCAATATACGCGGATATGGTATGCCGGCCCGGTAGCGGCATTTCGGGAAAAACTCTTTTCCGGGAAATATATCGCGGTCGATCTGGACATTTACCACCCGGGCGTACCCGGTCTCGGTCACCACATTATTTCGATGACGGGCGACGAGGAATTGCCCGGTCACAGCCACTCGTTGAACCCCAACGCACTCAGAGGCTTTTCAGTCATGCGGAATTTCAGCCGGAAATACCCGCTGGCGACCATCCATTTCCTGCTATGGCTTTTTGAAGAAAGCAGCCTTTCGCCCGAAGCGGCGTCACTCGTATGGCTGGCTGATTCTGCTTTTATAAATGCGCAACATTAC
>JAKOXM010000490.1 GCA_029781095.1 Bacteroidota bacterium
AAAAAACGTTTTTTGACAACCCGTCTTCCACGATATCCTTGCCAAGCAGGTATGTTTCGCTTTCATAATAGAGTTTATCGAACGAAACGCCCAGGTCATCATAGGTTTTGTCAAAGCCCTGGTACACCCAGTTGTTCATTTTTTTCCACAACGCGATGGTATCGGGGTCATGCGATTCCCATTTCAGCAACATCTCACGCACCTCCGCGCCAAGGGCGGAATATTCGTTGAACCATTTGTTTTTGAAATCCTTAAAAAAGGCGGACTCGGACTGCCCGGGTTTCCTTTTGCTTTCAAAAACTTTTTTACCCTCCGCGGATTGTTGCCAGATATCGTATTCCGCCTTGCTTTTTTGTTCGAACAACACGTAATAATCGCCTACGAAATGGTCACTTTTAATGCCTTCGCTTTCGGGCGTTTTGCCCGCGCCAAATTTTTGCCATGACAGCATGCTTTTACAAATGGCGACGCCTCTGTCATTGATGATTTGTGATTTAACTACTTCATAGCCAACGGCTTCCAATATTCTGGAGCAGGACCAGCCGAGCAGGATATTGCGGATATGACCGAGGTGAAGGGGTTTGTTGGTGTTTGGAGAAGAGTATTCCACCATCACCTTCTGGCCATTGCGCGGCCGGCGGCCAAAATCGGGGTTGCCGGTAAGTTCCTGAAGGAACTGCTGCCAGTAAGCATCCGATATTTCCAGGTTCAGGAAGCCTTTAACCACATTAAAACCTTTGATCTCGGATACCTTTTGATGCAGATATTCGCCGATCTCGGCGGCCGCGGCATCCGGGGCTTTTTTGGCAACTTTTACGAACGGAAAAATGACAACCGAATAATCGCCCGCAAAGTCGGGTGGGGTAGTGTTCACCAATACCTTTCCCGGCTCTGTTTTTTCTCCATAGAGACTTTCAACTGCCTGGGCAACAGCATCCTGGATTGTGTAGACTATACTGGACATATTTTTTGCTCTTCATATAACGCAACACGTGCGTTCGTGGTCAATGGCGGGCGCAAAAGTAGGGTTTTGCTGAAAACAAAATGCCGCGCGGCCGAAGTTCCGCACGGCATTTTTAAAAGTACACCGGAACGCTGTTCCGGCCCGAACGACGCGCCTTAAGCCAGCTTGATTGTCCGGTCGAGGTACACGTCCTGAACGGCATTCAGCAGCGCGACACCTTCCTTGACCGGCTTTTGAAAAGCCTTTCGCCCGCTGATCAGGCCCATGCCGCCTGCGCGCTTGTTGACAACTGCCGTAATAACGGCTTCCTGCATATCCGATGCTCCTTTGGATTCACCGCCCGAGTTGATGAGCCCGGCACGCCCCATGTAGCAGTTGGCTACCTGGTAGCGGCAGAGGTCGATCGGGTGGTCCGAACTGAGTTCCGAATATACTTTCGGGTGCGTTTTTCCGAATTGCAGGGCATTGTAGCCGCCGTTGTTGGTCGGCAGTTTTTGCTTTATAATATCGGCTTGAATAGTGACGCCCAGGTGATTGGCCTGCCCGGTGAGGTCGGCGCTCGTATGGTAATCCGTCCCGTCCTTTTTAAAGCCGTTGTTGCGCAGGTAGCACCAAAGGATGGTCGTCATGCCCAGTTCATGCGCCATTTCGAAAGCCTGGCTGACCTCGATGATCTGACGCCCGCTTTCAGGCGAACCGAAATAAATCGTTGCGCCGACTGCCACAGCACCCATATCCCAGGCATTTTTCACCGTTCCGAACATGATCTGGTCAAACTTATTGGGGTAGGAAAGAAACTCGTTGTGGTTGATTTTGACAATAAAAGGGATTTTGTGGGCGTATTTTCGGGCCACGCTTCCCAAAACGCCGTAGGTGCTGGCGACTGCGTTGCAACCACCTTCGATTGCCAGTTTTACGATATTCTCAGGATCAAAAAACAGGGGATTGGGTGCGAATGAAGCGCCGGCGCTGTGCTCGATGCCCTGGTCGACTGGAAGGATGCTGACATAGCCGCTGTTTGCGAGGCGACCGGTACCGAGTATTTGCTGAAGGCTGCGGAGGGTTTGGCCGTTGCGGTTACTTTGCATCCAGATTTCATCCACATGGTTGCGCGACGGCGCGTGCAGCAACTTTTTGTCAATGGTCTTGCATTCGTGATCGAGGTAAAAGGCGGCCTTGTCCCCAAGAAGGTCGAGTATCTTTTGATTAGGCATAAAAATGTGGTGGTGAGTTGGTTAGAGATGAATTGAAAAAAACATGAATTGTTCTGAATGTATGCAAGGCCCGGCAACCACAATAATACGGCGCCAATCAGTCTGATCCGTGTCATCGGTGTGCTATTACCTCATCTCGGACTACGCACTGATAACAGGGATCAGATCGATTGGCCAATATTCGGGATGAGCCACGTTAAAAATTCCAGGTAAAGCCGAAGCGGTAATCCAGCGGATTCTGGTATGTATTGAGGTCGTTGGCGATAGCAAAATTGTAAAATATGCCTATCTCGGAGCCGGCGCCGCGCCCTTCACTCCAGTTCCAGCCCAGACCAAGGCGTGGGTTGACGCGGCTGTTGGACACCTTGTCGGTTGTTCCATTGGAATAAAAGAGCGGCTCCTGGTACCATTCATTGGAGACCTCGCCCTGGATGAACAAGCCCCTGAAAATCCGCAGGCGCATAAACAAACCTGCATCCACATCGATAATGCCGACCGCCTTGAAGGACGGAACCTTGACGGAAGAGAACATGAATGACACACGGGGGCCGACGGAAAGCGGCTCAACAATCTTGTATCCGACCATAGGCGCCACGCCTATCTGGAACACGTTGCCGCCGTTAAAACCGTAGAAATTGAGTCCGATATTGCCGCCATACCAGAGATGGGAGGAGAATTCGGAATGTTTTGATTCTTTCTTCTTTTGGGCCGAGACAGTTGGCACATAAAAGAAAAAGCTGGCCAGAAAAAAAGCGAAAAATATTTTTTGGATGCGCATTGGTTTGAAATTGTTGTGAAAATGACTTGTTCAGGTTCGGCAAAGGTAAAAAAGTGGAATGGTTTGGCATGTTTTTCCCAAAAACGCGGGAAAAGTATAAAAGGCTGTTTTTTCAGACGGACGGTTGGCCTGCTAAACAAATTAGTCTGCTTTTTGACTAAACCGGCATTTTTTCATTTGACTAGAGTGAATATATTTTTTCATACTGTATTTTCGCCGTTGAAAAGCCATTCCCTCCCGGCTACCTCCCAATCTCCGATAGAACAATCTTCCAATTGACAAAAAAACATTTTTTAATCGCTGCCCTGACCCTTGGCGGCTTTGCCCTTATTGTTCACATTTTACTAAACATGGTCAAACCAAACCAGTTCATGACATCTCGTTTACGTCTGTTTGCCTGTGCCTTCCTGTTTGCCGGCATTTTAATGCCAAACTTCCGGTTGAATGCACAAACATTTACAGGTGTCTACAATGACATCACTTTCCCCGCACTTAAGAACCGGCTTTTGCACTGGGAAGTATACCAGATCGATGCCAATGCCTTCAACGATGCAGTCAAAAGCAATCCCGACTTCAGTCAAACGGAACTCCACCTGGGCGACCATCAATGGAAACTGAACCTCGTTCCAAGCGGGATCATTCCTCCGGGATATACCCTGCAAATTCAAACACCCAATGGTCTTCAGATTCAAACGCCAAAAGAAAACAAGGCCTTTAAAGGATACGAAGCGAACGGAGGCGGAATTGTCCGTCTGACGATTGATGAAGATTTCATCTATGGCTTTGTCTCTTCCGACGGAGGTGTTTATTACATAGAACCGCTCTGGTATTACGAACCCTCAGCGCCTCACAATCTGTTTGTGGTCTACGAACGGTCTGACGTGATCCGCGACAATATTGACGGTACCTGTGCCCTGATCGAAAGTGAAGAAAAGGCCGATCAGTTGTTGAATGGCGCACAACCTTCCGATGATGACCCGCAGGCAAAATTGCAAGCCTGCTACCAGGCCGAACTTGCCATTGCTTCCGACAAATTGATGTTTAACAAGTACGGCTCGGTCACTGCCGTTGAAAACCACAACATAGGCGTAATTAATGATGTGAACACTGACTATACAGGCAACTTTAATCATGATATCGAATTTGTAATCGTGACCCAATTTGTAGTTACCGGGACAGACCCCTGGACGAACTCGACTAATCCTGACCAGGTTTTAGCCAGTTTCACAACATGGGGCAATAACGGCAACTTTGGCATCCCTTTCGATGTAGGCGAGCTTTGGACGAATCGGGATTTTGACGGCAACGTCATTGGGATAGCATACCTCAACGGAGTATGTAATACCAGCAAATACCACTGCCTGCAGGACTTTTCGGCCAATTCCGAGTTATTGCGCTGTCTTACTTCGCACGAGATTGGCCACAACTTCAGTTGCCTTCATGATAACTGCCCAAATGGCTCTCCGACATACATCATGTGCCCGTTTGTATCCACAACCACGACCTGGAGTTCCGCCTCGATAAGTTCAGTGAACAGTTTTATTGTCCCGAAGATCAACAGCGGCTGCCTCTCTCCCTGCGGCCCCCCGCCGCCGCCGTTGGCTGCCGATTTTACCTGGGACCCGGATCCGGCGTGCCAGGGACAACCTGTTCAATTTACAGACCAATCGACCGGCAATATAACCGGTAGGACCTGGGTTTTCCCGAACGGCACACCGCCGGGCTCAACTCTGACCAATCCTGTTGTTACCTGGAACGTAG
>JAKOXM010000496.1 GCA_029781095.1 Bacteroidota bacterium
AAATCCTCGCTCATTGGTCCGACTCTTTCGAGTACCGCGCGCGAGACCAGCATCGCTGCGCCATGCGCATAGGCGGTTGGTTGAGGGCTGCGGAATTGACCTGTATTTGTTTCTCCTTCGCCAATACTGCGGTTGCGGCCCGTCAGCGGATGGACGCGCGTCATGCCGGCGTACTGAATGACGGTGGCATGCGGCATTTCAGAGGAATCAGGTACTGTTTTCGATACATTTTCAGGGATCCGGGGGTGGTAGCAAATCAGGGGGCTGACGATGCCGAGTTCGGGTACGGCCGAAAAGAGCGAAATGAGGCGGGCAAGGCAGCCGTCGGTCATCTCTGCATCGTTATTGATGAAAAACAGGTATTGACCACTTGCTTTTTGCAAACCGAGGTTATTGCCTCCGGCAAAGCCAAGGTTGGCGTGGCTGCGAATAAATATCACCTCCGGATACCTGCGGGCGAATAATTCTGCCGGATTTTCGGCGCTTCCGTTGTCGACCACGATCACTTCCGAAGGGGTATAATCCTGTCGCCGTATGCTGTCGAGCAGGGCGCAGGTGGCTTCCGTTTGATTGAAGTTGACCGTAATGATGGAAACGAGCGGCATATACATGTGTCGGAATGCCTGTTTTGCGCTAAAATTCTTCTTTTTGTATGAGCGCGCGGAATGTTTTCAGGATAATTTTCAAATCCTTGTAAAGGCTGTAATCATTCGCGTATGAAATATCAAGTTCGATCCGCTCTTCCGAGCTCATGTCAGGGTGGTCGCGTTTGGTCACTTGCCAGAGACCGGTAATGCCGGCCGGCGCCAGAAAACGGGTACTCCACTTGTCGCGGGTCAGCATTTCCGCTTCGTATACCGGCAGCGGGCGGTTGCCTACCAGCGACATTTCGCCTCGAAGCACATTGATCAGTTGCGGCAGCTCGTCGATGCTGTATTTTCTGATAAAACGGCCCACCCGGGTGATGCGCGGATCGTGTGCAAATTTGATAAACACGGCATCGTTACCCGCAAGGCTGTACACATTCAGGTGCTGTAACTCAGCGACATGTTGGTCGGCGTCCAGGTACATGGAGCGAAATTTCAGAAAATCAAAGACGCGATAATCGGCCCCTACCCTTTTCGAACGGTAAAAAACGGGCCCTTTCGAATCGAGGGCAATGGCGACGGCTACCGGGAGCCAGACGACAGCGGAAAGCACAATTCCCAGCGTCGCCGCTACCACGTCGAATATCCTTTTTACCTGTGGAATCTGGTAGCGATAGTTTTCACGCGTCAGATGTTCGGACAATTCCAGTAGTCGGGATTTGTATTGATTCAGAAAAGCGAGGCGCGCTTCCAGTTGCCTCCATAAAACCGGTTCCGGGTAACAATCGTCAATACCGTTCTTCAACAACGATTGCTTTTCAATTGCCTGCTCCGGGCCGGCCAGCGCGATCAGGGGCACGAAGCGAAGATCTGGATGCGCCGTTACAAGCTTTATCAACTCAAAATCATTGTTTTGCAACCAGTCCAGGTTACAGAATACAGCATATGGGAGCTGGTATGTCCGGAGTTCGGATACCCGATGTTCGAGCCATTGAAATGCCTCGGTCGGCTGGTTGACAAGTTCGAAATTGTAGGCTTTATTTTGGTAGGGGAAATCACGGATATAGGTATCAAAATCGCCTTCAAAGCCGGCGAAAAGGATTTCCCGGGAGGCCAATGAGGGTGCGGATTGAAAAGAATTCAAGCTCATGAAAAGCGTTGTTAGTGTTTGTTCGATGATGACTCGTGCAA
>JAKOXM010000500.1 GCA_029781095.1 Bacteroidota bacterium
CACGCGCCCGTCGTTGCGCAGCGACTCGGACATCAGCGTCAGTTTCGACTGGTAATCGCCCGATACCGGGATGCAGGTCGGGTGTATCTGCGTGTAGCAGGGGTTGCCGAAATAGGCGCCGCGCCGGTGTGCCCGCCAGGCAGCCGTCGTGTTGCACATCATGGCGTTGGTGCTCAGGTAGAATACGTTGCCGTAGCCGCCCGTGCAGAGTACCACGGCGTGCGCTGCGTGACGCTCCAGTTCGCCTGTGAGCAGGTTGCGGGCGATGATGCCGCGGCATTTGCCGTCCACTACCACGACGTCGAGCATTTCGTGGCGGTTGTACATTTTTACCGTTCCGAGGTGAATCTGGCGGCTCAGCGCCTGGTAGGCGCCGATGAGCAGTTGCTGGCCGGTCTGGCCCCGGGCATAAAAGGTGCGCGATACCTGCGTGCCGCCGAAGGAACGGTTGTCGAGCAGGCCGCCGTACTCCCGCGCGAAGGGTACGCCTTGTGCCACGCACTGGTCGATGATCAGGGATGACACCTCGGCGAGGCGGTGAACGTTGGATTCGCGGGAGCGATAGTCGCCGCCCTTGATGGTATCATAGAAAAGGCGATACACCGAATCGCCGTCGTTGCGATAGTTTTTGGCGGCGTTGATGCCGCCCTGCGCTGCGATGGAGTGGGCCCGGCGCGGACTGTCGTGAAAAGTGAAAACCTTCACGTTGTAGCCCAGTTCGCCCAGCGAAGCCGCGGCTGATGCGCCGGCCAGACCGGAACCGACGATGATCACGTCGATGCGGCGCTTGTTGTTGGGCGATACGAGGGGCACGTGGCCTTTGTATTCTTCCCATTTTTCGGACACATGCCCGGAAGGCGATTTGGAGTTGAGTTTGGGGTCGGGGGCAGTTGCCTTTGCCATATATCTGAATGTGCTAATGTGCTAATGTGGTTAATGTGCTAATGGGATTAATGTGCTAATGTGCTAATGGAGTCGGGCGCTCAGACTTTACCGGAAGAGAAGTAGAACACCAGCGGTATGATCGCGAAACCGGCCGGAATGCCGATGGCATATATGTAGCCGACGGCCTTGATCAGCGGCGTATAGCGCGGATGGTTAAGCCCCAGCGTCTGGAACGACGACCAGAAGCCGTGCCACAGGTGAAACGCGATCACCACCATGCAGATGGCATAAAACGCTACGTAGAACGGATTTTTGAACGCTTCCGCCACGGGCAGGTACAGGTTCTGCACCGGGTGTTCATAGGCTGCCACGTCGACGGGCTGTAGTACGCCCATCTTCATTTGCAGCCAGAACTGCCACATGTGGAGGATAATAAATACAAAGATCACGATACCCAGCCAGGCCATGTTTCGCGCCGAGCGCTCCGACGTACGGCTGAAAGCCACGGCGTAGCGGATGTTGCCGCGTGCGGCCCGGTTGTTCTGCCAGAGCCGGATGCCCTGCACCGCATGCCAGAGAATAAAGGCATAGAGCGTGTAGGAAATGATTTTGATCAGGGGATTGTGCGTCATAAAGAACGCGTAGGTGTTGAACGCTTCCCCGTTATCGTCTTTCAGCAACTGCAGGTTGCCGAGCAAGTGCACGATCAGGAAGAGCATCAGGAACAATCCGGTCAGGGACATCACGACCTTTTGACCGAGGGAGGAAGAGAGAAACTTGGTAAACCAACTCATTGTGGAAGGATGAATGTTCGATAAAACGGGTTTCAGAGTTTTATGATTTGAAGGCTTCGTGGTTTCAGGTTCTTTGGCCCGGGATCAATCGCGGGGGCTCTGCGCAAAGAAAGAAACTTAAACGCAGTTTTGAGTCGCCGTGCGAACGTTTTTCGCGGAACAAAACTACTTCACCGAACGGCCATGCAGAATTTTCGTTCGGAAAAGATGCGAAAGGAATCGTTATTTAGAAGGGATAAAAATTCCGGGAGCGCTATTTTCAATCCCTGGCCAATCGAAACCCGAAATCGATCACCGGGCTGGACGTCGCGCCGTGGATGCGATTGGTAGTACGGCATTTTTCCGGTGCATCGCGCCAGGAGCCGCCGCGCAGCACCCGTCTGGTGTCGTGCGTCTCGCCCGCGCATCCCGGATAAGGCTTGTAAATGTCCGCACACCATTCATATACATTGCCGCTCATGTCGTACAGACCCAACTCGTTTGCCTTGCTCGAGCCGACAGGGTGGGTCTCTCCGGAAAACGTCGCAACATTGTAAAGCGTATTGCTGCCGGCATAGAGGTAGCCCTTGCTGCGCGTACCGCCCCGCGCGGCATATTCCCATTCTTCTTCCGTCGGCAGCCGGTAGTTCATCCTGTATTTTTCGTTTGCCTTTTTTATAAACGCCTGCACGTCGTTCCAGGAAACATTTTCGACCGGGCAATCCGGACAATCCGTGTGGTGCGAGGGGT
>JAKOXM010000501.1 GCA_029781095.1 Bacteroidota bacterium
GTGAAAATGGAATACCCCCTGGTGCCGGGAGCATCTCCGCTGGCTGAGGCTTTTGCCGCCTCGTTATCCTGAATTAATACATCCCGCCGGCAACGGCCCGTGGGCTTCACAACTGATTTACAGATTACCCGGGTTCGGGCATTCACCCAGACCCGGTTTTTTCAAAAACACCACATTCATGAAAACTTCACTCGCCTTCCCCATTCGCCAAGCCACAACAAGCCGCCGTCACCAACTCGATTTTGAACAACTGGTATTCGGCAAGGAGCCAACCGATCACCTGTTCATCAGTGAATTTGCCGAAGGCAACTGGCAAAATCCGCGCATCGAGCCTTTTCACGACATTCGCATGAGCCCTTTTTCCCTCAGCCTGCACTATGGCCAGACGGTTTTTGAGGGCATGAAAGCCTTTCGAATGAACGACGGTCGGGTCGCCATTTTCAGACCTGATAAACACCATGAACGCTTTAACCGTTCGCTCGAGCGCATGTGTATGCCGGAGGTCCCCTACGAACTCTTCATGCAGGCATTGCACGAACTCGTCGACCTCGAACAGGCCTGGGTACCCGAACTGCCCGATGCAGCACTCTATATCAGGCCTTTTATGTTCGCAACAGAGGCCCGGCTGGGCGTAAAAGTGTCCGACGAGTATATTTTTATGATCGTGGCGACGCCGGTTGCACAGTATTACGCAAAACCATTGCGCCTCAAAGTGGAACTTGAGTTTGTGCGGGCAGCCGATGGGGGTACCGGCAGTACCAAATGCGGTGGCAACTACGGCGCGGCATTTTATCCGGCGCAAAAAGCGCGGGCAGAAGGATTCGACCAGGTATTGTGGACGGACAGCCACAAACACGAATTCATTGAAGAATCGGGCACGATGAACGTGATGTTCATTATTGACGACGTGCTCGTCACGCCGCCACTTACATCCACCATCCTCGACGGTGTTACCCGCGACTCGATCCTGACACTGGCGCGGCAGCGCGGTATCGCTACCGAAGAACGCCCCATGAGCCGCCATGAATTGCAAGCGGCGTTGCGTGCGGGCAAGCGGGTGGAAGTCTTTGGTGCCGGCACCGCCGCAGTTGTGGCCCCTGTCGAGTGGATACAGA
Source organism: Bacteroidota bacterium (assembly GCA_029781095.1). Taxonomy (GTDB): domain Bacteria; phylum Bacteroidota; class Bacteroidia; order Chitinophagales; family Saprospiraceae; genus M3007. Next base: position 1,116 of record JAKOXM010000501.1, read on the forward strand.
TCGGAGCGGACGGGTATAGTTGTTATACAGGCGCCGATGCCGTGATGTTTTCTTTCAAAAAGGAATTGGACGCGATCCGAACGGGCGAACGACCGGATTTATTCGGCTGGAATTACCTCGTATAATTGCCTTTTCTGCTGTCGATCCTCTTCCGGGATATCCGGGAGAGGTTTTTTTATCCCTGATCATGATTCATTTCCGGAAGCAAATGGCAGATAGTCGCTAAATTGGCGCTGGCCTTTTATTGCGGCCGGACGCATATGAATTTAGCAAAATACAAATCGACCCTGCGTGAATCGCTCAACACCGGCGAACCCGACCAGGTATTGCAGGACATGGTCAACCGCGTGAACAGCAGCGCGCCTGTATTCAACACCATCAGTACGATTCTGGGCAAACTCA
>JAKOXM010000505.1 GCA_029781095.1 Bacteroidota bacterium
CCGCTAATGGCAGGAAAGTTTTTGTTTTCATAGCAAAACAGATTAGTCGTTGTGTTTATTTGTTTTTTCCGGGGCTTGATGGACGCCAAAATCGGGCATGTGGCTCTCCCCGATTTGAAAAAGTCTATGAACAACCGTTTCCGCCTGCCGAAAAGCATACATCTCTGGCGGGTTTTTCCCGACTTTTGCGTCCATGAAACGGCGCATCCTGTTCCACCTGCTTTTCTGGCTGTTATTCTGGTTTATTTACGCATATACCTATAGCCGGTATGACGGAAATTTCGGCAAATACGCCTTCACGGAAGGCTTGCAGATGCCTGCGCGCATATTGGCGACCTACCTGTCTTTCTGGTTTTTCGAACGGTTTTCGGGTTTCGGCGGGCAAAAAACGTGGTGGGCATTTGGCGGAGCCGCCGCATCGAACATCCTCGGTGGCATACTGAACAGGGTTTTAAAAATGATTTACCTCGTACCGGTCTGGTTCCCCAATTCAACATTTTCTTTTTGGGGCCACATGCTGGCTTATGATGTATTTGACTGTGTTTTAGCAAGTTGCACAGCGCTTTCGGCAAGACTTTATTTCCGGCAACAACTCCTGCATAAAAGGGAAGCGCAATTGCAGTCCGAAAAACTCAACGCAGAATTGCAGGCGTTAAAAGGCCAGATTCACCCCCATTTTCTGTTCAATACGATCAACAATATCTACGCACTGGCGCGCCGGAAATCGGACAAAACAGCCCCCGTAGCGCTCAAACTGGCCAGTCTGCTCAGGTATGTCCTGTACGAATCGGCAAAACCCTCGGTTCGGATCGAGCAGGAAGTACAAAACCTGAACGACTACGTCGAACTGGAAAAACTGCGCTTTGACGAAGACCGGCTTTCCGTTGAAATGGCGACGGAACTCGACGATCCGGGTACCCGGATTACGCCGTTGTTATTGCTTCCGTTGGTTGAAAACGCGTTTAAACACGGCGCCAGCGAAAAACGATCGGACGCCTGGGTCAGTATCAATATTGCATTGAAAAACAACATGTTGCATTGCAAAATTGAAAACTCGAAGGAACCCGGCCAAAGCGGCAATGCACAGGGTATCGGTCTGCGCAATGTGCGGCGCCAACTGGAGTTGCTGTATCCGGACCGGCATTCCTTACAGGTTTTGGATTCCGGCGATACCTTTGTTGCAGACCTGAATATCGAACTATGAATACGCTGAACTGCCTCATTGTGGAGGACGAGCCGCTTGCCGCCGGCATCCTCGAAGATTACGTGCGGCAGATTCCATTTCTGCGGCTTGTCGGCAAATGCGGCGACGCCTTGTACGCGCTGGAGGCGCTTCGTGAAGCGCAGGTGGATGTGTTGTTTCTGGACATTCACCTGCCCGGTCTGAAAGGGATTGATTTTCTCCGTTCGCTCCCCCAGCCTCCGCAGACGATTCTTACCACGGCCTATCACGATTACGCGCTCGAAAGTTATGACCTCGGCGTAGTGGATTATTTGCTAAAACCCATTGATTTCGAGCGATTTGTAAAAGCCATTCAAAAGATAAAGCGACCCGTTGCCCCTCCTGTCAATGCTGTCCCCGACCGCCACTTCCTTTTTTTCAACGTCAACAAAAAAATGGTGCGGGTTTGGCTCGACGAGATACATTATGTGGAAAGTCTGAAAGAATACGTCCGGATCTTTATGGCAGGTGGAAAATCCATTGTGACCAAAATGCAGCTCGGCGAACTTGAAACCACACTGGAAGGTGCAGGCTTTCTCCGGATACATCGATCTTTCCTCGTAGCGCTGCGGCAAATAGAAGCCTATTCGGCAACGGACGTAACCATCGGCGGCAAGGAAATTCCGATCGGACGGCAGTATAAAGACCCGGTAATGGAAGTTTTGGACATATTTTCACAGTCTGCCTGAGATCAGCATTCTACCTTTGCCC
>JAKOXM010000511.1 GCA_029781095.1 Bacteroidota bacterium
AACGCATCCTTCGGCTACGACCTGCGGGTGGCTGAACACCAGTATTCCTTCGATCATATCGGCATCGACGTATTGCGTCCGCGCATCCGGGCGCAATTCGATTCGATCTTTGGCCAGAACGAGTTTTTAAAGCGCAGCTTCGGCAAACAATTGTTTACCGGATTTATCCTTCGGTCGTTCAACTATTCTTACAACGGCACCAACAACCGCTTCGGCGAACGCTGGTTTTACCGACTGAATACGGACCTCTCCGGCCTCGAAGAACTGGGCGCCAACCGATTGTGGTCCGCCATTTTCGGAAAACAAACCTGGGTGATCTCCGACCTCGATTTCGCGCAATATTTACGGGTCGACATGGACGGCGTTTATACGCGCGATTTCCGGAAAAACCTCACCGGCGTGGTTCGCGTGGGCGGCGGTGTGGCCGTGCCTTTCGGCGATTCACCTACGGTGCCATACGTGAAACAGTTCTTCGTGGGCGGTCCCACGAGTATTCGGGCCTGGCGTATACGCGAAATAGGCCCCGGCGGTTACGTGCCGCGGGCTTCGGATGGCACCATTGCGCCCCAAACCACACAGCCGTTTTTCCAATCGGGCGATTTCCGGTTCGAGTTCAATACGGAAATGCGGTTCGACATTTTTTCCTGGTTCAAGGGCGCCGTATTTATCGATGGCGGCAACATCTGGACGCTGAAGGAAGATGCCGACCGCCCCGGCTCGCAATTGCGCCTCGATTCATATAAAAACATAGCGATCGGTACGGGCTTTGGCATTCGCGGCGATTTCAGTTACCTGATCATCCGGTTTGATGCGGGCCTGAAACTGCGCAACCCCTACGCCGACGATAACGGGAAATACTGGATACCCAACCGGTTTTCCAAAATGCAACTGAAAGACTTTAATCCGAACCTCGCAGTCGGACTGCCGTTTTGAGGATCGCATCCTGCGATGATCTCCGTTTTCGCAGATCCGAAGCACCTATGTCATGAAGTGGGCACGCGACACAAATCAAAAAGCATTACCAACAATATGACAAATCTGATCGATTCCATCAAGGATTACGTGACCCCCGAACTGCTCGAACATTCCGCCGCGCTGCTCGGCGAAAATGCAGGGGGCGTTTCAAAGGCCGTCGGGGCGCTGGTGCCTTCGATTCTGGCCGGACTGCTCGATAAAACGGGCGATTCCGATGCCGTGGAGGGCATTTTTCAGGCGCTCGGCAACTTCGATTCGGGCGCTCTGGATCATCTGGGCGACCTGGTCGGCGGCGGCAACCTGGCGCACAACGACCCCAAAGACGCCGCAGGTCACCTGCTCGGTACGGTATTCGGCGCAAAAGTGCCTGCCATCACCAATGCAGTCGCCGCCTTTTCGGGCACCAAAGCCGCTTCGGTTTCCGCGCTGCTCGGCATGGCTGGCCCGCTGGTGATGGGCGTCGTGAGCAAAAAAATCAAATCGGATGGACTCAATGCTTCCGGATTCGCCAACCTGTTGATGGATGAAAAAAGCGTCATCCTCGGAGCGCTTCCTACGGGCCTGAGTTCCATCCTGGGCCTCACGGTCAGAAATGACGGCGCAGCCGAAAAGCCCGCTGCTGCCGGAAGCGGCTGGCTCTGGCCCTTCCTGCTGTTGCTCGGACTCGGCGGCGGTATCATGTATTATTTGAAAAACTGTTGAGTATTTGACCTCGCCCCGTGCATGAAGGCCATTAAAAATTGAGTAGCGAGTCACTACCTTTGCCTGCGCAACGCGGTTATTTATGTCGGTGTTGCTGTGGTGAGATTTTCCCGCAGATTACCGCAGAAAAATCCCGCAGATGTGCGCAGAAAAGGACGCTGATTCACGCAGAACAAATAAAAAATCTGCGGCAATCTGCGGGGTTTTTCTGCGCGAATCTGCGGGAAAAAACTTTGAAAAAACCATTTGCATCCTAACCAGAAAAATTCCTCAGAATACTGCAAATTTTAATTTATTCTGCGCAAATCAGCGGCCTTTTCTGCGCGAATCTGCGGGAGAAAAACTTTGAAAAAACCATTTTCACCCTAACCAGAAAATCTCTCAGAATACTGCAGATTTTAATTTATTCTGCGCAAATCAGCGGCCTTTTCTGCGCGAATCTGCGGGAGAAAAACTTTGAAAAAACCATTTTCATCCTAACCAGAAAAATATGTTCAAAAACGTAAAACCATCCATTGAAAGTGAATTGCAGGGCATCCGCGATGCGGGACTGTTCAAGGAAGAACGGATCATCACCACGCCGCAGGGGCCTGTGATCGACACCACCGCCCAGCACGAAGTGCTCAACTTTTGCGCAAACAATTACCTCGGTCTCAGTAGCCACCCCGCCGTTATCGAGGCTGCCATCGAAGCCATCCGGACACACGGTTACGGGTTGTCGTCGGTGCGTTTTATCTGCGGCACGCAGGATATCCACAAGGAACTGGAACGCCGCATCGCCGAATTTCTCGGTACGGAAGACACTATTCTGTACGCCGCCGCCTTCGACGCCAACGGCGGATTGTTTGAGCCCCTGCTCGGCGAAGAAGACGCCATTATCAGCGACGAGCTCAACCACGCCTCCATTATAGACGGCATCCGCCTGTGCAAGGCAAAGCGTTTTCGTTACAAGCACAACGATATGAATGCGCTGGAGGATTGCCTGAAAGAAGCAGTGGCGGCAGGCGCGCGCCGCAAACTCATTTTCACCGACGGCGCATTTTCGATGGACGGGACCATCGCCCAACTGGATAAAATATGCGACCTGGCCGACAGGTACGAGGCCATGGTGGGCATCGACGAATGCCATGCCACCGGCTTTTTGGGCAAAACCGGCCGCGGCACCCACGAATACCGCAACGTCATGGGGCGCATAGACATCATCACCGGCACCCTCGGCAAGGCGCTCGGCGGCGCTTCGGGCGGTTTCACGTCGGCGCGGAAAGAGATTGTGGATATGTTGCGTCAGCGTTCGCGCCCTTATTTGTTTTCGAATACGGTCGCGCCCGCCATCGTCGGGGCCAGCATCAAAGTGATGGACCTGTTGAGCGGCAGCACCGGACTGCGCGACAAACTGGAGGTCAATACCAGGTGGTTTCGCGAGGCCATGACGGCCGCCGGGTTCGACATTGTTCCGGGCGAGCACCCGATCACGCCCGTCATGCTGTACGAGGCGCCGCTGGCGCAGGAGTTTGCGCGCCGGCTGCTCGACAAAGGCATTTACGTCATCGGGTTCTTTTACCCGGTGGTGCCGCAGGGCAAGGCGCGTATCCGCGTGCAGTTATCGGCCGCCCACGAGCAGGCGCACCTGGAAAAAGCCGTCCGTGCATTCACCGAAGTTGGCAAGTCGTTGGGGGTGCTAAAGTAGTCGTTCGGGGGTAGATTCCCGTCGATGGGCGGTTTTTGGAAACCGGGAGCCGGAAGCGTGCAACTTTTAGCACATTCCGGCTTCTTTGTTTCTAAAAAGTCGAATTAAGCTATGAACAATTCGCTACGCTGCATCATCGTGGAAGACGAGCCGTTGGCTTCTGAAATCCTGACAGAATACATCGGTCAAACGCCCTTCCTGCAACTCGTTCAGGTCTGCGACGACGCCATACAGGCACTCGAAGTGGTGCGTTCCAGACAAGTGGACGTGATATTTCTCGATATCAACCTGCCCAAACTCAGCGGTCTGGAATTCCTGAAATCGCTGCTCAATCCGCCCAAAGTGATCCTGACCTCGGCCTACCACGAATTTGCGGTGCAGGGATTCGACCTCCAGGTGACCGACTACCTGCTGAAACC
>JAKOXM010000540.1 GCA_029781095.1 Bacteroidota bacterium
GGTAACGGTGGGCGGGTCACTGCCGGAAGCGCTCGTGGCTGACCGCGAACTGACGCGCAGTCTCGACATCGAGGAAACTCTCAAAAGCCTGCCGCCGGAACAACTCCACGAAGCGGGCTGCAAGGCCATCCTGCACTGCCTGTCCGGCCTGCCCGACTGCCTGCTCGTACTCGACAATGCCAACGACCTCGCGGACCTGCTGCTTTGGCAAGGCGTACTGGCTGCCTGCCGTGCGCACGTGCTCATCACCTCGCGCAACGAGCCACAGGGATGGCCCTGCGTACATATCGATACCCTGCCGCCCGAACAGGCCAGGGCGCTCTTCCGGCAGTATTATCGCTTCGAAACGCCGGGCGACGCGGAACTGGACGCCCTGCTCGGCGAACTCAGCCACCACACCCTGCTCGTGGAACTTGCGGCGAAGGCGGCGCAGGCAACGCGCATTCCCTTCGCCGAACTGGCAGAGCGCATCCGGAAAGCCTACATACACGACGAAGCGCTGAACCTGCGCGCCGTCGATACCGGGCAGAGCGGACAAAGCGTGGAAAACCGCCGGAAAATAGCCCGGATCGAAGGGTATGTCGATCTGATCTTCCATGAAATATCGCAGCTGTTCGACGCAGAAAAAGAACACCTGGCCGTGCTTACCCTGCTGCCTCCGGCCGAATGGTATCCCGAAGCGGAATTGTCGCCGGTTTTTACATTGCTGCACCAGGATGGAACATTTAACCCTGCCACCCTCGACCGGCTCGTGGAGAAAGGCTGGTTGCAGAGCGAAGAAGACCCTTCCCGGCCGCTTGCCTACAAGATACACCCGCTTATCCAGGATGTTGCCGTTTCGCGGCTCGATATTACCGCCGACCGCGCCGCTGCTGTGATCCGGTCCGTCGGTGACCGAATACATTACAGTGCGACCGACCCGGCGCATAACCTGTTTGAAAAAGTAAAAAGCAAACCCCTCGCCGACTACCTCGAAAAACGCTTCCGGGAGGCTCGTACAGAGCAATTGGCGGACTTATTGGGTCATATCGCATATCTTGAAGAGAACTTCGGACAGTATCACATCTCAGCCGAATTTAAAGAAAAGGCATATGAGATCACACTGGAAATTTTCGGACAAGAGCATCCAAAAGTGGCCGTTCGCCAATCCAATTTAGCCAACGTTTACTCTGATCTTGGTCAATACGAAAAAGCGCGTGACTTGCTGGAAGCGGCGCTGGCTTCGGATTTGAAAAATTTCGGACAAGAGCATCCAAACGTGGCCAGATGCCAATCCAATTTAGCCAACGTTTACTCTGATCTTGGTCAATACGAAAAAGCGCGTGACTTGCTGGAAGCTGCGCTGGCTTCGGCAGTGAAAAATTTCGGACAAGCGCATCCAAACGTGGCCGTGAGCCAATCCAATTTAGCACTCGTTTACAAAGAGTTAGGTCAATACGAAAAAGCGCGTGACTTGCTGGAAGCGGCGCTGGCTTCGGCAGTGAAAAATTTCGGACAAGAGCATCCAAACGTGGCCACAACGTTAAATAACCTTGCTTTTGTGCTTAAGCTAATGGGTGATGAAAAGACAGCCATTCAATATATGCAAAAGGCGAATTCTCTTGTCAATAAACTTTTCGGTCCGGAGCATCCATATACCAAAATCTCCGCCCAAACCCTGCGCGACTGGGGAGCGGAGCCGCAAGGCGGGTGAAAGCAATTGGTGGGGTAACGGGAAATTCCAGGGTGTTATCCGGGTTTTTCGGGGGATAGTGCTGTACTTGACCTCCCCCGGCCTTCGGCCACCCCCTCCAAAGGGGGACAGGCGTTGCGCCTGGGTATGGGAGAAGGCGGAAGAAGTCATCTTTGATGTATTTGATGTATTTGAAAACTTACTTAACCGTCAAAATCCAATTTGC
>JAKOXM010000541.1 GCA_029781095.1 Bacteroidota bacterium
TGTCGCCCTCTGGCAGTGCAAAACAAAAGGCGCTGCCTCCGTTACGACGGAAGATGCCGCTCAGAAAGCCTATGTCGCTCCTGGCAAATACGACGAGTTTTACAATTTTGTGTCCGGCGGTTTCAACGGCCAGGTATCGGTGTATGGACTGCCTTCCGGGCGTTTGCTGAAGATCATCCCGGTATTCTCGGTGTTCCCTGAAAATGGATACGGTTACAGCGAAGAAACGAAATCCATGCTCAATACCTCACACGGATGGGTGCCCTGGGACGACCAGCACCACTTTTCCCTGTCGCAGACCAATGGCGTGCAAGATGGCCGCTGGCTATTTGCCAACGCCAACAATACGCCGAGGGTGGGCAGGATAGACCTTAAGACCTTCCGTACCATGGAGATTATGGAAATCCCCAACTCTGCAGGTAACCACGCTTCGCCTTTTACCACTGAAAACAGCGAATACATCGTGGCCGGAACCCGGTTTTCCATCCCGATGGACGATCAGCCGGATGTATCCATCGAGACGTACAAAGATAATTTCCGCGGTACGGCCTCTTTCATCAGTATTGACCCCCAGGATGGTCACATGAACCTCGCTTTCCAGATTTTGCTGCCGGGTATCAACCTCGACCTGAGCCATTCCGGCAAAGGCCCGAGCCATGACTGGACTTTCTTTTCGTGCTATAATTCCGAACGGGCGCACACTTTGCTGGAGGTTAACGCCTCGCAAAACGACAAGGATTTTATCGTGGCCGTCAACTGGAAAAAAGCCGAGGAGTATGCCAAAGCCGGGAAAGGGACGATTAAAAAAGTGCGGTATGCCCACAACGTGTACGATGAGACGACCCATTCGGCTACCACAAAATGGGAGACTGAAGTCAGGATGCTGGATCCCAAAGAACTGAAGGATTTTGTGTATTTCATGCCTTGCCCGAAAAGCCCGCACGGTTGCGATGTAGACCCCACCGGAGAATACATCGTCGGTTCGGGCAAACTGGCTGCCATTATACCCGTATTTTCTTTTGAAAAAATGCAAAAAGCCATCGCCGACAAGACTTTTGAAGGTGATTACGAAGGTATCCCGGTCCTGAAATACGAGGCTGTGCTGCATGGCGAGGTGAAAAAACCGGGTCTGGGCCCCCTGCACACCGAATTTGACGACAACGGCAATGCTTACACTTCTTTCTTTGTCTCCTCGGAGATCGTTAAATGGAACGTCAAAACGCTTGAGGTGCTCGACCGGGTACCCACCTATTATTCCATAGGCCACCTCTGCGTGCCCGGTGGCGACACGAAAAAACCCTGGGGAAAATACGTGATCGCTTATAACAAGATCACGAAGGACCGCTACCTGCCTACCGGGCCGGAACTGGCCCAGTCTGCGCAGTTGTATGACATTACGGGTGACAAGATGAAACTGATCCTCGACTTTCCGACAATTGGCGAGCCGCACTATGCCGTTGCCGTTCCGGCGGCGCTGTTACAGAAAAACTCCACAAAATTTTACAAACTGGAGGATAATAAACACCCCTATGTGGCTGCCGGCGAAGCAAAAGCCAAGGTAACCCGCGAAGGAAATCAGGTACACGTGTACATGACCGCCATCCGCTCCCACCTTACCCCGGACAATATCGAAGGAGTAAAAATGGGTGACGAGGTGTATTTCCACGTAACCAACCTCGAACAGGACTGGGATATACCGCATGGATTTGCAATTAAAGGCGCCAACACGGCTGAAATACTCATTATGCCCGGGGAGACCCAAACGCTGTATTGGAAGCCTGATCGCGCAGGTGTCGTGCCTTTTTACTGCACGGACTTCTGCTCGGCGCTTCACCAGGAAATGCAGGGTTATATACGCATATCGCCTGCGGGCTCAAATGTTCCGCTCAAGTTCGGCACAGGCGACGAACCGGCAAGCCCTCCGACCGAATCAAAGTAATTGCAAGTTGACTTTTTAGGCTTCGGTTTGCAATAATTGGCGGCAGTCTTCGACATGCTGCTGCCGATTATTGCAAACCAGATGCCCTGCATCCTTTCATCTCAAACCTTCTTCATATGAAACGATTATTCTATGCCCTGCTTGCCGCATGCTTTCTCCTTGTCGGTTTCGCATGTACGCAGACTTCCGCTCCTGCCGAATCTTCAAATGCCGCGCCCTTACCCGCCGGCCAATCGGGTGTTCAGGATGACGTATCCCAGAAAAACATCGTTCAGGTTGCAGTCGGTTCAAAGGACCATAAAACACTGGTGGCTGCCGTAAAAGCTGCCGACCTCGTCGATGCCTTGTCAAACGCCGGTCCGTTCACGGTTTTTGCGCCGACCGACGAGGCTTTTTCGAAACTGCCGAAAGAAACGCTGGACAATTTGATGAAGCCGGAAAACAAGGCTGCACTCAGTAACATACTGGAATACCATACTTATGTAGGCGTCATCAAAACCGAACAAATGCGGGATGGACAGAAGTTGAACCAGGTCAATCTGGACAATATCGTACTCGGCGTAAAGGATGGCAAGGTAACCGTCAACGGCAATGCGCACATCCTCGCTTCCGTGCCTTGTTCCAACGGTATCGTGCACGTGATCGATGCGGTATTGTTGCCGCCGGAAAAATGATTAAACAAGAGTACTCCAAGCGACTATCCAGACACTTAATTATTATATCATGTTCAAAATCAGTAACATATCCCGAGCGATACTCACGGTGGGCGCTCTTGCGCTGTTGATTATGCTTAAATTCCCCATCTGGAGCATATACCTAACAGCGCCCCAATATCCGGAAGGGCTGGAGATGAAGATATGGCACAACACGATCACCGGCGACGTGCAGATCATCAGCGCCCTGAACCACTACATTGGAATGCGTCCGATCAGTGTCGAAATGTTCCCGGAATTCGGGTATCTGGGTAAAATTATCATGGTTGTTACTGGCGTTTGCGTGGTTTTGGGCCTCATCGGCCGCTGGTGGTCCGCCGTGTTGTATTACCTCGTGCTTGCTTTGGCTGACAGCCTGGCTTTGTACGATTTCTGGCGCTGGGGATATGACTATGGTCACAACCTGAACCCGGAAGCCCCGATCATTATTCCGGGCATGGCATATCAGCCGCCGGTCATCGGTTACAAAAAACTCCTGAATTTTGAGGCATGGTCTATGCCCGACATCGGCGGATGGATATTGATGATTGTCACCGCTATCGCATTTTTTATCGTCGTTATCGAATGGTGGATGAGCCGGCGCAGAAAAAAAATGAAAGTCGTAAAACCTGCTTCCGCAGTGGCGTTGGCCTTCGTTTTACCGGTGCTTTTCATCCATTGCACCACCGGTCCCCGTCCTATTCAGTACGGCAGCGAAGCCTGCGCTTCCTGCAAAATGACGCTGGTGGATAAGCACTACGGCGCGGAAGTGGTCACGAAGAAAGGGAAAATATTCGTTGTCGATGACCTTAACTGCCTCGTAAAGTTTCTGAAGAATGGAGGCGTGGCCCCGGCCGATATTGCGGGCCGATTCGTCACCGACTATGCCCATCCGGGTGTTTTACTGGATGCAGAAAAAGCCGTATACCTGAAAAGCGAGGGATTAACCACCCCGATGGCTTCCGGAATTGCGGCATTTGCCGGCACCGGCGATCTGGAGCCGGTAAAATCTCTGACAGGGGGTGTGGCATTGGATTGGGAACACGTTCAGCAAGAATTCTAGCCATGAAAAAGACGATATTCTTCCTTTTTCTTCTGTTGGGCGGTTCGTTGCTGAATGCCCGTACCTGGGTTGTCGCCCCCGGCACTCAGCTGTCCGGCATCAACAATGCCATCAGCCTTGCGCGACCCTTCGATACGATACTTGTACGGGCAGGGACTTACCTGGAAGGCGGCGTAATCGTCAAAAAACCGCTTGTTCTGATCGGAGAAGGCCGCCCGGTGCTGGATGGCGAGCACAAGTACCAACCGCTTTCCATATACTCCGACAATGTCTGTGTCAGCGGATTTCGCGTGATCCGGTGCGGATTCGGTTCGCTGGAGGATCAGGCAGGTATTAAAGTGTACAACGCAAAGCGGGTATATATTTTTGATAACATACTGGAAGACAATTATTTCGGCGCGTATTTGTCGAATAGCAAAAACTGCTGGATATGCAATAACCGCATCAGCGCCAGCGGTCGGGCAGAGCAAACGTCCGGCAACGGCATCCACGCCTGGAAATGCGACAGCATTATCATTTCGGACAATCAGGTGACCGGCCACCGCGACGGTATCTATTTCGAATTCGTTACGAATTCCCGGATACTTCGCAACCGGAGTGACGCGAATATCCGCTACGGCCTGCACTTCATGTTTTCACACAACGACACCTACGAATACAACTCGTTTGTTGGCAATGGCGCCGGCGTGGCCGTCATGTACACCCGCAACGTAACCATGCTGCACAACACGTTTGCCGACAACAGCGGAGGGGCCTCCTACGGCATTCTGTTGAAGGATATCCAG
>JAKOXM010000564.1 GCA_029781095.1 Bacteroidota bacterium
GGGGAATATCCGGAGGCAGGGTAAAGGTTTCTTTTTTCAGAAACAGCAGGGCCTGATCGCGTGTGCATTCGATGGCCGGCAGGGTAGGGGCTACCAGTTCGCTCAGCGCCAGCGCATGGGAAGGAATAAAATCCTTTCCTTTAAACTCGCCGATAGAAGTACCAAACCACTTGTTTTTCAGGTATTTATCCAGGATCAGATATTCGTTTTCCAGACTGACAGGCAATGCCAGCACTTCGCCGGAAGGTGTCTGAAACAGGCGAACGGCGGCGGCGTTTTTCAGCCAGCGCGTTATTTCCGGAATGTTGTTTTTGGGAAGCGGCTTCAGGCTTCTGAAAACCGCCGGCGCTTTATATTCCGGAACTATACCCTCCTTTTTGCGAAAAACGGCGAGAAAGAAACCCTCGCCCCGCGTACGATGCGGGAAAAAACGGTATCCGCCCTCCGTTTCCACAATCCCCCACCCGGAAGGAACGGTCAGGTCAACTTTATCGAGATCAAAATTTTGAAGAAGCCAGGAGGTGTTTTCTTCATTTTCCAGTCTGTTGTAGGTGCATGTACTGAAAACCAGTACGCCGCCGGGTGCAAGTGTTTTTACAGCGGCGGCCAGAATGCGGCGTTGCCGCCCGGCGCACAAGTCCACACTGGCCGGCGACCATTCCCGAACAGCATCGGGGTCCTTTCGAAACAATCCCTCGCCGCTGCACGGCGCATCGGCCACGACTACATCGAACCACCCTTCCAGGGGCTCAAATTCCTCTGCCCCCGCGCTGATAACGGCAATATTCGGAAACCCCCATTTCTCGAGGTTTTCCCGCAGTACGGCGACGCGCGGCCGGATCACTTCGTTGGCCACGAGCAAGCTGTCCGGAGAAAGCATGTCCGCCAGCAAGGTGCTTTTTCCGCCGGGGGCAGCACATAAGTCCAGCACTTTCAGGCGTTTGGAAAAATCTGTACTTTGCCGCAATGCTTCATACAGGAACATCGACGAGGCCTCCTGCACATAATAAGCGCCTGCGTGGAACGCAGGATCGAGGGTAAACACCGGCCGCTCGGGCAAATAGCGCCCCAAGGGGTGCCAGGGGACGGGGTCTTCCGAAATCCCGGCTAGGGGGAATGACGATTCCTTCAGCCGGATACTGACGGGAGGAGCGTCGCCAAGTGCTGTCAAAAACGCTGCGTAATCCCCGGATCCGAGTAATTCCAGCATTTGGCGTTCGAACGGCTGCGGCAACATAGTTCGGTAAAGATCGGTACTGAAGTCGTATTGCGGACCTTGCAACAGTAAAAATTATTGGAATCCCGTGAATGCGAAAAATCGTATCTATTTTTACAGCGACTGAGCCTCCTGATTTTTACTCAATATTTGAAAACCGTATTTGCTGACCACACAGATGCAAGCAATCAGTGCTATATTAAACGTCACAGAACAGATCGACCATGTTCTTTCACAGTTGGAGCCGCATGAATACAGGAAACAACTGCCTGAATTTGAGGGTAATACCCTTGGAATGCACTTCCGGCACATACTCGAGTTTTTTCAGTGTCTGGAAAAAGGCATGGTTGAATCGGGCAGGGTAGACTACGCATCGCGGGAGCGGAATCTGCTTTACGAAGACAACCCGAAAGTCGCCGCCGCCGCGTTTATGGCCTTTGCAGAGGTGCTGCCATCCCTGAATGATACGGCTGAAATAGAAGTGACTGCCGAATTCGGCGGTCAGGAACGCCCTTCCTATGCGAGTTCGGTGGGCCGCGAATTGCTGTTTGTGTATGACCACGCTATTCATCACCTTGCAATGATCAAAATCGGGTTGCTGTGCCATTTTCCGCATATAAAAACCGATCATGACCTCGGTGTATCTCCTTCGACGATAAAAGCCCGGAAAGTACAGCGATCCTAATTTTCGGGGAGACAGACCGTCCAGATCAGCGCCCCCTCCGCGGGTAGATGCAGTTTTTCGAAATAAAGTCTGTAGCGTTGCCGGAAGGAATTTTTTTTCACCCAGCCGGCCGTATGGCCGTTGCCGGTCCAGAGAAACGGTTCGAGGCGCATGTGCGCGCGAAAGTCCAGTTCCTTCAATCCATAGGCCTTGTATAGACTTTCTTTCGCCGTCCAGAACACGTGGAAAAGGTCAAATTGCTCTGTCGCAGTATGTTTTCGCACAAAAGCATCTTCCTTTTTGTGGAGAAACTTATGCGCAAGGCGTGGCATTTTTGTCACTTCCACTTGTATGTCGCATCCCACATTTTGACGGGCAAGCAAGGCGCCCACGATGCCATGCGAGTGACTGAGCGAGCAATAAAGGTCGGGTTGACCCAGGAAAAAAGGCTTTGAAAACGCGTCTTTCGCCAGCGGCAGGCGCTGCGGCGATCCTGTTAGTTTGTGCAGCAGCCAGCGGCTGGCAAGCCATTCCAGTCGCCTTATGTTTTTCAGCCTGGCCAGTTCGGTCTCTTCTGCAACAGTCAGGGGCAGTTCGTCTCTGAAAAAAGCCTCTTCTTCGGCGATCTGCCAGAGGCCGAAAACCGTATCCGGGAAAGGGTGTGTGGCGAGTAAAAGGGGCATGAATATTTTTGCCTGCAAAGTAAAGAAAATGGAAATGTTCGCATCGACCGTAAACTAGCCCCTTCGCTTTCCATTCCTGAAAAATTAAAAGAAGGCAAACACGGGACGACCCGTGTTTGCCTTGGCTTGACTAAAATGCGAATAAGGTGTTACTGGTTGCTCACCATGACAGACTTGACCTGTTTGCCCGATGTGGTTCCCAAAACGCAGAAGTAGACGCCGTCGGGTAATCCGGTTACATCGACTCTCTCCGTGTAACTGCCCTTTTCAAAATTATTGCCGGAATAAACGGTTCGGACAATTTGTCCCTGTTGGTTGAATAACAGAATGCTTACCATTTCATCCTGAAGCAGTGCAAAATGCAGGTCAAGATGGTCCGAGGCCGGATTTGGCGCGATGGAAAACAACTGACTTTCAACCACTTTCGTAATACCCGGCAAGGCACGATCCGAACTGGCCTTGGGCTTGCTGCCGCCGGGGCCGCATCCTTCTATATGACCCCAATAGGTACTGCCGGGTTTTATATGAAATGACGGCGTAAGCTGTATGAAACCGCCTGAATTGTGCGTCAGTTCGCAGTTGTCGCACTCAACATTGGAGTGAACTTCTTTCGAAGCCTGCCGGTAGCGGACCAGGCCGCCGGTGTAGGTAGCGAAAGGTTCCACGTATACAGGTTGACAGTCGACGCAACATTTAAGCGCTTCATAAGCGTTGACGCGGCCGCTGCCGAGTTCGCCGACAAAACCCGGGTTGGTACCGTCAATATTATCAGCCGTAGACAGTACACAGTTTACGACGTCTCCATTACTCATGCCGGGGTTGTAAACGTCCCTTGCGCTCATAGCCAGACCGATAAGACCCGCAACGAAAGGACATGCCATTGATGTGCCGCTTTTCGACCCCGTAGAATTGAACGGAACCAGGCTCTGGATGCTCGATCCCGGCGCGGATACGTCTATCCAGGTGCCGAAATTGGACGAACCGCTTTTAACATCGTCAATATTTGTATTGGCGACAGCAATTACGCCATCGTATTGAGCAGGGAAGAAGGACTCATCCATGTTATCATTTCCGGCGGCAGCCACCAAAACACTGCCTAAAAGTTCGGCGCCGCTGATCGCCAGTTCACAAGTAAAACATCCGTCCGTGCCGCCCCACGACATACTGATAACGTCTGCACCGTTGAGCGCCGCCCACAAAACCCCTTCGTAGCCGTTGTCAACGAAATCCGGGTCGTTCCCGTCTGCCGTCGCCTTTACCGGCATGATCGATATGCCGTGTCCGATAGAGGCCAGATTTAGCCCGTTGTCGGTTCGTGCCCCGGCGATGCCTGCGCAGTGGGTGCCATGGCTAAAGGTGGCATCGGGCGGATTGGGATCGTCATCACCGTCGGCGACATCGCGGCCGGCAATGGCATTGAGATCCGGGTGATTGGCCTGAATAGCGTTGTCGACGATGGCAACCGATACCGAAGGATCGCCCCGGATGATATCCCAGGCCTTTTCAGCCTGCGTCACATACAGAGAATACTGCCCGGGAGATACGCTGTTGGCGCCCAGATCGTCCGGCGTATGGTTTGTCGCGCACAGTGGAATTTTTTCTGCGTAATCTACTTCAGGCAGCTGGCCCAATGCCCTGACCAGTTCGTCTGCACGTTCTTTTTTGGCAAACTTAATCCTGAATGTGCGCTGCAATTTTTCGGACCGGGCGAAATAAAAGCTGCTTTTGCATTTCTCTATGCCGTAAGAAGATTCGAAAGGGATGAGGAAAGGCAGTTGCTTTCGCAGGTCTATTGCGGAAGAGTTCAGGTTAATATCTACCGGATAGCTGTCCTTTACCTTCAGATAAATTTCCCCGTCAAGGTACTTTTCTGACACCTTCTGGCAAAGAGCGGGCAATCGGGACGCAAACAGCAGCAGGAAGACTGCCATTACTTTAAAGATGGTTCTCATAGCACTTATTTTTTGAGGTTATTGATCTCGTTTTCAAGGCGTTCGATCGTTTTTTGCTGCTGCTCGATCTGTTTTTGCTGCTGCATGATATGCAGGAACAACTCTTCTATTTTCTCCATCTGGACCTTTTGCATTTCGCCGAGATCAAGACCCGATTCGGTCAGTTCTTTGGCAGGCGTGACGCCCGGAAGGTGTTTGTTTTCCCCGACGTATTTTTCCACTTCCGCCAGCGGCATCAGTTTGTAGTTCGGCTCGAACACATAGTCAGCCCAGTCTCCCTGCAACTGAACGAGCACCTCTTCGGCTATGATGCCACCGCCCACGGCGAGCTTATAGGCTGTAGAAGTCGGAAAACTCGCAGCGCCGATCTTTACGCGGCTACTGAAATTGGATTCGCCGTTTACGTCCAGAGCAAAAGATGACGGCGTTGTACCGATACCCATTTTTCCGCTTATAAATGCATTGGTTTTGACGGCGTTGGTACCTACGTTCAGGTTGCCGCCGACGAATGAATTGCCGCTCACAGTCGTATTGCCAGTGACATCCAGAGCCTCCGAAGGGGTGTTGTTGGCTACGCCGAGACGCCCGTTGATGTATGTTTTGCCGTTGATTCTTGCTGCTCCGCCGGGAAGACCGTTTACCGTCAGCAAATAGTTAGCATCGAATGCAGGCGGGTTTCCGCCGATGGCTACGTTGGTGCCGTCGTCGAACAACTGGCTGTCGCCCAGTTTGGAAGAAACGGCACCGGGAGGCAGAAAACGTGCAACGCGGTTGGGGGTGCCGGAAATATCGCCGCTGGTAAGCAGTTTTTCCCATGCGCCTGCCCAGTTATTGGCCGCTGCGTCGCCCGTGCGATTGTAGATGCCGCCGCCGTTGAAAAACAATTGGTGATCCCGGGCGCCGGCCGTGTTGCCGGTAGGAGCAAGCGTCAGCAAACCGCCCCGGCTGAGGTCGGGGGCGACCAGGTCGGCGCCGGATTTGTTCTCAAAATACGCCTCGCTTATGTAAGTGTCGGGGCCCGGGTTGCCGGGGTTGGCATCCATGTGAATACGCCCGAAAAAGTCACCCGACGTGTGGGTGTTCCCGACGACATCCAGGTGAAATATCGGGTTGTCCGTGCCGATACCCACCAGCCCGTCCTGGGTGATGATCATGCGGTTGGTAAGACCGAGTGAGCCGCTGGTGCGAAAAATCATGTTGGCCTGAAGGGAACCGAAACTGACAGGGGCCTTTACGAACGACTGGATGGAAGCGCCGGCCTCCACCGCGCCGACATTGCCGAAACCGGTAAGTCCCTGCCACTTGAGGGTGCCGAGCAAATCACCCATCAATACCGGTGAAGGCTGGGTCGGGTAATTGTTGTACCGGTACATGATGAGCTCCGGTTTTGTGCCGCCGCCCTGGCTGAACACCGGCATCGAAATAAGGAGAAAAGAAAGCAGTGAAAGTGTTGAAACGATTAGTTTTTTCATGATTTCTTGAGTTTTTAAAAGTTTTTTGAAAAAATATGTTAAAATTCGTTCACAAAATTCAATGCCATCCGACTATTCCTGTTGGAAATGCTTTGGAAATGTTCTGGAATTCAAATGCCACCCTTTTTCTTTAATCGAAATCCGCCATAAACCATCAACCACCAAACCAACTTACCAATGGAAGCAAAAGAGTTCTCCGTTTTCTGCAGTCTTATCTCCGACATGTATCAAAAGGCATTCGGAGAAGAGCTTGCCAAATTGCCCCATGGCAAAGCGCTCACCCTTAGCTGGATGATTGAAGAGAATACCGGCGAATTGTTGAGCCACAAAACCCTCGGCAATTACGTCAATGCTGCATTGCATTGCGATCCGTCGCTGATCAATCCCACTGATGCAACGCTTGCCATTCTTGCCCGTTATGTTTCTGATGACCAGGCGTCTTTGAGCGGACGTCACGTTATGCGCATGGGAGCATACGCAGCCTGGTATAAATATCGTATCCAGGTATTGTCCCGTAACCAGGCAGCCTGAAAAGCGCCATTTTCACGCTAATCGCTACCGCTCTCCTCCTGAGGGGCCGTAGAAGATTACCCAGGTCATAAAATCTCCGGAGAATTCGAGGAACCGATGTTCCCTTCCGGCCGGCACGAACAAAAAGTCGCCCGCCTGGAAGGGATATCGGTCTTCGCCGTTTTGAAAAATGCCCGTTCCGCTTATGACGACGTAGATTTCATCCTGCTCATGCGGCTGCTGCGGGTCGTGCTCGAGGGGCCGGTAGATCTCGGCAGACATGGAGCCGTGGCGGAATAGTTCGATGAAGGTTTTACCTTCGTGGGCGCGGAGGGTGTTGACAGCCTCCTGTACGGTAATTTGCATGATCGAGAATAAATTTTCCGCTTCAAACATACAATCGGGTGAGCGCATGTCGCTCGGCTTTTACACCCGTACCGATGTGTTGCAGATAGCCCGCGATTTGCTCGGCAAGGTGCTGGTGACGGCCTTCGACGGGAAACTTACCGCCGGGCGAATCACCGAAACGGAGGCCTATCGCGCTCCGGAAGATCGTGCGAGCCATGCCTGGAACAATCGCCGGACCGCCAGGACGGAAGTAATGTTTCAGGAGGGCGGCCGCGCATATGTCTATTTGTGTTATGGCATTCACCATCTCTTCAACGTCGTTACCGGGCCGGAAAATATGGCGCATGCGGTATTGGTCCGGGCTATGGAACCCCTTGAGGGACTGGAAATTATGATGGAACGGCGCGGCTGGAAGTCGTCCGGTACAAAGCGGCTGCCTGCGTTGACTACCGGACCGGGGGCGTTGTCGCAAGCCCTTGGTTTGACGACAAAATGGACCGGGCAGCATCTGCTGGCCGACGATACGCCTGTCTGGATAGAAAAGCGCGGCGACGATATCGCCGGTCAGGATATCGCATCGGGAAAAAGGATCGGCGTCGACTACGCCGGAGAAAGCGCCGAATGGCCCTGGCGATTCTGGATCAGGGAGTCGCCTTTTGTAAAATGAATATGCTCAATCGTGGTGCGACGCGTAGGCCTGCTCCACTTTGTCGCGGAACTGATCGTACACTTCCAGGGGTATTTTGTGCCGGATGGATTGCAGAAATTGCTTGAGTTTGATGTATTCGCTCTCCGTCAGGATGTCGTCTTCCATGAAGGCGTTGAAAAGTTCGAGGAAATTCTCGCTCACGTTGCGGGCAAATTCGATGCGCTTGGCCCTGTCTTCAATAAAAGCGAGAAAATACAATCCCTCCGTATAGCCAAGCCTTCGCCGGAGTACGAGGTCGTCTACTTCCTTTTTGATTTCCTCGAGCCTTCGCGCTGCCACTTCGGCGCTGATCAGTTGCTTTTCAAAACCTGCATATACCTGTTGGGCCCGGTCGCCGTACCGCCGTATCAGTTGTTCCCGACGGCGGAATACCCACCAGCCGGCAAGGGCGGTAAGCAGGGCCGTAGTTGCGACCATGGTGATCTCTACCATGTAGCCGGTGTCTTCCAGGAACTTGACTTGCCTGGCCACGAAATTGGAGCCTTGTTCGAGCCCCGCCGTTCGCAAGGTAAAATCCAAGGGTTTAAAATCGTCGTCCAAAAGCGGCCGCTGCGGACGGAGTGCATTGATGTGGTTGAGCCAAACACGTTTCAGGTCGGCGAGGTCTTTTTCGCGGTAAAAGTAACGCAGGTTGCTTCCCTGCCCCAACTGGTACCCTTCTGCATAAGTTTCCCTGATGAATGTATTGGATTTCAGAAAATAGAAAAGAAACCGCTGCATTTGCTCCGGGTTCTGCAGGGCCGCGAGGCGGAGCGCGTCTTCGGGGTCGGAAGCCGCCTTTTCCGACAGTTTTTCCCTTTGCTGGCGCAGCCATGCGAGTAATTCCCGCGGATTCGGGTCCATAATATATTGACGTCCGAGTCGCTTGAAATGCTCCTCGTTCATTTCGATCAGCGAACCGGGGCCGAGGTGCGTGACGGAAAAGAAATAAAAATTAGGCGGCACCATGACGGTTTTTCCGCCAAGCATGGCCGTATCGCGGGGGCTGCTGAGCGATTCCCAGAGTTCGGGTCCAAAGAAGGTTTCCGGGTTGATTTTGTCAAAATTGTCGGCCACCGCCACAAATCGCTCGTCAGGATGCAGGCGACATTGCGCCCAAAACGTCAGGAGTTTTCCGGGAATGAAAATATTGCCATCCTCGTAACCGATGTATTTTTTATGGTATTCGAGGTCGAACTGCGGTGCGCAGTCGATTTCCATAAGATTTTCCGGTTTGCCTGCAAGCAACCGGGCCATATGTTTGGTCTGTTTTGTGGCGCCCACACCCGTCACACCGGATATGACGAGGAAATTGTTGTGCTGCGCTTCCCGGCAAAAATCCCGAAAACTCGTCCATTCAATATTGGAAAGGTATGGTTTGGATACAAGTTTTAGCGCCGTGGAGTCGCCGGGAACATAGGGCAGACGATGTATTTCGCAATAAAGTTTCTGGAGGGAATCGGGCACTTCGCCGATCATGGCGTGGTGTTCGCGGAGCAATACGCCCGCCCTCGACCACAATGGATCTTCATAGTTGCGCAAACCCAGCCACCCGATCAACAGGAGGAACGGCAGCAGAATTATGGAAAGACGGGATGAAGGGAGTGGAATATTCAACGGATTAGCAGTTTTTGCGGGACGAAGGTAAAGAGGAGAAATGGTATTCGCCTACACGTTTCTTAACCGATTCAGATTAATTGCCTCGGGTGAGGGGGCCTCGTCGGTTTGAATATTCCGTTTTCTGTCAAATTCCGGCTGAAAGACCTTCCATACGTGCCGGCGTGCTACTTTTGCAGTCATGAATCAAGCCGTATTTCCAACCCCCGACACTTTCACGCGCGCCCGCAGCGCCGAGCTCTTCGAGACAGCAAAGACTTATTTTCCCGGAGGTGTCCATTCTCCGGTTCGTGCCTTCAAAAGTGTACAGGGGCCGCCTGTCTTTTTTGAAAAAGGCGAGGGATGTCACTTGTACGATGTTGATAATCAAAAATTTGTAGATTTTTGTTGCTCCTGGGGCCCATTGATTCTGGGGCATTGCCCACCCTCGGTTGTCCAACGTGTACAGGATACGGTTGCAAAAGGTATGTCCTTTGGAACCCCGACACCGCACGACAATCTGATCGGGAAACTCCTGCTCGACAACCATCGCTATATCGAGATGATCCGTTTCGTGAGCAGTGGCACAGAGGCCGTGATGAGCGCCCTTCGCCTCGCGCGCGGGATCACCGGCAAAAGCAAAGTCATCAAGTTTGACGGTTGCTACCACGGCCACGTGGATTCCCTGCTGGTAAAAGCCGGCTCCGGTCTGGTCACTTTCGGCATCAGCACTTCGGCGGGCATACCCGAGTCTTTTGCCAACGAAACCATCGTGGTGCCGCTGGCAGATCCCGAAGCACTGGAAACGGCTCTCCGGCTGCACGCGGGGGATACGGCCTGCGTAATCATCGAACCGGTTCCGGCCAACAACGGATTGCTGCTGCAGGACCGCTCTTTTCTCGAATTCCTCCGCCGGAAATGCACCGAATACGGCGTTTTGCTCATATTTGATGAAGTCATTTCCGGTTTTAGGGTGGGTTTCGAGGGCGCTACGGGCCACTATGATATCCAACCCGACATTATTACCTTCGGCAAGATCATCGGCGGCGGCATGCCCGTGGGCGCCTACGCCGCCAGCCGCGCGATCATGGAAAATATAGCTCCGGTGGGCCCCGTATACCAGGCAGGTACGCTCAGCGCCAACCCGGTCGCCATGGCTGCCGGCTTCGCCACGCTGAGCGAGTTGCTGAAACCCGGTTTTTACGAGTCGCTGGAGCAAAAAACCGCCGCTTTTACCGGCAGGCTACAGGCATTTTGCGATCAGCGCGGCTACGATGTCACGTTCCCGCATATCGGCTCCATTTTCTGGCCTACCTTTACGCACAACCGCATCCGCCGCTCGGATGAGATAGACGGCTCAAGGATGTCGTTTTTCAAAACGATGCATCTGGAATGCCTGAAACGCGGCGTGTATTTCGGACCCTCGGGCTACGAGGTGGGCTTTGTCTCCGCAGCGCACCGGGAATCCGACCTGGATTTTGCGGCAGAAATGATCTGCCAAAGCCTCAACGTGGTTTTCGGGGGGTAAGATTGCTCCGGTCTAAATAAACTTCAGAAACGAAATGATAAAAGTTTTTCTCAAATCGGGCAAAGATGAGCCTGTTCGCAGGTTTCATCCCTGGGTATTTTCGGGCGCCATTGCCCGCGTCGAGGGCGAACCGGCAGACGGCGATATTGCCGGTGTGTACGACAGAAGGGGCGACCTTCTGGGCGTCGGGCATTTTCACCACGGCAGCATTGCCGTACGCATCCTGAATTTTGGCCCGGCAGACCTGGAAAGCGAACAATTCTGGGTGGAGCGATTGGAAAGTGCCAGGAAAGTAAGGGATGTTGCTATCGACATTTCTTCCGACCCGACAGCTGCGGGGTTCCGGCTCGTGCATGGCGAAGGTGACGGCCTTTCCGGCCTGATTGTGGATATGTATGGCGGCACAGCCGTTGTACAATGCCACAGCATCGGTATGCACCGGCAGCGGGAGGTGCTGGCGGTAGCATTGCGCTCTGTATTCGGAGACAAACTGAAGGCCATATACGACAAGAGCAAGGAAGCGCTGCCGCCGAAATATGCGGGCGATAAAACCGATGGATATCTCTGGACTCTGGAGTCCGGGCCCGAAAGCACTGCCATTATTTCGGAAAATGGCGTTCGGTTCAAAGTGAACTGGGAAACGGGTCAAAAAACCGGCTTTTTCCTTGATCAGCGCGACAATCGCCGGCTTTTGGCTCAGTTTGTGTCCGGCAAAACGGTGTTAAACACCTTTTGCTATACGGGCGGGTTTTCCTGTTATGCCCTGAAGGCGGGCGCCGCTCTGGTACATTCGGTCGATGTTTCGGCCAAAGCCATGGAACTCACTGCCGAAAATGCTGCGCTGAATGAACCGTATCCGGGTATGCACACCTGCTTCACGGATGATGTGCAGCGTTTTCTGAAGGCAACGGAACAGCGGTACGAAGTCATGGTCGTCGACCCTCCGGCATTCGCCAAGAGCATTGAAAAACGGCATAATGCCGTGCAGGGTTACAAACGGCTGAATGCTGCCGCCCTTGAAAAAATGTCGCCCGGAGGGATTATGTTTACCTTTTCCTGTTCACAGGTGGTGGACCGCCAGCTGTTTTACAATACCATCGTTGCGGCGGCGCTGGAGGCGGGGCGCCAGGTGCGGGTACTGCACCACCTCACGCAAAGCGCCGATCACCCGGTAAGCATTTTTCACCCGGAGGGCGCCTATTTGAAAGGATTGGTGCTGTATGTTGCATAGAAACTGTTTTAAAACCCCTCGCCGGGCGGAAAGACCCATCTTTTGCGGCTATAATGGGGCTTTTTTGACTAATATGACCCAATATTAGCCAAAAAATGAACCTTGTCTATCCCCAAAACCTGAGCCTTTCCACCCCGGCAGGAATTTTAAAACAGTTTCTTAACTTTGTAATCTAATTTTTTTGCCGTTCATGGAAAATCCGCAGGATTTATTGAAAGGACTGCGCACGCTGGTCCAAAACAACGAGGCAGATCAGGCGCTGGAACAATTGTCCGCCTTCCTGGAAGAGCGTTCCTCCGATCTGTTGGACGAAGCGCTTTCACTCACCCAGCAACTCAATCACTGGGAGCAAAAAATGCGGCTGAACCTGATCGACCACAAGGAATACGGCGTCGCGTTCAGCAACGTCTGTTTCGGCACCCTGCGCCTCATTACCCAGACCATGAAAGAAGTGCAGGGGCAGTCGGCGCAGCAGATTTCGGCGGGTGTGGCAATGTCGGATCTGGGCCTCGGCGGTCAGGAATCGGATTCCGTATCCGGAGACCCGCTTCTGCAGTCGGGCCAAAAAAAATATGAAGACGGCGACTACGCTGGCGCATTGAGCGATTTCAGCGTCGCTGCGGCAAAAAATCCGTCGCTGCCGGAAGCCCGGCTTTTGCAGGCGATGTTGTACGGTGAACTGGGGATGCCAACCGAAGCGCTTCAGTTTTACAACGAAACCCTGCGACTCGACCCCCAAAACGCCGTGGCATTGAACAACAGGGGGCTTATTCAGCTCGAATCGCTTGAAAATTACCAGGCAGCCTTAAAAGATTTCGATGCTGCCCTGAAAACCGACCCGGCATTGACCACGGCGCGTTTCAACCGCGCGCTTGTGAACATGAATCTCGAGCAGTTCGAAAATGCCATTCGAGACCTCGACGCATGCATTAAACTGAAAACCCAGTCGGAGCAGGCATTCGGTCTGCGCGGCGTCTGCAAAGCCCGGCTGCACGACTATGAAGGTTCAAAAGCCGACCTGAATATTGCGCTTCAATACGAGCCCGACAATTCAACTTATATCAGCACCATCGGCCTGAACCTGTACAATCAGGGAGAATATGCGGCCTGCATTCCGCATTTCGACCGTTCGCTGGAGATCAACCCCAATCAGCCCGAAACGCAGAATCTGCGCGGAATTTCCCATTATTTTCTGGAAAACTATGCTGTTGCCCTGAGCGATTTCGACCAGGTGATACGCACTGCGCCGGACAATGCATATGCCTGGTTTTTTAAAGGATGCTGCGAAAAAGCGTTGGGCCAGACCGCCCATGCGGAAGCAAGTCTCAAGCAGGCGATATCCGTTTCCCCCGGAATGGCCGAGCCATATGCCATCCTCGGCGTTTTGTATTACGAAGCAAAAAATTACGATCTTTCCATAACCTTTTGCCAGTCGGCCCTGGCGCTCGATGACGACCAATCCGTAGCGCTTCAGTATCTGGAACTGGCCAAGGCAGCCAAAATAAAACCGGATATCGGTCAATCCATTCTCGGTTTTTTTGGTTTAAAGTCGTAGCACATTAAACTGCCGGTAGCACGGAAGGAAGATGGGCGATGTTTATATTATTTTACAATCAAAAAAACTGATATGCGTACCCTTCTACTTTCATTTTTCCTGTTTGCCCTGAGCGGCTTTTACTCCTGTGAAAATCAGGACAAAGTGGTGATGTGCCATGATCCGGGCAATGCAACCGCACAATTTGCTTCGTTCAGCAATGACAAGGCGTTTCGCAATGCTCACCCTTCGCCGCTACCGACCACCGTTACCAACGAAGGTGAAATGGTCGAATTTCAGGTTGCCGGCGGCCCCAATGGCCATGCCTATGTTGTAAAGGCGCATGAAGCCACCAATAAATACCTGATGCTTTTTCATGAATGGTGGGGCTTGAACGACTATATCAAAAATGAGTCAGCCATGTGGAGTCACGAACTCGGGGTCAATGTGATCGCCGTTGATTTGTACGACGGCCATGTGGCGACTACCGCCGAAGAAGCCGGCAAACTGATGCAGGGTTGCGACGCCAAACGCGCATCCGCTATCATCGAAGGCGCTGCGAAATACGCAGGCGATGCCGCCGATTTCCGCACGATGGGCTGGTGTTTCGGCGGTGGCTGGTCGCTTCAGGGCGCTCTATTGCTGAAAGACAAGGTGAAAGCTTGCGTGATGTACTACGGAATGCCCGAAAAAGACGTGGAAAAACTAAAGACACTTTCTACGGACGTCGTTTTTATCCAGCCCAAACAGGACAAGTGGATTACGCAGGAAGTTGTCACCGAATTCCAGAATAACATGAAATCAGCCGGCAAAATGGTG
The DNA here is from genome assembly GCA_029781095.1 of Bacteroidota bacterium. Lineage (GTDB taxonomy): Bacteria > Bacteroidota > Bacteroidia > Chitinophagales > Saprospiraceae > M3007. The sequence goes on from JAKOXM010000564.1 coordinate 14,242, forward strand.
ACTGTACACCAGTACGATGCAGATCACGCCTTTGCCAACCCCAGCAGTCCGCGTTACAACGAACAGGCAGCCAAAGATGCACGCGTCGTGGTAAAAGCGTATTTGCTTGGGAAGTGAGGTTAATCGGGTTATCGGGTTATCGGGTTTCGGGTTTCAGTGTTTTCGCATCCTTATAACCCGATAACCCGAAATCCGATAACCCGAAACCCGAAACCCGAAACCCGATAACCCGAAACCCGAAACCCGATAACCCGAAACCCGATAACCCGAAACCCGATAACCCGAAACCCGATAACCCGAAACCCGATAACCCGAAACCTTTAAAACCCAACCGCACCCTATGTCAACACAACAACCTGACGTTCGCTCTTCCGAAGGAGGCGGGTCTATCTTCGGAAAACAAATACTGCTGCTGGCGCTGATCAGCATTGGCGGTATCATTTTATACAAGACATTTTTCAGCGAAGGCGGGTTTTCGTTGTTCCAGGATCCGAAGGCCGTGCAGTTGACCTATGTGCCCTCCGATTTTCAACCCAACCTGGATGAAGAGGCGACCTTGCGTGTGCTCGCGCACCCGGAGCAATACAAAAAGGAATTTGACGAC
>JAKOXM010000604.1 GCA_029781095.1 Bacteroidota bacterium
CGGTTTTACCACCATTCGGGAATAGATCCCATTGATATCTACTACGCTTCCTGCGAGCATCCGGATGAAGAAAAACTCCTCACGACCTTCCATCCAACGGATTGCAACAACTGGGTTACCATATTCAATAACCTGCCGGCCGAGCCGGTAAAAAAACTGTATTTCCGAAAGATTTTTGCCTATGGAAAAGCGCGGACACCAAGTGTAAAAATCGGGAAATTGCACTTTTGCGGGGAAGAACTTCCAGACTGCGGCCAAAAGCCTGACCAAAAAGTGTTTTTGCGCGAAGAAAACGACGATTTTCAGGCATTCCCCAACCCGACAACCGGCCGGCTTCGCATTATGTGGGGCGAAACAGGGTACAGGGAATTGTCGGTTTTCGATTCCGGCGGTGTGTTACTGATCATGCAAGTTTTACCCGACAACGGACGCATCACCGAAATTGATCTCAGTCGACTCAGCGCCGGCATGTACTTTGTCCGGCTGACGGGGGAAGAGAAGAAACCGCTACAACGGAAGGTCGTGCTAAAAAAGGATTGACGTCAGAAGGGGTATCACATCGCGGAAGTCGGCGACTACAATATTCTGAAAACTAGCACATTACCATTATCCCCTGTTTTTCCAGTTCGATTCCACCGGTTCGACGGCTGTGAGCAGGCGCTTGTGTTCGAGGTGGAGGCGCAGGGCGAGCAGCGCTGCTACTTCCGCTTCGTCCCGGTGACTTTCGATCAGTTTGTCCGGGCTGAAGTAGTGCTGGACAAAGTGCGTGTCAAAATCGGCAGACACGAAAGCCGGATGGTCGAGCACGAAGCGGCCGAACGGCAATATAGTCGCCACGCCCTCTACCTCGTAAGCGGCAATGGCCTCTTTCATTTTCTGAATCGCCTCATCGCGCGTGGCGCCATGCACCACGAGTTTGGCGAGCATGGGATCGTAGTAGATCGGAACCTCCATGCCTTCCTCGAAACCGCCATCCACACGGATGCCGGGGCCTTCAGGCAGGCGGTATTTCGTCAGGGTACCGACGGAAGGCAGGAAGTTATTCAGCGGATCTTCGGCATACACGCGCAATTCAAGCGCATGGCCATTGATTTTCAAATCTTCCTGCACAAAAGGCAGTTTTTCGCCGCGCGCTACGCGTATCTGTAATTCCACGAGGTCGAGGCCCGTGATCATTTCGGTGACGGGGTGCTCCACCTGCAGGCGCGTATTCATTTCGAGAAAATAAAAGCGGCGTTGTTCGTCAACAAGGAATTCGACTGTGCCTGCGCCCACATAGTCGCATGCTTTGGCCACCCTAATTGCCGCCTCGCCCATGGCGCGCCGTAATTCCGGAGTCAGAATGGCGCTCGGCGCCTCTTCCACCACTTTCTGGTGCCTGCGTTGTATGGAGCACTCGCGCTCGAACAGGTACACGATATTTCCATGCGTGTCGCCCATGATCTGCACTTCCACGTGGCGGGGACCCGTTACGTATTTCTCGATAAATACCGAGCCATCGCCGAAAGCGGATACCGCTTCGGAAATCGCGCGCTCCATTTGTTCTTTCAACTCATCTTCGCGTTCCACGATGCGCATACCCTTCCCGCCACCGCCCGCGGAGGCTTTGATCAAAATAGGATATCCGACGCGGCGTCCGATCTCTTTGGCCATTTCGACGTCGGTAATGGCCTCCTCGATACCCGGCACCATGGGAACGTTGAACTTTTTTGCCGCTTCCTTGGCGGCCAGTTTGCTGCCCATCATCTGGATGCTGTGCGGTTTGGGACCGATAAACGTCATTCCGGCATCGGAAACCATTTGGGCGAAGCCCGCATTTTCGCTCAGAAATCCATAGCCGGGATGAATGCCTTCCACTCCGAGTTTTCGGGCTGCATCTATGATCTTGTCGGCGCGGAGGTAGCTTTGGGCCGAAGGCGCCGGGCCGAGCAATACCGCCTCATCGGCAAAGCGCACATGGGGTGCATGCCGGTCGGCCTCCGAATAAACAGCCACCGTTTGAATGCCCATCCGGCGGGCGGTACGCATGATCCGGAGTGCTATTTCGCCCCGGTTGGCAACGAGTATTTTTTTCATAAATAATTGAGATTAAAACACTGATAATAAATCAGTTAGTTGCATTTTTATTTTCTATTTCGGGTCCGCTAATTTTATTTTTTTCGAATGCAGGGTCCTGTAAGCCAGCAAACTGCTGATCAGGCAGCACACCGCCCCGGCCAGCATTGCCGCTCCCGGGAAATAAACCGGGGCGTGCGGGCCGGTGAAATGGGAAAATAATCCTGTCATCAGCGGAGGTCCGAAAATAGCGGTGGCGCTCATCAGGCTGGTGAGACCGCCCTGCAGTTCGCCCTGTTCGCTGGGCGTTACCTGTGTGGAAATGATGCCCTGGAGCGAAGGGCCCGCAATGCCGCCCAGGCAATAGGGAATGCAAAAAGCAAACATCATCCAGGTCTGCGAGGCGAATGCAAACAAGACCAGACCGATGCAATAAAGTGCCAGCCCGACATATACGCCGCGCTCCTGTCCAAGTTTCGGGATCAATATTCTGATCAGACCTCCCTGCACAATGGCGCTGACGATGCCCACGAAGCCGAGGGAATAACCGACCATGGCCTCATTCCATTTGAATTTTTCCATCGTGTAAAACGACCAGGTGCCCTGCACGGCATGGGACGCTATGTACAACAGTATCAGCGACACCACCAAACCGCTTATAACAGGGTATTTGCGCAACTGAAGCAGGGTGCCGACGGGGTTGGCCCGTTTCCAGTCGAAGGGCCTGCGGTTTTGCGGGGAAAGGGATTCGGGCAATATGAAAAAACCGTAGAGCCAGTTTATCAACGCCAATCCG
>JAKOXM010000613.1 GCA_029781095.1 Bacteroidota bacterium
CGGATTGCTGGGCCTGGTCGCCTACACCACAGAACAACGCCGCCGCGAAATCGGTATCCGCAAGGTGCTCGGCGCGGGTCATGGTCAGGTGGTGGCCCTGCTGGCGCGCCATTTCATCGTGCTGGTTCTCATCGCTGGTGTGATCGCCATCCCGCTGGGGGCCTGGTTTTTGCACCGCTGGCTCGCGGAATTCCCGTATAAAACCGACCTGAAACCGTTGACTTTTATACGTGCCCTGTCGGGATTGCTGCTGCTGACCCTGCTGACAGTGGGTTTTCATACGGTAAAGGCAGCGCTGGCTAACCCGATCAAAAGTCTTCGAACGGAGTGAGTTTAGTCCGGATCAGAATTTGGAGAATTAGAGAATTTTCGGAATCGGGGGAAGTGTTTAAAAATCCGTGTCTGTCTTCTGCTCCGACCCCCGACTCCTGAAGGATAGTGTATTTAGTTAAATCCTTAATTCGTTGAAAATAAAACAATTATTTGAATTTTTTCGATGTGATCTCCTTCAAGGGTCGGGGGTAAATAAGGGGAATTGACTCAGATTTCTGAACGTCCTCCGATGCCGGAACAATTCAAGCCGGCTCCTCATCTCAACCTCCCTCAACCGATTCTAACAAATTGCCATAAACAAAACCGCAACGCGATGCTGAAAAACTATCTCTCTCTTGCGTTCAAAAACCTGGCCCGCAGGCGCTTTGTTGCCGGCATTAACCTGTTCGGATTGTCGGTGGGTATTGCCGTCAGCACGCTCATTGCCCTGTTCATTCGGTACGATGGTTCCTTTGATAGATTCCACGAGAAGGCGGAACGTATCGTTCGGCTCAACACGACTATGAGATATCCGGGCGCCAGCGAAAGCAGCAGCGCTTTTTCGTCGTACCCGATGGGACCTTTCTTGCAGGAAAATTTTGAAAAGGACGTCGAAACGTATTGCCGTCTGACGCCCGTCGATAAAGATTTTATCCTGCAAAACGGCGACACACGGGTAACGGTCCGCCAGGTTTTTTCCGCAGACAGCACCTTTTTCCGCGTTTTCGGTTTTCCATTGCGTCAGGGCGATCCCTTGCAGGCCCTCACGCAGCCGCAGGGCATCGTACTGACGCGTAAAATGGCGGAGTCTGTTTTCCATACGCCCGACGCTTTGGGCAAAACACTGTCCAAAACCTACGTATCACCCCTCACACAGCATGATACGACGGAATATTTCACCGTTACCGGCGTCCTTGAAGACCTGCCCGCCACCTCGCATTTGCAGTTCGACGCACTGCTGTCCGGCGCCCAAAAACCTTACTGGGCGATTTGGAACCCCGGTATAGAAAAAGACTGGCAGGTGCTCGCTACGATGACGTATATGCTGCTGCGCTCCGACAAAACGGACCGGGTGGCACTGGAACAACAGATTCCGGAAACGCTTGCGCCGCGCATGCAGGGCGCGCAATTCGTCGCGCATCATTTACAGGCACTGACCGACATACACGGCGGGTCGAGGGGGCTCGAAACCGACAAAATAAGCAACGCCGGGCGTTTCGATCGGCAATACTCAGAGGTTTTTGGTATTATCGGACTGTTTGTTTTGCTGATTGCAGCGGTCAACTACGCCAACCTGTCTACTATTCTGGCGGGTAAACGCGCAAAAGAGATCGCCATCCGCAAGGCCATCGGTGCGAACCGCCGGGCCGTGATAGTGCAGTTCCTGACTGAATCGGTGCTGACGACCGTGCTGGCGTCTGTACTCGCGGGCCTGCTGATCGTCGTGGCAAAATCCGGTCTTTCCGAACTCGATTATCCCGTTGCCGCTTTGGACGCTTTGTCTGCGCCGTCCTTTGTGGTTCCGGCCCTGGTTTCCATACTCGCTCTCGGCGTCGTTGCGGGGGCTTACCCGGCCTTTTTTATTGGAAAAACTGCGCCGTCCGGCGTGTTACGCGGGCAAAAAAACGCCATGACAGGCAAAAACAGCGTCATCCCGGTGCTTGTAACGGCACAATTCGTGGTGGCAGTCACCCTGATCGCAAGCACACTGATCTGCTACCGGCAAATACAATTCCTGCAAAAAACGGACCCCGGTTATTCGAGAGAGCAGATTCTGACGCTCGATCTGGGTATGTCCAACCTCTTTAAAGGGCAACTTGTCAGGGAAAAAATGGAGCAGGTGCCGGGCGTACTCGGCGCAACGGTGTCCGATCAGGTTATGGGTAATGGTCTGATCCAGAACGGCGTGCGATACGTGTACAACGGCAAGGCCGAACACATTGCCATTCCCTGTATGGCTGCCGACGAGCAGTTCACGGACCTTTACCAAATGAAACTGGCTGCCGGTCGCACATTTTCCAAAGATGCCACTGAAAACGCTTCGGAGTACCTGATCAATGAAACGCTGGCTCGTCGCATCGGCTGGAACGACAATGCCGTCGGACAGCAGATCGCCATTGCCTGGCAACCGGGGTTCGGGACGGTGGTGGGCGTGTTGAAAGATTTTCATTTCAACTCCTTGCACCACAAAATTGAACCCGTATGCATCCGCGCGGCAAATATGGCCAATAGTATCAGCCTCAAAGTATCTACTGCCAACCTGCCCGCCACGCTGCGGCAAGCCGAAAATGCCTGGAAAACGATCATCACCGACCGGCCGTTTGAATATGCCTGGGTTGACGAGCAGTTTGCACAGGTTTATAAATCCGAAGCGCAGTTCAGCCGCCTGACGGGTATGGGTGCGGCCCTCGCCGTATTTATCGCTTGCCTTGGCTTGCTTGGGCTGGTTACATTCATGGCCGAACAACGCGTAAAAGAGATTGGCATCCGCAAGGTATTGGGTGCAAGTGTGGCGGCTATCACGATGCTGCTGGCAAGAGATTTTGTGAAACTCGTACTTGTGGCCTTCGTCATCGCTTCACCAATGGCATATTATTTCATGAACCGTTGGCTCGCTGATTTTGCCTATCGCATTGATATACAATGGTGGATGTTTGCCGTGGCCGGATTGGCTGCTGTGGCTATCGCTTTTTTGACAGTGGGTTTTCAGAGCGTGAAGGCGGCGCTGGCAAATCCGGTCAAAAGTCTTAGAACAGAGTGAGTTTAGTCTGGATCAGAATTTACAGAATTGGAGAATTTTCAGAAGGGGAGCAAGAATGATATCATTGAATCTATCTTAAAACCTGTCCGGAAACCTCGCATCAGAGGCTTCGGGAGAAGTCAGGGAACATATTCCCGACTCGATAAAAACGACTGTCATGCTATCAAACTATATCAAACTCGCCATCCGCAACCTCCTTCGGAGCAAACGGTATTCTGCATTGAACATCAGTGGACTGGCCATCGGCGTGGCTGCATGCATGCTTATTCTGCTGTTCGTTGCGCACGAAATGAGCTACGACCGCTGGAACCCGCAAGCCAATCGCATTGTCAGGCCGACATACCAGATCAGGATCGGCGGATTTGAGGAAAACCACGGCAGCGTGGATGCCCTGGTGGGCCCGGAGGCAGCGGCATCGCTGCCGGACATCGAGGCATGGTGCCGTATTCGCCATGCGGGCACCTGGCCGACGAGGCGGGAAGGGCAGGCGCTGCAGAGCAGCCGCGACGAAAAAGTGCTCAGTGTGGACAGCAGTTTTTTCAAATTATTTCCCTTGAAAGTGCTCGCCGGCGACCCGGTAAACTGCCTGAACCAACCCGGCGTGGTTGCCATCGCCCGGAGCCGGGCGGCGTACTATTTTCCTTCTCCCGACCAGGCGATCGGACAAACGCTGGTATTGGGAAGATCGGACGAGCGCAGGCAAATCACCGCCGTTTTTGAGGACATGCCCGACAATTCACATTTCCATGCCGATCTCCTGTTTCCCCTGGCTGGTAATGAGGAGGTGAAAAACGCACCGCAATACTGGGGCTACAACAATAATTTTTTCACTTATTTTTTGCTGCAAAAAGACTGCGACAAAGCCGCTTTTTCCCGAAAATTTGCTTCGCTGGCGTCGGACAAGGTCAGCATTTTGCTCAAGGACCTGTTTGCCACGACGACCGCCGATTTCGAGAAAGCAGGCCAGCGCGCCCGCTTCGGACTGCAAAATCTTACGGATATTCACCTGCATTCCGCCCTCCAATCGGAGCTGGACGCCAACGGGAACATCCGCTACGTCTGGATCTTCGGCGCCATCGCATTTTTTATCCTGCTGATCGCCTGCATCAATTTTATGAACCTCGCCACGGCGCGTTCCGCCGGTCGTGCCCGCGAAGTGGGAGTCAGGAAGGTGCTTGGCAGTTCCCGGACGGCTTTGGCCGGGCAGTTTCTGACCGAATCGGTGGCATTGTCGACCCTGTCGGTGCTGCTGGCGGCCGGGTTGGCGGCACTGGCGATGCCCATGTTCCGCGAACTCAGCGGGCGCCATCTGTCCATGCCCTGGAGCAGCCCCTCATTCTGGCTTTCACTGCTCGGCGGTTCGATATTCGTCGGTTTGCTGGCTGGGAGTTACCCGGCCTTTTTTCTGTCGGCGTTCCAGTC
>JAKOXM010000617.1 GCA_029781095.1 Bacteroidota bacterium
CGACTCCCAGCGGATACCGCCGTAAGCGGAGGTCATGTTGGCCACCGGAGCGCCTGCTTCCGCGCAGGCAAACAGGTTGGTGCGGGTGACGAGGTAGGCGCTTTGGTAACCGCCCCAGGAGTGCCCTTGCAATCCGATACGTTTCGGATCGACAAAACCTTTGCCGATCAATGCCGTAACCCCGCTCACGATGGCATCATATGCGCTTTCACCGGGGTAACCCGTGCGGTATTTGATATCCGGCGCAAATACCAAATACCCTCTGCTGGCGTAGAATGTCCAGTTGATCTGTGAGCGGTGAAAATCGGGCGCCCTGTGCTGGTGGAGCCCGTCGGACAGTTTTTCATAAAAATTGACGATCATGGGGTACTGCTTCGCCGGGTCAAAATTTTCGGGTTTGACGAGCAGGCCACTGAGCTTTTCACCGGAAAGCGAGGTCCATTCTACAAGTTCGATGTTCCCCCAGCGGTATTCGGACTGTTGCGGGTTGGCATGGGAGATGGTTTGTGGCGTTTCAGGTTTCTGGTTTCTGGTTGTCGGACTCGTTGACAGGGAGGCAAATATCAGGTCTGGAAAAGTTTGAAAATTGCCTTTTGAGAAAACCAGTTTGCCCGCATTTTTTGCTTTCAACGGCAGCCGGGAGTAGGCAAAATCGCCGTTCAGCCAAGGCGTAAGCCGTGCCGTTTTCAGATCGAGCCAGGCATAGCCTTCTGCTTTTGTTTTATGGTTAAACTGGTGCAGCAACATCACTGCGTTCGGGTCAATCCAGTGCTCTTCGGGGTCGAGTTTCAGATAGCGATATGTGATGTTTTCTTCCCGCCCGCCCGTCAGGCGCTCGGGCGACCGTTTCCCTTCCGGATCTGTTTTCCAGATGTCAAATTGATCGTAAATCAAAGCCGACGCATCACTTTTTAGCCAGCCGGCCATGCCGTATTCATTCGGGTAGTCGGGCTGATCGTTTTCTTCATCGAAAAAATGCACCGTGCCGTTGTCCGTCATGCGGGCGATAGCGCCCGAAGCGGCATTCCACGCAAACCACGCTGAATCGGGGTCGCTCCACCAGTAGATATATTTCGCATCGGGCGACAGGCGCGGATTGCATCGAAGGTCTCTCACAATCAATGTCTGGTCTCCCGTCCGGAGATCGACAGCATACAGATTTTTATGTGCGGTGCCCTCCGAGGTCAGATAAAAGGCATAAGGTTCTTCCGTGAAGCCGAGCGCCAGTTCGGCGTTGCGTTGTTCCTGGAATCGCAGCTCGGGCACCTGTGGCGACCCCAGCATCACAAAGCGGTTTTCAGGAATCCGCCACAGAACCGGGTAAGAGCGCTTTTTATCATTCTCCATTTGCATTTCCTGTTGCGTGTAAAGCCGTTTGTCGGTCCAGTTCCACACCTCTACGTTTACAATTTCTTCAGGCAGCAGGGTGGTATCGTTCAAAACGGGCGGAGGCGCTATACCGAAATACAATTTGGAGTCGTCCTGTGAAAATACGGGTTTTGCAAACTCGCTCACACCCCACGCAGCAGTTCCGCTATCCCGGGGCGCCAGAAAATCGTTTTGGATGCCGGCAATGGAGCGGGCGGAGTCCTGCGTTGCACCCCAGTAACAAAGTTCCCAGGGACGAATCCGGGCCTTTGTCGTATCGGTGTCGGCCAGAAAAGCGGCTTTCGTGCCGGATTCATTCAGGGAAAGTTGCCGGTATTTCCCTTTTCCCCGAAGAAGCGGCCGCACTTGGTATTTCTCCAGATCAAGCAAATACACGCCCGTCAGCATTGTCTGCGGATTGGCGTTGAAAGTAAGGGTGTCGCCTTTACCTGTTGTGTTCAAAAGCAGGTATTTCCCCTTTTCTGCAGGCAGGTAATTTTCCACAAAAGCGATTGTATCCGCCGATCCCGTTGCAGTATTGCAAACGATGAGCCGGTATCCGTTCTCTTTGTTTTCTTTTTTTTGCTTTTTACCGTTTTTTTTGGGCGCCGGCTTGACGGCTTTTGTACTATCCTGTGCCGTTTTGAGCGTCGAGTCTTTTTTAGCCGGAGGCAGGTTTTCACAGTCGGATTGGTAAAACAGCCAGCCGGACCATTTTTCGGGCACGATAAAACTTTTCAGATTGGGCTTTTTCTCCAGCTTTGCGTTCGACAACGTATAAATACCGAGGGTGTCTTTGGGCAGATTTTCATCTTTCACTTTCCGGCGGCGTTGTGCCTTAAGGGTGTCAAGCCCAGGTTTTATCTTGAATACCAGCAACTTACAATCCTCCGAAAACGCGGCCTCGGTCGAACGGGGGAAAACGGTAGTGGCTCCTGTTCGCGCGTTCCAAAGATACAGGGCCGGGTCGCCTTCGGTAACGGGCGCCTGCACCCATGCCACCCACTGGCCGTCGTTGGAGATCTGTTCCCGCTCGATTTTTCGCCAGCGTTGTACATCAACCTCGTCGAGCGGTTTTTTGGTCTGGGCAGAAAGCGTATAGGGTAAAAGAATTATAGCGAAGAAAAATAAGTAGAAACGATGCATACGAGGGGAAAAAATGGAGGGTAAAGTATTGCGTTCAAATGGAGATTATTTGTCCGGGATTGATAGCTCCGTAACCCGTCGACAACGGGGTGAAACTATCAAGCCAGTGGGCCAGCAAGGCGCGTTGTGCGGATGTCAACCGGGCTTCCGGGTGCATCCAGGTGTAGCTGTTCAGGGGCATCTCGCCTTCCCGGATCTCTTTTGCGGCGGTACCGAGGGCCCATTTCAGGTCTTCGGAATTGAGTACACCGAGTGTCGAGAAATTGAAATGCTCTTTTGCCTCGTTGACATGGTATTTCAGCAACCACGACACGGGGGCAACATTGCTGTACCAGGGGTACTGTGTTTCATCGGAATGGCAATTGTAACAGGCTTCTCTGATCAGCGACAAGACTTCGGCAGGAGGCTTTGCTACAGCCTTGAAATCCAGTTTCGGGTCGACTGGCGGGTTGCTTTTGTCGATTCGGATTAACTGGATAAGCAGTAAGGCAGCCGCTGAAATCAGTAGAATACGTTTGCGCGTCATGTTTGGAACCAAGGATTTATTTGAAATGCGATCGCAAAGTAGCGGATTGAAAAGAAATAAATATTCAACATATGGCAACTTTTATCGGAGGGTGATAAGGGAGGGGACAAAATCCGGCCCGCTGAAACCCGCATTTTCTTCTACTTTTGCCCCGATTATGGCGAAAAAGCACAGTGTTCTTGCAAATGTTCCTATTCACGGCATTGCCGACAGAGGGAAAGGAGTCGGCCGTACGCCGGAAGGGCTTACAGTATTTGTTACGGGCGCCGTGCCCGGCGATGTTGCAGATGTGTTTATACAAAAGAAAAAAAGCGGCTTTGCAGAAGGTGTAGTCGACCGGATTGTCGTCCCTTCTCCCGACCGTGTGGAGCCGTTTTGCGAACACTTCTCCATATGCGGCGGCTGCAAATGGCAGAATCTGGATTACCGGGCCCAGTTGCGTCATAAACAGCAGGTGGTAGAAGACGCGTTGCTGCGTATCGGAAAAATAAAAGTAGCGGAGTTCCTGCCTATCCTCGGGGCGCCTGAGACGACATACTACCGGAATAAACTTGAATTCGGTTTTTCCAACAAAAGATGGCTGTTGCCAGGCGAGATGAACCCCGTTTCTGTCGAGGACGGAGACGCGACGTTAAACGTCGCGCCAGCGGTATTTAACGTCGCGTCTCCGTCTCCGTCATCGTCCCGGTTAATGGGCCTGGGCTTTCACAAAGCCGGTTTTTTTGATAAAATAATTGATATCCACCATTGCTGGCTTCAATCAGACCCCTCCAACGATCTCCGTAACAGCTGCCGTGCCATCGCCCTGGAACAGGGACTTGCCTTCTACGACCCGCGCAGGCATACCGGCTTTCTTCGCAACCTCATGGTGCGTCTCACCACTACCGGTGAGTGTATGTTGCTCGTCAGCTTTGCCCGGGATGACAAGGATGCGATCGCAGGATACCTCGATGCTATTCTGGCAAAATTCCCGCAACTGACCACGCTTGTCTATTGCGTCAATACCAAACTGAATGACTCCCTGTTCGACCTGGATATGATAAGCTACCGGGGAAAGGGGTTTGTCGTGGAAGAATTGGGCGATCTGAAGTGCAAAATCGGCCCCAAGTCGTTTTTCCAGACCAATTCACGGCAAGGAAAACGATTGTACGATGTGACGGCTGAATTTGCCGGACTCAGTGGAAATGAAAATGTATACGATTTGTATACGGGCACAGGCAGCATCGCGCTCTACCTTGCACGGTATTGCCGGCAGGTAGTGGGTATTGAAGAAATACCCGAGGCCATTGCCGACGCTGAAGAAAATATGCGTCTCAACGATATCAACAATGCAATTTTTTATGCCGGAGATGTGAAAAACGTGCTCACACCCGAATTCGCCGAGCGGCACGGCAAACCCGATGTGGTCATCACCGACCCGCCGCGCGCCGGAATGCACGAAAAAGCCGTGCGGTTTTTGCTCGATCTCGCTGCACCCCGGATCGTATATGTAAGTTGTAACCCCGCGACACAGGCACGCGACCTGAACTGGTTATCCGAAAAATACGAAGTATTAAAAGCCCAACCGGTCGATATGTTTCCGCATACGCACCATATAGAGAATGTAGCCTTGCTGGCCTTGCGGGAATGAATTTCCATTTCCCAAATAAAAATTTGTATCCGGAAAAAAACATTAAAAAAGAGAAGGTCAAATTAGAACAGTTGAAAGCATAATTCGGTCTATATTTCGCCATTGAAAAGCCTTTTACATTCACTTCTGACTATTTCAGGCATGAAACAATCGAAAAACACCACTTCCCGGCGCTCATTCGTCAAAAAATTAGCCGGAGCTGCCGCTTTGCTGACTACCGCCGGCCCGACGATATTGTCCGGGAAAAACGACATTCAGCAGTACGACCTCTCCCGCCTGACCCGGTACTCCGCCAACGACCAGATACAGATCGCGCTCATCGGAGCGGGCGGTATGGGCACTGCCGACACGGATACGGCCTTGCAAGTGCCGGGCGTACGCCTCGTCGCAGTGTGTGACCTTTATTCCGGCAGGCTCGAAGACGCAAAAGGACGCTGGGGCAAGGACCTGTTTACGACCAAGGACTACCGCGAAATATTGAATCGCAGCGACGTGGATGCCGTTATAGTCGCCACACCCGACCATTGGCACATGCCCATATCAGTGGAAGCACTCGGCAAGGGCAAGGGGGTATATTGTGAAAAGCCGATGGTGCACGATGTGAAGGAAGGCCCCGCTGTGGTGCAAGCCCAGCAAAAAAGCGGTAAAACCTTCCAGGTGGGCAGCCAGGGATTGAGTTCGCTCGGCAATGAAAAGGCGAAAGAGCTATATGAAAGCGGCGCCATCGGCCAGTTTATTTATGCCGAAGGCTTCTGGGCGCGCAACTCTCCCGTCGGCGCCTGGCAATACGCCATTCCCAATGACGCGTCTCCCGAAACGGTAGACTGGGATCGCTACATTTCCAACACCACCAAACGGGACTTCGATCCGTTGCGCTTTTTCCGCTGGCGCAATTACCGCGACTACGGCACCGGCGTCTCCGGCGATTTGTTTGTACACCTCTTTTCCAGCCTGCATTTTATCACCAGCTCGATGGGGCCGAACAAAGTCATGGCTACCGGTGGTCTGCGCTACTGGAAAGACGGCCGCGAAGTACCCGACGTGCTGCTCGGCATGTTCGATTATCCGGAATCGAAAGCGCATCCGGCGTTCAACCTGTCATTGCGCGTCAATTTCGTGGACGGCACCTCCGGCACCACGTATCTGCGCATGGTAGGCAGCGAGGGCGCCATGGACGTCACATGGGATGACGTGTATTTGCGCAAGAACCTCACCACCGACCCGATGGATGCATTTTTATCGAAAAAAAGCAATGAGGTTGACAAAGCACTGAGCGAACGCAAAAGAATGCTGCCGCCCGCCGAAGCACATTACAAAGTAGAGGATGGGTACAAAGGAGCGCATTATGATCACTTCACGCATTTCATTAACGGCGTGCGTACCGGCGCTCCGGTAGTGGAAGATGCCGTTTTCGGCTACCGCGCCGCGGCGCCGGCCCTGCTTTGCAACGACAGTTATTTTGAAGAAAAAGTTGTGCGCTGGGACCCGGTGAACATGAAAAGAATTTAATTGCTCTGCCAGCAATAGTCTCACTCTCGGTGAGGCTATTGCTGAGCGCAAAAACGATATCAATCAAAACAGTTCTCCAAAAAAGCGCCAAACTAAATCTGTTCGATTCACATGAAAGCACATCTTATTCGATTCTCCATAATCGGGTTGCTGCTCGGCATGGCCGCCTGCACGCCCAAGCTCAACACCCTTTCCAGTTCAGAGCAAAAAGCCGGCTGGAAACTTCTCTTCGACGGCAAAACCACCAAGGGCTGGCATACCTACGGCGCCCAGAATACACGCGGTTGGGATGTTAAAAACGGCGAACTGATCGCTCTCGGTCAGGCCGGTTTTGAAGGCACTGCCAATGATATCGTCACCGACGCCGAATACGATAACTTCGAACTCGTGGTAGAATGGAAAATGTCGAAAGGCGGCAACAGCGGTATCTTTTTCAACGTCGTGGAAGACCCGAAAAAATATCCTACCGTATACGCCACGGGACCGGAATATCAATTGATCGACGACATCGGTTTTCCGGAAAAACTGGAGGACTGGCAGCACTCGGCGGCCAATTATGCCATGAACCCGCCTTCCCGTGCGATGGCCAAACCTATCGGGGAATTCAACAAAACCCGCATTGTAGTCAATAAAGGCCACGTTGAGCACTGGCTCAACGGCGTAAAGGTCGTCGAATACCAGCTCTGGACGCCCGACTGGGATAACAAGGTAAAAACCGGCAAGTGGAAGGACTATCCCGGTTACGGCCGGGCGAAGCGCGGACACATCGGTCTGCAGGACCACGGTAATCAAATCTGGTTCAGGAACATCAAAATCAGGACCTTATGAAATCATTATTTGCTATCTGCCTCGTTACCCTGTCCCTGTTTTTTTCCTGTTCGGGGGCTCAAAAATTACCGAAAGACACGATTTCCCTTTTTAATGGAAAAGACCTGACGGGCTGGGTAGTGTATGGCACCGAACGCTGGTACGTCGATAAAGGCGAACTCATTTGCGAAAGCGGGCCGGACAAACAATACGGTTACCTCGGCACAACGGCCCCTTACAAGGATTTTGACCTCACACTGGAGTTCAAACAAGAAGCCAATGGCAACAGCGGCGTGTTTTTCCACTCTTCCGTGGAAGGCACCAAAATAACAGGTTGGCAGGCCGAAGTGGCGCCACCCGGTCTGCATACCGGCGGTATTTACGAATCTTACGGCCGCGGCTGGCTGATCCAGCCCGGAGCCGAACAGGAAAAGGCCCTGAAAATGGGAGAGTGGAATACCATGCGCGTCCGGGTAAAAGGCGACGAGGTGACTACCTGGCTCAACGGCATGCAAATGATCACATTGAAAGATGCCAAAATAGGTGCGGCTAACGGACAGATCGCCTTGCAAATCCACGAAGGCGGGGGTATCAAGGTGCGGTGGCGGAATTTGCGACTGAAAACATTATAAGGATCGGATGCCATGCCGTAACCCCGCCCTGATAATCAAACAACTTAACCCGGCAGTACTTGCCAAAAGACAGGAAAAATCTACATTTGCCCCCTCTTTATCAAGGCGAACCCTATACCTGATATGTTTTCAAAACTGAGCGCCTGGATACTAAAACTTTGGGGCTGGAAAATAACCGGCCATTATCCTGCTGAATTAGCAAAAGTATTGATAGCCGTTGCACCGCACACTTCCAACTGGGATTTTCCGGTGGGCGTGCTGGTTAACAGCGCAGGCAAATACAAGGCGAATTACGTAGGGAAGCATACTATTTTCCGCTGGCCGTTCGGTTATTTGTTCCGCTGGCTGGGAGGCATACCGGTCGACCGCTCTAAAAGCCACAATTTCGTGGCCGCTACCGTGGAAGCCTATAATCGGGAGCCTCGCTTGCACCTGGTAATGGCGCCGGAAGGAACACGCAAAAAAGTGAAAAATTTTAAAACCGGCTTTTACCACATCGCACGACTGGCTGGCGTGCCGATCTGTCTGTGCACCTTCAACTGGGGTATAAAAGAAGTGCATTTCGACCCGCAACTTTTTTATCCCGGCGACAATGAAGAGGCGGATATCACATACATCTGGAATTATTTTAAAGGCATTCCCGGGGCCAATCCGGATCAGGGAATCGGCTAGGTGTCCGTTATCGGTTCTTTGCATCAGATTGCGAAAATAAGGAACCGGTAGCCACTAATAACCAACAACCGTCATGGGTATCAAAGCATTTGCGCCGGCCACGATCGGCAATATCGGGGTAGGATTCGACATTCTGGGGCTGGCACTGGAAAGGCCTGGCGACGAGGTGATTGCGCGCAAAAGCGATACACCGGGCTTGCGCATTACAAAAATCACCGGCCATCAGGGCAAACTCCCGTATGAAGTGGAGAAAAATACGGCCGGCGTGGCCGCTTTGCGGCTGCTCGAACACCTTGGCGAAACAGGTCGGGGTATCGAACTCGAAATTCATAAAAAAATGCCTTCCGGAAGCGGCCTTGGCAGCAGCGCCGCCAGCGCCGCGGCCGCCGTACTGGCAGTAAGCGAATTGTTGCGGACGGGTCTATCCAAACGCGAACTGCTGCCTTTCGCCTGCGCCGGAGAAGCCATGGCTTCGGGCAGTTATTTTGCCGACAACGTGGCGCCGTCGCTTATCGGCGGTATCGTGTTGGTGCGCGACAACCCCACACTCGATGTGCATCGCCTGCACGTACCGCGCAGCCTGTACGCGACGGTGGTATATCCGCATCTGGAAGTGCTCACCAAATCGGCCCGCGCGATCCTGAAACCGGACGTGCCGCTCGAGGCGTTCGTGCGGCAGAGCGCCAACCTTGGCGGGTTTGTCGTCGGGCTTTTCAACAGCGATTTCGGCCTGATCGGCAGAAGCCTTGCCGATGAAGTGATCGAACCCCAACGGGCACATTTGATACCGGGTTTTTATGACGTGAAAGAAGCGGCGCTTGCGGAAGGTGTGCTGGGTTGCAGTATTTCCGGTTCGGGTCCTTCTGTTTTTGCGTTGAGTGCCAACAGTTTGGCGGCTGAAAATGCAGGCCTTGCCATGCAAAAGGCATTTGCCAGGCACAAGATCGAAAGCGAGGTGTATATGTCACCCGTCAACCAGGAAGGCGCCGTAATTTGTTGACATCATCAATGCGCAACGACCAGTTTGACATTTTTATAACGCTCCTCCGAAAGCAGTTTTTTCATGTTTTTTACGGTCTCTACCGGCCCTGTGTCGCTGGCAAGACTCACCGTCCATTCAGGCAGCAGGCCGCCGGGGTCGGTGCTGAGGCAATACGCTCCCTCCGTAGCGTTTTCGCCCTGGGCAATCAGCGTCCAGCTTACATCGGCTTTGCGCACGCGCACGAGATTCGGTTTTTCAGGAATATAATCCGGTGCAGCGTTTGAGGTCAATGTGATGATATTCGTGGCGTCGTCCTTCGTAATGGTCGTGTGCATCACCACATCGCGGTCATCCAGCGGCCAGGGAAAATCGAATCGGGAATAATAGTAAAACTCGGTATCGCTTACCCGTTTCAGCAGTTCGGAATGCGCTACTTTATATCCCCACTTGGGGTATTCGCTTATGTTATTGAAAAGCGAAACGAGCGCGCCCTGGGTGCATTGAAAGTTGGAAACGAGTTTGATTTCATGCCCGTTTCCGGAGCTTCGTTTGTAAATTTTTACACCGTCTTTTTCTTTTTGAAATTCCCAGTCTTTTTGCGCGTAAGCACTGGCGAGAGAAAGCGAAATAAGGAATGTGAGGCCGGAATGGATAATTTTGTTCATTGGAAGCGGGGGAAATGTACACTATGGTTCAGGCTTCAAATTTATGCCTTAAGTTCGCGGTTTGTCAAGACCCCGGCCGGGCCAATCTTTATTTTATAAATATTTTCAAAAATGGATTTGCGAAAACACCTGATCCTTTTTCTACTCATGGCGATCGTTGTCAACAGTAACTGCCAAAAGTCGTCTTCGATTGCCATTATTCCGCAGCCTGTTTCGGTGAAAATGACCGAAGGAACATTTACCCTGACTGCCGAGACACGGATATTTATCCCTGAGAACAAGCAGGACTGGGAAACCGCCGCGCAGTATTTTATGATACTGGCATACCAAAGCACGGGATACCGGCTTGTCAGCCAGACATTGAAAAAGGAAATCCGCGATCCGCGACCCAATTCCGTTTATTTTTTGCCCGATCCGGACATCAAAAATGCAGAAGGATACAAGCTGGAGGTTACGCCCAGGGCCGTTTTTATCCGCGCCCAAACCGCTGCAGGGGCTTTTTATGCCGTGCAGACGCTGCGCCAGTTGTTTCCACCCGAATTCAATGCTTCCACGCATTCAGATAACCCGGAAAAGTGGTCAAGCCCGGCCTGCGTGATCGAGGACGCACCGCGCTTCAGCTATCGCGGCCTGCATCTCGACGTCGGCAGGCATTTTTTTCCCGTTTCTTTTGTAAAAAAATATATCGACCTGCTCGCCACGCACAAGCTCAATACATTTCACTGGCATCTTACCGAGGACCAGGGCTGGCGCATCGAGATCAAAAAATACCCGAAACTGAATACCGTCGCGGCATGTCGCAAAGAGACGCTGATCGGTCATTACTCCGACCAGCCCCAGCGCTTCGACGGAAAGGAGTATTGCGGTTTTTATACCCAGGAAGAGGTAAAAGACGTGGTGGAATACGCCCGGAAGCACTTCGTCACCATTATACCTGAAATCGAGATGCCGGGCCATGCCTTGGCTGCCTTGTCGGCATATCCGGAGTTGGGCTGCACCGGCGGCCCCTATGAAGCGGGCACGAAATGGGGTGTTTTCGACGACGTTTTTTGCGCCGGAAATGAAAAGACCTTTCAGTTTCTCGATGACGTGCTGGGCGAAGTATGCGCGTTGTTTCCGGGGCAATATGTGCATGTAGGCGGCGACGAATGCCCCAAAACGCGCTGGGAAGCCTGCCCAAAATGCCGGAAACGGATGAAAGACGAAGGGCTGAACGATACCCACGAATTGCAGAGCTATTTCATCCACCGTGCAGAAGCGATGCTCGCCAAACGGGGAAAAAAACTCATCGGCTGGGACGAAATCCTCGAAGGCGGCCTGGCCCCGACGGCCACTGTGATGAGCTGGCGCGGTACGGAAGGCGGCATTGCAGCAGCCAAAGCCCGCCACGACGTAATCATGACACCCGGCTCGCACGTTTATCTCGATTATTACCAAAGCGACCCTGCAACCGAGCCCCTTGCCATTGGCGGTCTGACGACCCTCGAAAAAACATACAGTTATGAGCCGGTACCAAAGGAGCTTACCGCCGATGAAGCCCAATTTATTCTCGGCGCCCAGGCCAATCTCTGGACGGAATACATTCCGACTCCCGAGCAGGCTGAATATATGGCGTTCCCGCGGGCCTGTGCGCTTGCGGAAGTCGTCTGGACAGCAAAAGAACAAAAGAACTGGCCGGATTTTGCAAGGCGTATGCGGACGCATTTTAAACGGCTTGATGCGATCGGGGTGAATTATGCAAAGGCATATTTTGATGTATCTTCCTCATTTACAAATGGATACATCAGTCTTGCAACCATTGATCCCTCCCTGCAAATTCGATACACAACAGACGGCAGGGAACCATCGGCGCAATCGCGGGCATACAGCGCCCCGTTTTCCATTTCAAAAAGCACGACCCTGAAAGCAGCGGCATTTGACAGGGAAAAGCAAATGGGGAAAGTACTGAAGGTGGAATATCTGGTGCATAAAGGCAGTGGAAGGCCCTATACCATGCCGCGCGTACCCGACCAGTACACAGGTGGGGAACAATACGCTCTAACCAATGGCGTGACGGGGAATATTAAAACCTGGGGCAGCTGGGTAGGCCTCGTAAACCACGACATCGACCCGGTGATCGATCTTGGCGCGCCGACAGATTTCAGTAAAGTGACGACGCATTATGTCAACAGCAAGGTTTCGTGGATTTATCCGCCGCGCAGTGTGGAAGTATACGGCTCCGACGACGGTCAAAATTTTACCCTGCTTGCAAGACAGGATATCCCGGCGGAAAGCATGAGCGGTATTTCCGTAGAAACGGTGAACCTCGAAACCCCCGGCGCTAAAGCAAGGTACCTGAAATTTGTGGCAAAAACCTTCGGTGTAATACCCGAGGGGGCCGCCGGCGCCGGAAACGGGGCCTGGTTGTTTGTGGATGAAGTGGTTATAGAATAAAAATATATGTGTTCTTGGTATAATCCAGTTGAATGATCGGCCCCCGCAAGCGTTATATTTATGTCCGCTTAAGATTCTATCCGAAGACTTCAAAGAGGTTTTCGGGTAGACGTAAAGTATTGTTATTCACCTAAAACGCTAATTTCTATGAAAAGCCAGATTCTTTCCAGACTAATATTTTTGTCCGCGACCATGTTTTTGGCGCTCCAGATCGGGTATTCGCAGAATATTCCCAAAGACTCCACGGTGATGGTATCGGTTGAGATGAATGACGGCAATGAATTCACCGGCCGCATCCTTTCTCAAAGTCCTGAATCCATCGAACTGAAAACAGAAACCCTGGGTGTCATTACCCTTCCTAAAAGGCTGATCAAAACGATACAGCCAATACGTACCAGCCAGATCGTAGCGGGTGAATACTGGTACGACAATCCCTATGCGACGCGCTATTTTTTCGGACCAAACGGTTACGGTCTTCGCAAAGGCGAAGGTTATTACCAGAATGCGTGGATATTTTTCAACCAGGTCAGTTACGGGTTCACCAATAATTTTACCCTCGGCGTGGGGGTCATTCCTGCGTTTTTATTTGCCGGAGCTCCGACACCTATCTGGATTACGCCAAAAATCTCTGTTCCGATCCAAAAAGATAAGGTAAACCTTGGAGTCGGCGGCCTGTTCGCTACGGTGCTTGGCGAAGGCAATTCTTCGTTTGGCATAGCTTACGGCCAACTGACCTTCGGCCCGCGCGACCGTAACATCAACTTCGGCCTTGGGTATGGCTACGCGGGCGATAGTTGGGCCAATACACCTACAGTTACAATAAGCGGTATGTACAGGACCTCGAAAAAATTCGCGCTACTGACCGAAAACTATATTTTCGATACGGGAGATGAAAACTTGTTCCTGCTTTCGTTCGGAGGGCGTTTTATTGGTCGCCACGTGGCTATCGACGCGGGATTGTTTATACCGGCAGAGGGCGGCGACATTATTGCCATTCCCTGGCTCGGCGTCAATGTACCATTTGGCCACCCGACATATGACTGATCATTACGGGCAATGATTCGGACGACCAGGGAGTGAGACAGACGTGTTACATTTACCGGAACTTTTTTTGAAAACATCCTCGACGTGAAAACATCCGGTGAATCTCCGACCTCCAACATGACACCGCCCAAAAACGACAAACGCACCATTACTGCCTGGGCCTTTTTCGACTGGGCCAACAGCGCCTACGCGCTCGTCATTACCGTAGCCGTATTCCCGGGGTACTTTCTCGAACTGACGAACGATACGGTAAATGTGTTCGGCATGCACATTTCTGACAGTACCTTGTATGCGTGGAGCATTGCGTTTGCGTACCTCGTTATTGCGGCATTGTCACCCATTCTATCGGGAATTGCCGACTATGGCGGAAAGAAAAAATCCTTTTTGCGGTTCTTTACCACACTGGGCGCTTTGGCATGCATCTCCCTGGTTTTTTTTACGGGTATGCCCACATTGTGGGTCGGTGTGTCGGGGTTTATCCTGGCGACGATCGGCTTTGCCGGCGGTATCGTATTTTACAACGCTTTTTTGCCTCTTATCGCTACCGAGGACCGCTATGATGATGTGAGCGCGAAGGGTTTCAGTTATGGCTTTATTGGAAGTGTTATTTTATTGATTATCAATTTGATAGTCATTATGAAATACGACTGGTTCGGCTTTCCGGACAGCCTCCACGCAGTACCCACGGCTTTTGTAATGGTTGGATTGTGGTGGCTGGGGTTTGCCCAGATACCGCTCCGCCGACTGCCTGAAGATATCCTGATAAAGACCCAGGAAAATCTGTTGAAGAAAGGATACCAGGAACTCGTGAAAGTATGGCGCACCATTGGCAAAGACCGCAATACACAGGCATTCCTTGTTGCCTTCTTCTGCTATAATGCTGGCGTGCAGGCGGTACTTTTCATGGCTTCCACCTTTGCTGAAAAGGAACTGCATTTTTCATCCAGCGACCTGATTATCCTGGTTCTGCTTCTCCAGATCGTCGCTATTGGAGGCGCCTGGGCTTCTGCAAAATTGTCGGGCAAGAAAGGAAACAAGTTTTCGATCATGCTTATGCTTGCTATATGGACAGGCATCTGTATTACCGGCTATTTTGTACAGACGGGCCTCGATTTTTACCTCCTCGCTGTTGCGGTAGGGACGGTGATGGGAGGCATTCAGTCGCTTTCACGCGCTACCTATGCCAAATTTTTACCGGAAAACACACCTGACACGGCGTCCTTTTTCAGTTTTTACGACGTGATGGACAAAGTATCCACCGTGACAGGTACTTTCGTATTCGGCTTCGTGGAACAGCTGACCGGCGGAATGCGCAACAGTGTGGCCACGCTGGCAGTATTTTTCGTGATCAGTTTGCTGGTGTTGGCATTCGTCACGGTTCGGCGAATGCGCACATCGGGTATACCCGTTTCATAAACATGGATTTCGTAAATATCTTCGGGATACTTGATTACCAACAGAAGCGGTACCCGCAAAAAATAGCGCTGGCGGGCCGGGGCAGCGAAGGATGGCATATCCTGAGCACGGGAGAAGTGTTGGCCGAACGCGAGCGTATCAGCACCGGATTGCTCCATCGCGGTTTTCACAAAGGCGACCGGATCGGAATATTCGCGCATTGCGGCAGCCCGGAGTGGGTAATAGCCGATACGGCCATGATGCAGATCGGGATTGTCACCGTGCCGATACACATGACGGCCCGGCCGGACGAGATCACCCACATCGTCAGCAACTCCGGCATGAAAGCCTGTTTTGTCAGCAATGCTGAAATGCTGGAAAAAATGCAGGCTGCCGGCGGAAAAGTGAAAAACTACTTTCTCTTTGAATCGAAAAGCCGGATAGAAAAAAGCGCCTTGACTCCCGAAATAATTGCCTGGAACGAACTCGCAATTGACCCTCAAGAACGCGATCTGGAAAAAATCCGCTACATTTCGGAAGGCATCCGGCCCGACGACCTCGCTACCTTGCTATACACTTCCGGCACGACAGGCCAGCCCAAAGGCGTCATGCTTACCCACGCCAATATCGTTAGCAATATCAAATCCGTGCTTGCCATCGTGCCTGTCGGCCCGGATGTGACCGCCGTCAGTTTTTTACCCCTGAGCCATATTTTCGAGCGGATGGTCACCTATGTCTACCTCGCTGCCGGCACCCCCGTCTGGTACGTGGATGCGCTCGAACACCTTCCCCGGATACTGGCTGAAGTTCGCCCGCATTTTTTTACTGCGGTGCCGCGGATCCTCGAACGGATGTACGAGCGCTTGCTTGAGGAGCGGAATAATTCCGGCATTTTGTTCCGGAAAATAATCGACTGGGCCATTCGTCTCGGCGAGCGATTCCCCTATTCCGGCGAACGCGGCATGCCACCCGATTATTTTGTCAAACGCCTGCTGGCCGACTTGCTGGTGTTCAGGCACTGGCGAAAAAGAATGGGCGGGCGTATCCGCTATATCGCCGTAGGCGCTGCGGCCCTGCAACCGCGCCTGGGACGACTTTTTTCTGCCGCCGGTATCGATGTGCGCGAAGGATACGGGCTTACGGAAACGAGCCCGGTCATTGCCTTCAATCGCTTCGAACCGGGGGGCGTGCATTTCGGCACGGTGGGTATCCCGGCTCCCGGCGTGGACGTGCGCATCGCTGAACCAGACGAACAGGGCGAAGGCGAAATCGAGGTGAAAGGCCCCAACGTTATGACCGGTTACTACGAACTGCCGGAAGAAACAGCCGCGCGGTTTACCGAAGACGGCTGGTTCAGGACCGGCGATCTGGGAAAATTCGAGTTCAAAAGGTTTTTAAAAATAACGGGACGTAAAAGCGAAATATTCAAAACGACCAGCGGAAAATTTGTGGCGCCTGCTTTCGTGGAGCAGCAACTGATCGCTTCTCCCTTCATCAGCCAGGCCATGGCGGTAGGTCTGAACAAACCGTTCGTTGGGGCGCTTATCGTGCCGAATTTTTCTTTTCTTGAAAACTGGTGCCTGGAGAACAACGTGCACTGGACCTCTCCGCAATTTATGGTGCTCAACCCAAAAGTGGAAAAACTCTTCCGGCAGGAGATCGACCGCATCAACGAAGAACGCCTCGGCACCGTGGAAAAAGTAAGAGCCTTTCAATTGCTGCACGAACCCTGGACTTCCGAAAACGGGCTTCTAACGCCCACCTTGAAACTGCGGAGAGATATCCTTGCCCTTCAATTTCAGGCCGAAATAGAAAACCTTTTCGAGCGGAAAACGAAACAAAAGGAAGAACCCGGCGCCGAACCGGCCTAAAACCTGTCCATCGGGAAATGCGATGGCATCAGTTTCCAACCATACATTTGCTACACCTCCAGTCCGGGAAGGTATTTCCCGGTTAATATGTTCATATGATGAATCTGGTGGCCAATAATCACAAAAAAAAGGGCCCTGGGTGTCACATTCCAGCCGCTTGCTCTTCCAATAAACTTTGATTGCTCTTCGGTGCATTGAGCCAGCAGAAACAAGGTGTTGTCACGCACCGTTTTCCATTCCCTGAACAGGTTTTTGAATGTACGCCCCGAGGTGTCTACCTGCTCCATCCAGATATCCTGGTTGAACCCCGGCAATGCGATCCGGTCGCCCCGCATGAACGACAATATGCGATAAGCAAAAACCCTTTCCGAGTCGATCAGGTGAACCAGCATCTGTTTCAGCGTCCATTTGCCGGGCTCGTATGCATAGTCACCTGCACTTTCAGGCAGAGACGAAAGCGTTTGCTGAATATCCTTGAATGTTTTTTTTAGCAGGCTCTGTGCTGTTCCGCGGGGCGGGAGCAATTTCAGATAATTTTCATGAAAGGGCGCGTATTCGCCCGTTTTGGGTCGTTTCATAAAAAGGGTGTTTTTTCGTCATTTATGAATTGCTTCCCGGCCTTTTGTAAAATGAAACCAATGACGAAAATGACGTAATAACGATTTCAAGTTCTTGCCAAGCGCGTCATGAACCATATTTCGAATCCGGTATATACTACGTAACAGAGCAGAAATATGCCTACAAACCATTCGTTGTGCGGTTGTGCGATCTGCCTGTACAGGTATAAAAAGCCGAGAGCCAGCACCATTTTTCCAAATACCGAGGCTGAAACGAGATTGATAAATGCGACTTTGCTTTTGCTTTTTGCGGCGCTTTTGCCGGCAAGGAAAAGTCCTGTACAGACGAGGGTGAACAGCATGAGGGTAGCGACTGCAAATTTTCCGTGCTCCTGCGCCGGCGGGATGAAAAAATAAAACCCTGCAAGCACTATTCCGGTGCCCAGACTCACTGCAGCGAGCCACTTGAAAAAGGTATTCAATAGCATAAAAATGAAATTGGGATGTTGAGACGCGAATATCTCAATATCCCAATTCATATTTATCGTTGCACGCTCTTAAATACGATGAGAAGGGCAACTAATCGCGCAGCAGTTGTCTGTAAAGGCTGTACAAGGAGCCGAGCATAAAGAAGATGGTTAGGAACACTGCCCAGGTTGGATTGTCCAGGTGCATTCGCGCATCCAGCCAACGGCCGATAAAAACCCCCGCAAGGCAGGCGCCGAACAATTGAAAGGCCATGCCGCTGTATTTGGCGACAGACTTAATTGCGCGCTTCTTCTTTTCCTCCGGCGACTTTGCCGGCTGTTGTTGCGGCATCCGCTGTTGATTTTGCGTCGAAGTTCTTGGCGGTACCATTGGCTGCTCCGAGTTCCATTTTGCAGGAAACATTGAAGCGGGCGCCGCTTTGAACCAATAATTTATTGGTGGTGATTTCGCCGTCCACTTCGGCTGTTTCACGCACGTTCAGAAGTTCCGAAACGTGCAGAATGCCTTTGAACCGGCCTTCGATAACGGCATTTTGACAGCGGATTTCGCCCTCTACCACACCGGTTGGACCGATGATGACCTTGGCCTGGCAGTTGAGTTTCCCCTTGATGGTACCATCCACGCGCAAATCGCTGTCGCAGCGGATCGAACCTTCCACAACGGTGCCTTTTGCCAGGGCATTCAGGGCATTGGATGTGGTTGTCGGGGTGGTTTTTACTTCATCGGTGTTCTTGTTGCTGCCAAACATATTTCTTTTCTGTTTAAGTTTATGCTCTAAACGGTTCGCGGGTCTCCCGGATTATCTTTCAATGGTATTTTCACATTTACCGGGTTGGCAAAAATGAAAAAGATTTCCGGCGCATGCAAGCGTTCGGAAATCTTTTCCAATGAAATGAATCGAATATCAGAAGTTCGGGCAGTACACACCGCGGCGCTCGGGGCCGCAGATTTTGTACACGAGCGAAAATTCGAACGATCCGTTGCCGTTGGTTGCCGTGTTCAGGCTTGATGTGTTGATGTCGTAGCTAAACCCGATGGTAAACTGTTCGTAATCGAAACGGGTGCTGATAATCAGCGCGTCCATCAGTTTTCCGCTCTCGAGTTTGTTCGAAACGCGCGCCCAGGCGCCCAGCTGGAACGCCTGATTGAGGCGGCGGCTGTTGCCGAGCAGGAATTTGAACGACGTACCGGCGTTCACCTGGAACGAAGGGCCTTGCAGGAAGGTAACGATGCCCGGAACGATGCCTGTTTTTTTCGCGATCATAAATTCGCCGCCCGCATGGAACGTGAATTTACTGTACAGCGGGATATTCTGGTTTTCAAAAGACTGATTTGCCCGGTTGAGGTGGCTGAAAGCGCCGCCGAAATAGAAATTGGCGTCTTCGCTCAACACACTGAACCACAAAGCACCCGCCGACAGATCGACAAACAGAAAATCCGTTTTATCAAGGGTCTCTGGCGGCACGTTCGGATCGAACTGGCCATTGCCATTGTTCTGGCTTGGCCACTGGAGGTTCAGACTGTTGATACTGCGCTGGCTTACGCCTACATCGGCGCCGAGCACGAGATAATGCGCTTTTTTACGGTAACCGCCCATTTTTTTGGCATAAGAGCCGGACAGGCGGGCCTGCAGGGTGGCAAATTCGGAAGCACCGGCTTTATCGCCCCACAAGGTGCCGCCGAGGCCAAAGTAATCATAGCGTCCTACCGGTATTTTCTGATCGTATGACGCCGAGTACGTGTTGTAAGCGTTATTTTTCAGAATGGAAGCCCACTGGTTGCGATAGTTGGCCACAATGCGGTGATTACAGTTCATCACACCCGTCATGGCCGGGTTGAGGTTGAGCGGGCTCATGTAAAACTGTGAAAAGTGGATGTCCTGCGCTTGCACAGACACTGCCAACAACATCACAACGCAAAAAGAAAGGATGTGTAGAGTAGTTTTTTTCATAGACAGACAGACCAAAGAGTTTGGATGAAAACAGCGTACAATATTAGGCAGGGCGCACTAAAACGCCCAAGTTTTTTTTGTTAAAGTCCGCGAAGGTAGGTTTTTCCGCGTTTCCCGGGAAAATTTCCGCGCATTTCGCTCCCAAGAGGTAAAAATTTAACGATTGTGCATTCTTTACTGATCCCAAACGGCGCTCTGACAAAGTGTATTTTGGCAGATGTGTTAAGGTTTCGGGTTAATAGAGGTTTTAACGTTCGGAAACGCTGCCTGCGGGATTTAGACAATACCTCGTAATAACATGTTTTGGAATATCTGTCACAATCGTGTGCGCACGGATTTGACCATTTGATTCTTCCAGCTCAGAAAAGTGCCGTCGAATATACGGCGGCGCGCTTCGCCTACGAGCCACAGGAAAAAGCCGAGGTTCTGCAGGCTCGCCAGCTGCATGCCGAGTATTTCACCATTGATAAACAGGTGCCTGAGGTAGGCGCGTGAATGTGCGCGACTGCTTGGCACCGGGCTTTCCGCATCGACGGGCGCAAAGTCTTCTTTCCATTTTACATTGCGTATATTAATGATGCCTTCGGCCGTGTAAAGCATACCGTGCCGGGCATTGCGCGTCGGAAGCACGCAATCGAACATATCGATCCCGCGTGCGATGCCTTCCAGGATATTTTCAGGCGTGCCCACACCCATGAGGTAACGCGGCTTGTCGCGGGGCAAAATATCGGTAACCAATTCGGTCATGGCGTACATTTCCTCGGCGGGTTCGCCCACGGAGAGGCCGCCGATAGCATTGCCCTCGCGTTCGAATGAAGCGATAGTCTCTGCCGAAATTTTCCGCAATTCCGGATATGTGCTTCCCTGTACGATGGGGAAAAGCGTTTGCGAATAGCCATACAGGGGCTCCGTTTCGTCGAATCGGGCCACACAACGCGCGAGCCATCGGTGCGTCAGTTCCATCGACTTGCGGGCATACCCCATTTCACAAGGGTAAGGCGTACATTCGTCGAAAGCCATGGTAATATCGGCCCCGATAACGCGCTGGATGTCCATGACGCCTTCCGGGGTGAAGTGGTGCTTCGAGCCGTCGATATGGCTTTGAAATGTGACGCCTTCTTCCCTGATCTTGCGACGATGCGCCAGCGAATATACCTGAAAGCCTCCGCTGTCGGTCAGCACCGGGCCGTTCCAGCCGTTGAACCCGTGAATACCCCCTGCCAGTCGAAGTACGTCGAGCCCCGGCCGGAGATACAGATGATATGTATTGCCGAGGCATATTTGTGCTTTGATGTCTTCCGACAGTTCATGCTGATGCACTGCTTTTACCGTGCCGGCGGTCCCGACCGGCATAAAAATCGGCGTTTCGATAGTCCCATGACCGGTTTCGATCAGTCCGGTACGTGCCCGGGAATGCGGGTCGCTGTGTTGGAGGGTGAATTTCATGAAAAAGACCCTTTTAAGCCAGGTTCCGGTTGCTGTCCAGTTTTAAAAGAACACCGATCATAAGGGTAAACCCGATCAGCGATGAGCCGCCGTAACTGAGGAAGGGGAGCGGAATGCCGATGATGGGAAACAGGCCCATCGTCATGCCTATGTTCACGATAAAGTGCAGGAATATAATGCCCGCGACGCTGTACGCGTATACGCGCGAAAAGTTGGAACGCTGTCGTTCGGCGAGTATCGTGATCCGGTATAATAAAGCGGTGAACAGGCCTATGACAAGCACTGCGCCGATAAAACCCTGCTCCTCACCCACCGTGCAAAAAATAAAATCGGTGGTTTGTTCGGGTACATAGTTCAACCGGGTCATGTTTCCCTTGAGGGTACCTTTCCCCAGAAAACCGCCTGAACCGATAGCCATTTTGGAGTGCAGCAGGTTGTAGGCGGAGCCACGGGCTTCGGCAGCGGCTTCGGAGGGATTGAGCCAGATTTTGATACGCTGCTGCTGATAGGGCGCCAGTATTTTATTGTTGGCAAAATTGGCGGCAAATACCAGTCCGCCGGCCAGTACCAGGTAAAGCAACCTGGTCAGCAAGCCTCTCTGGATCAGGGAGTTTTTGCGCAGGTAATTGGGGAGAAACGCTGCGAGCATGAGCAGAGTATGTGGCGCCAGTACAAATAACTCCGCCGGGAAAGGAATTTTCTGCGGATCAATTTTAGCCCACTGCATTGCCCAATCCGATACGGTTGTCCATGCAATCGTCAGTATTATTGTCACAAGCCATGCGATCCACCAGGGGCGTGTTCTTTCGCGAAAGCGCGAGATCAGATAAAAGTTGAAGATCACGAAAAAAAACGCAACCACGAAGGGCGGGCTGGCTGCAAGACCCAGAATAACGCATGCTGCCGCGCCGAATCCGAGTATGTACCAGATGGCACCCAGGCCTTCGCGGTACAGCACAAGCGCCAGCGAAAAAAACACCAATGCAGATCCGGTATCTTTTTGACCGAGTATGATGGCTGCAGGCAAAAGGAAAATCCCGATCGCGATGAACCGGCTTCGCCATTCGTTCAGGTTCACTCCGGTAGAACTCAGGTAGCCCGACATGGCAAGGCAGGTGCCGAACTTGGCCAGTTCGGATGGCTGGAAAGAAAATCCGCCAAACTGATACCAGGCGTAAGCGCCGTTGATTTCCCGCCCGAAAATCAGTGTTCCGGGCAGAATTACCAGTGTGATAATATAAATGATGAGGGCATACGTTCGCCAGAACGTCCAGTCGGTCATCGAAATCACAAACAGCATGACGAAACAGATGACGACAAAAAAGAGCTGTTTGCCTACGTTGTTTTTAAGGTCGAGAAAACTGAAGGTGTCGGCGGCCGGATCATAATTAACGGAAAAAATCATTCCCAGGCCGATGAAGACCAGGGCAACGTACAGCCAAACGGTTATTTTGTCCAGCTCGCCGAATTGAAATGCAGACTGTTTTGATGTTGCCATTTTAACTCTCCTCAACAAACCCCAAAGTTCAGACGAAATCGGTAATTAAAAGCGCTCATTTTACACGAATCCTGAAAAATTTATTCCAGAAAGTCGCGCGGATGGATATTGGCATCCTTGGCCGGATAGGCGCCCGGGTAATCGGTCAATGTGGCAATAAACGCCATAGCGTCCAATTTATTCCGAAAGGCGCCAATTCTAAGTTTGTAATACGGTTTTTCCTGAATCCAGTCGGCCGGCACATCGGGATGCGCAATGCGAAATCTGTTGCGCGCTTCTTCTACCTGCTGACGGTCGGAAGTAGCCATTATCTGTACGCGCCAGCCCTCAATATGCGGGTTGGAGCGATTGTCATTCGTCCAGGCCCGGAACAGCTGACTGACACGCGGATCTTCGTTGATTTGAACCTCCTGTGCAAAAAGAGCAGCGTCAAACCCCCGGAA
Organism: Bacteroidota bacterium; assembly: GCA_029781095.1. GTDB lineage: Bacteria > Bacteroidota > Bacteroidia > Chitinophagales > Saprospiraceae > M3007. Next base: position 23,065 of record JAKOXM010000617.1, read on the forward strand.
GAGGAGTAAAAGGAGAATTACTTTGTGGACAAACCGGATTTTATTGTTTGACAAAGTATCCATAATCGATATGTTGAGTGATGAAAGGCTTCGGAGAGATTTACGCAGATTTGACTCCGATGATTTCCAGCGAGGCGGAAGCCCCGATGCGGTCGGCGCCTGCGGCAATGATGGCTTCTGCGTCGCGGGTGTTTCGGATGCCACCGGCCGCTTTGATCCGCATTGTTTCGGGGGCAATGGTACGGAGCAGGCGGACCATGTCTGCAGTTGCGGGTTTATTGTGAAATCCCGTGCCGGTTTTTAACCATTTTACCTCGGCAGCCTTCGCTATGTCGGAGAGTTTCCTTATTTCCGCTTCATCCAGCAACCCGCATTCCAGAATAAGTTTCAAGGTGCGTCCGCGCATGTGTGTCGCCCGGGCGATTGCCTCGATGTCGCGTTCCACATGATTCCAGTTTTCACTTTTCACAGCGGCGATGTTTATGACTGCGTCAATATCGTCGGCTCCCTCGTCGATGGCGCGTTTGATCTCTTCGCTCTTGGCGGGAATAGCCGTATAACCCATCGGAAAACCGACCACCGTCACAACCCGTACCCGCCTGTCTTCCCCCAAAACGCGGCAGGCGTCACGTACGTAAAGCGGCGGTACGCAAACACCGGCAAACTTGTATTGCTGCGCTTCTTCGCAAATGCGACGCACATCTTTAATAGTCGTGTCCGGTTTAAGGATCGTGTGTTCGATGAATCTTGTCAAGTCAACCATCAGGTAAGCCTGGTTTTTCGTTTTGCCGTTGCCGAGGCGGACCGGATTAACGCGCTTTGAAGAAAACTCTTGAAAAAACGAGCCTTCCCGTGTTGTTCAGTTCGGGAAGGCTCAAAGCGCTTTCATGTGGCTTTTCCACGCAAATGTAATGTGTATCAATTGGTTTGTAATTGTTCTAAGGTAATTTTAATAAGCGGAACGGCAAAAAACACAGCCTTGTCATATTTATGACGTTTGCCTGAAAAACTTTTTGTTTTAAAAATGCTTTTACAAGGCGTCGATTATAACTATTTTTGCGTTTCCCCCAAAACCTACCGCACTACCCTTTGTTTTTCCTCGAAATGGCAAAATCAAAAATAGAAAAGGCCGCGATCAACGGCGCGGCAAGCCCGGAACAGGATTCAGCTGCCGAACAGGTCACTACTTCTGCAAACCAGCAGTTTATAGAGGTCATCGGAGCCCGGGTGCACAACCTGAAAAATGTAGACGTGCGGATACCCCGCAACCGGCTTGTAGTGGTCACCGGCGTGAGTGGCTCGGGCAAGAGTTCCCTGGCATTTGATACGATATATGCCGAAGGTCAGCGCCGTTTTATGGAAACGCTCAGCAGTTATGCCCGTCAGTTTATCGGCGAAATGGAGCGTCCCGATGTGGAACAGATAACCGGCCTCAGCCCCGTCATCAGTATCGAACAAAAAACCACCGGCCGCAATCCGCGTTCCACGGTCGGAACGGTAACGGAAGTTTATGATTTCCTGCGTCTGCTCTTCGCCCGGGCGGGGGAGGCGTACTCCTGGGTAACCGCCAAAAAAATGGTGAAATACACCGAAGAACAGATCATCCAGAATATCCAGGAGCGTTTTTCAAGCCGCCGTATCGGTATCCTGGCGCCCGTCGTGCGTTCCCGGAAAGGGCACTACCGGGAATTGTTCGAACAAATCCGCAAACAAGGCTACACAAAAGTCAGGGTGGACGGCGAGATCGTCGATGTAACGCCCGGCATGCAGGTGGATCGTTATAAAATCCACGACATCGAAATCGTGGTGGATCGTCTGAAAATCGGCGATGACCGGGGCGAACGACTGGCCGAAAGCGTCCGGATGGCCATGCGCCTCGGCGACGGGATGCTCCAGGTAATTGACCTCGACGAGCCTTCCGATGTGAAAGCAAACGGGGCCTCTTCCCCTGCGTCGGGTGAAAGCCCGGGGTCAAATGCCGTCTATTCCCGCAACCTCATGTGCCCGGATTCAGGCATTTCTTACGAAGAGCCGTCTCCCAATACGTTTTCTTTCAATTCTCCGTACGGCATGTGCCCGCATTGCAAAGGCCTTGGCGAAATGCACGAAGTAGACCTCGCCCGGGTCATACCGGACAATACCAAAAGCATCAATGAAGCAGGAATTGTGCCCCTGGGCGAAGTGCGGGAGAACATGATGTTCAAGCAATTGCGCGAACTGGCGAAAAAACACAAGTTTTCGTTCAGCACCCCTGTCAAAGACATTCCCGAGCCTGCTTTGCAAACCCTCCTGTACGGCGGTGACGAAGAGCTAAAAATCGATATCAGCTGGGGCGGCGACGAATGGTCGTACAACCTCGCCTACGACGGACTGGTGAATATGCTAAAACGCTGGTACAGTGATACCACCAGCGAAAAAATACGCCAGTGGGCCGAAGATTTTATGACGGTGGCCACCTGCCCGGAGTGCAACGGAACCCGCCTGAAAAAGGAAAGCCTTTGGTTCAAGATCGGTTCCTACAATATCGCCGAACTGGCAAACATGGACCTTTCCGAACTTCATACCGCCCTGGAAAGCGCCGACAGCGACATGAGCGAACGCCAGCGCGCCATTGCGAAGGATGTTTTGAAAGAGATACGGTTTCGCCTCAAATTTCTGCTAAAAGTAGGCCTCGATTACCTGGCGCTCAACCGGCCGGCCCGGACGCTCTCCGGCGGCGAAAGCCAGCGCATCCGTCTCGCTACCCAGATCGGCTCGCAACTGACCGGCATTACCTACATCCTCGACGAGCCCAGCATCGGCCTGCACCAGCGCGACAACCGCCGCCTCATCGAAGCGCTCAAGAACCTGCGCGATATCGGCAATACTGTGCTCGTAGTGGAGCACGACCGCGACATCATGCTCGAATCGGACTACCTCATCGATCTCGGCCCCGGCGCGGGCAAGCACGGCGGCGAGATCGTGGATATCGGCACCCCCGCCGAATTTCTCAAAAAACCCACCACCACCAGCGATTACCTGGCAGGCCGTGTAAAACTTGACGTGCCCAAGGTCCGCCGGAAAGGAAGCGGAAAATGGTTCGAACTGGACGGCTGCACCGGCCACAACCTCCGGAACGTCAATCTGCGGCTGCCGCTGGGTACGTTTATCTGTGTCACCGGCGTGAGCGGTTCCGGGAAAAGCTCGCTCATCAATGAAACACTTTATCCCATTCTGCAACAACATTTTTACAACAGCCTGAAACGCCCGCTTCCGCACGCAGCGGTGAAGGGGCTGGAATTCCTCGACAAGGTCATCGAAATCGACCAAAGTCCCATCGGGCGCACGCCGCGCAGCAACCCCGCTACCTACACCAACGTGTTTGGCGACATACGCAAGCTCTTTGCCGACACACCCGAAGCGAAGATCAGGGGCTATAACTCCGGCCGGTTTTCCTTCAACGTAAAAGGAGGGCGCTGCGAAGTTTGCGAAGGCGCCGGCCTGCGCACCATCGAAATGAACTTCCTGCCCGACGTGCAGGTACACTGCGAACGCTGCCAGGGTCGACGCTACAACCGCGAGACGCTGGAGATCCTTTACAAGGGCAAAAGCATCAGCGATGTGCTCGACATGACGATCAGCGAAGCGGCCGAATTTTTCCAGCCCATCCCGTCCATCTACCGCAAAATCAAGACCTTGCAGGAGGTTGGCCTCGGCTATATCACACTTGGCCAGCAGGCCACCACCCTTTCCGGCGGGGAAGCGCAGCGCGTAAAACTATCCGAAGAACTTTCCAAAAAGGATACCGGTCGCACCATCTACATCCTCGACGAACCCACTACCGGCCTTCATTTTGAAGATATCAGGCAGCTGCTCACCGTGCTCAACCGCCTCGTGGAAAAAGGCAACACGGTGATCGTCATCGAACACAACCTCGACGTGATCAAAATGGCCGATTACATCGTGGATATCGGCCCTGAAGGCGGTGCGCGCGGAGGTACGATCGTATGCGCGGGTACGCCCGAGCAGGTGAGCAAGGTGAAGGGAAGCTGGACCGGCGAGTTTTTGGAGCGGGAGCTGTAACGCCAACCTCCGGTTGGCCTGATCGTAGGGAATGCCAACCGGAGGTTGGCGTTACATATCGTATGTCAACTCCACCACATCCGTCTCGGGTTTCGACTGGCAGGTGAGTATGTAGCCTGCTTTCACTTCTTCGTCGTCGAGGGCGTAGCAGGCTTCCATGTGTACTTTTCCGCTCAGCAGTTTGGCCATACAGGTGGAGCAGGCGCCCGCCGTGCAGGAGTAGGGCGGGTCGTAGCGTTCTTTCACCAGCACATCGAGTATGGTGGCGCCGGCGGGTACGGGCAGTTCGATTCGTTTGCCCTGCAGGTGCACGATCATGCGTTTTTCTCCTCCGGCGGAGGCGCCGGGCTGAAATTCGCCGGGTATGTGGTTGGCGTTGACAAAGTGCTCGGTATGAATCTGTTTGGCCTGAATGCCGCGGCCCAGCAAGGCGCCTTTCACCGTGTCTGCCATGTTGCCGGGGCCACAGATGAAATACAGGCAATCGTCTTCGGGGCCATGCGCCATGTTTTCGTCAAGGAATTCAATCGCCGCTTTTTGGGTGATGCGCCCGGTTTTGCCGTTCCAGTTGATCGTCGATTTTTTGAACATCCCGAACAGGCCGTTGCCGGAAGATTCCTTTTTGGGGCGGCTCAGGATATGCTCCACATGCAACTGCCCGGTATAGCGCTCCGACAGGCGGTCCAGCGCATCGCGGAAAATGATATCCTCTTCGCTGCGGCTTCCATAAAGTAGAAAGATAGCGCTCATCGGCTCTGATTCGAGCGTGGTTTTTATGATCGACATCAAGGGCGTGATGCCACTGCCCGCGCCGAAAATATAGTATGTGCGGCGTTTTTCGGGATTGAGTGTCGCGTGAAAACGGCCGTCGGGCGCGGCGAGCTCCAGGGTGTCGCCCGCCTTCACCGAATCGTGCAGATAGGTGGAAACCAGTCCGCCG